>CABRDB010000047.1 GCA_902469555.1 uncultured Collinsella sp. | reverse complement strand
GGGCGTTTAGCTCAGGGGGAGAGCGCTTCCCTGACACGGAAGAGGTCAGAAGTTCAAATCTTCTAACGCCCACCAAATGTTCGCAGCTCAGAGGCTATGTCCTCTGGGCTGTTTTGTTTTTTGCCACCAAGCGCGCCGCCAAATAAGTCATCAAATATTGATCCAAGGTCCCTACGCGATGGTCTTCGCATCCCGTAGGGGTGCCGGCAGATTGCATGTGTCCTGGCCCATCATGACCGCAACATGTTGGTCAAGCATAATCTTTTGGATTCTTTTGGCGTGAGCGGCTTGGTTTTGGTGCTATTTGGCGGCGGCACGGTTGAGGGGGTTTCAAAACTGCTGTGCAGGTAGTTGGGTTGATAACGTTTTAGCAGTCTGCCAAGAGGCTTTCATTTATAATGCGTCTGCAAATTGACCAATTGCTTTGACCTGCTGAAACACTATATGTTGTGTTTGACCTAAAAAAAGAATACAGGATATAGATGCCTCTTTGTCGTATGATAGATGGCGGACAGAGAACGAGAACCTTATTCGCCCCATTTGGATAGATCTTTGGGCCCCTTGAATGGCTGCGAGGATTGTCCGCATGAGGGCCTATGGTTATCGAGAACACAGATTGCGCGACGGCGCCGCAAGACAGGGGCAAGCCCTGCCGGGCATCGTTTGGCCCTGAAGCGCAATGAGGCTACGATGCGAAAGAGGCAAGAGGATGAAGATCATCAAGCGCAGCGGCACCGAGGTTACCTTTGACATCGATAAGATCGTCAATGCGATCCGCGCCGCAAACTTGGAGGTCGAGGAAGGCTCTCGCCTTACCGACCGCCAGGTGATCTATGCGGCACAAAACGTCGCCGAGGCATGTGAGAAGGCCGGCCACACCGTATCGGTCGAGGAGATCCAGGATCTGGTCGAGGACGAGATTATGCGTCTCGACTGCTACGAGGTCGCTCGCCACTACATCATCTACCGCTATGTTCAGAGCCTGAAGCGCCAAAAGAACACGACCGATGACAAGATCCTGTCGCTGATTGAGTGCAATAACGAAGAGGTCAAGCAGGAGAACTCCAACAAGAACCCGACCGTCAACTCCGTCCAGCGCGACTACATGGCCGGCGAGATTTCCAAGGACCTGACGCAGCGCGTGCTGCTGCCCCAGGAGATCGTGGATGCCCACAACGAGGGCCTGATTCACTTCCACGATTCGGACTACTTTGCCCAGCACATGCATAACTGTGACCTGGTGAACCTGGAGGATATGCTCCAGAACGGCACCGTTATCTCGGGCACGCTGATCGAGAAGCCGCACAGCTTCTCGACTGCTTGCAATATCGCGACGCAGATTATCGCCCAGGTCGCCTCTTCCCAGTATGGCGGCCAGTCGATTTCGCTGACCCACCTGGCTCCGTTTGTCGAGGTGAGCCGTCAGAAGATTCGCGGCGAGGTTGCCCGCGAGCTCGAGGAGCTTGGCGTCTCTGCGTCTGCCGAGAAGGTCCGTGAGGTCGTTGAGGACCGTCTGCGTGACGAGATCCGTCGCGGCGTCCAGACGATTCAGTATCAGGTCGTGACCCTTATGACCACGAATGGCCAGGCGCCGTTCGTGACGGTCTTTATGTATCTCAACGAGGCCCGTACGCCTCAGGAGAAGCACGACCTTGCCATGATCGTGGAGGAGACGCTTCGCCAGCGCTACGAGGGCGTTAAGAACGAAGCCGGCGTGTGGATTACCCCGGCATTCCCCAAGCTTATCTACGTGCTCGAGGACGATAACGTTCACGAGAATTCCCCGTACTTCTACCTGACCCAGCTGGCTGCCAAGTGCACCGCCAAGCGCATGGTGCCCGACTACATCTCTGAGAAGAAGATGCGTGAGCTCAAGCTGTCTAAGGGTGAGACCGCCGGCAATGGCGATTGCTACACCTGCATGGGTTGCCGCAGCTTCCTGACGCCCGACCGTTCGGGCAACGGCTTTAACAATGTTGCCAACGCGCTGAACTATGACCCGACCAAACCTAAGTACTATGGCCGCTTTAACCAGGGTGTTGTGACCATCAACCTGCCCGATGTCGCACTGAGCTCGCATCAGGACATGGACAAGTTCTGGAAGATCTTCGACGAGCGCCTTGAGCTGTGCCATCGTGCCCTGCTGTGCCGTCATGAGCGCCTGATGGGCACGCTTTCGGATGCCGCACCGATTCTGTGGCAGTACGGCGCCCTGGCGCGCCTTAAGAAGGGCGAGACGATCGACAAACTGCTCGTGGGCGGCTATTCCACCATCAGCCTGGGGTATGCCGGTCTGTATGAGTGCGTCAAGTACATGACGGGCCACAGCCACACCGAGAAGGAAGGCACGCCGTTTGCCATGGCCGTCATGCAGCACATGAACGACAAATGCGCCGAGTGGAAGGCCGAAAGCGATATCGACTTCTCGCTGTACGGCACCCCGCTTGAGTCGACGACCTACAAGTTCGCCAAGTGCCTGCAGCGTCGTTTTGGCATTATTCCGGGTGTGACGGACAAGGGCTACATTACCAACAGCTACCACGTCCATGTGTCCGAGGAGATTGATGCTTTCGATAAGCTCAAGTTTGAGGGCATGTTCCAGCAGCTTTCGCCGGGCGGTGCCATCTCCTACGTCGAGGTTCCTAACATGCAGGACAACCTTAAGGCTGTCATTCGCGTGATGCAGTACATCTACGACAACATCATGTACGCCGAGCTCAACACCAAGAGCGATTACTGCCAGGTGTGCGGCTACGATGGCGAGATCAAGATTGTCGAGGATGACGGCAAGCTGGTGTGGGAGTGCCCCAATTGCGGCAACCGCGATCAGGAGAAGATGAATGTCGCCCGTCGTACGTGCGGCTACATCGGTACTCAATTCTGGAACCAGGGTCGAACCGAGGAGATCCGCGACCGCGTGCTGCATCTCTAATAACCATCCCAAGCTGCCCCGTAGCGAGGCCCCGGACCTTTACTCGCTATTTCGGACAGTCCTGGCTCACGACGGAGGCGCCACTGGCGCCTCCTGTTCGTGCGGAACTCATATCGAGCAAAAGCCCAAGCGGCCCTCTCGGCTCAGCCAAGTTGATGTAGCTGAGATGCAGCACGCGGCCTGCTCACCCCTCGAAGTTCTTAGCGGAAATGAGTTGACTTGCAACAACGTTTTGCTTGCGATGGCGGTTGAGCTGCAACAAAGTTTTTATTAGACCTCGAACCCTATACTCGATGTTCGCTTCGTTCATTGAGTTACCCTTTGCATGAGGCCGGGACATATCGTCCCGCCCGCAGTTTCGCAGGCCGCAGGCCGAGAATGTTTGAGGACGGGATGATATGTCCCGGCCTCCCGGGAGAGTTACCTATGAACTACGCGAACATTAAGTATTTCGACATTGCTGATGGGGAAGGTGTTCGTACTTCTCTGTTTGTGAGTGGGTGCCGTCGTGGGTGCAAGAATTGCTTTAACTCCGTCGCGTGGGACTTTGCCGCGGGTGAACCGTTCGACCGTGCCGTCGAGGACAAGATTATCGACAGTCTTGACCATCCCTTTATTGATGGCCTGACGATTCTGGGTGGCGAGCCCATGGAACCCGAGAATCAGGCGGGTCTCGTTGACTTTATCGAACGCGTGCGTGCGGCCTATCCTGTGGAGTCGGGGAAGACCATTTGGTGCTTTACCGGCGACGTGCTCGAGGAACTTATGCCGGGCGGCCGTCATCATACCGAGGTGACGGACCGTATCCTTGCCTGCCTCGATATGTTGGTGGACGGCCCGTTCGTTCAAGACCTGTACGATATCTCCTTGCGTTTTAGGGGTTCGAGTAATCAGCGGGTGATCGACATGAACGCCACGCGCACTCGTGCCGCGCGCGAGGGCGTTTCGCTTTGCGACGCTGTGGAGCTTTGGCGAGACGATCCGGTCTATTCGACCCATACTATGTAGCTTGTGGCCGATGCCGGAGGGCGTGGTACCATAGCGCGAACGCAAAATCGGAAGAGTGAGGCCTAGATGGTCGATCAGGAAAAAGTTGAGACCGCCATAAAGCTGTTGCTTGAGGGCATAGGCGAGGACCCAACTCGTGAGGGCCTGCTGGAGACGCCGGCACGCGTCGCCCGCATGTATGGCGAGATTGCCGGCGGCATGGACCAGAGCGCTGAGGAGCACCTGTCCAAAACTTTTGCCGTCGCTTCGAACGATTTAGTTATCGAGCGCGACATCACGTTTTACTCGCTGTGCGAGCACCATCTGCTGCCGTTTTATGGCAAGGCTGCGATCGGCTATATCCCTAACGGCCGCGTGGCGGGTCTGTCTAAGCTTGCTCGCACGGTTGAGGTCTATGCCCGTCGTCTGCAGCTGCAGGAGCAGCTGTGTACACAGGTTGCCGATGCCCTCATGGAATATCTTGCCCCCCAAGGGGCAATCGTGCTGATGGAAGCCGAGCATATGTGCATGACCATGCGCGGCGTGCAAAAGCCCGGTACCAAGACCGTAACGCTTGCTCGTCGCGGTGTCTTTGAGACCGATCCGTCGCTCGAGGAGCGATTCTTTAGGATGCTGGGCCGCTAACCATGAGAGTCGTCAACGACTTTGCATCGAAGACCGATGAAGGAACGTCGCGTCGCGGCTTTATGGCTTCGGGCCTGACTCCCTTTGGTGCCATGCCTTGCATTGATTACATCTGTGCCAACGGACTGTTCCGGCGGCATCTGGGAAACATTGCGCAGTTGGAATCGGGGCGCATCTTTTGCCGCCACGGTATCGACCATCTGCTGGATGTCGCCCGTATTATGTGGATCAAGAATCTCGAGGAAGAGCTCAAATTTGACCGCGAGGTCATCTATGCCACGGCACTTCTTCACGATATCGGCAAAGATGAACAGTATGAATCGGGTATATCCCATGATGTTGCAAGCGAACGCGTCGCCGATGCGATTCTCGGCGGCATGCCCGAAGACGTGGCGTTTGAGCCGGCAGATGCCGCAGCCATTAAGACGGCCATTCTGGGCCATCGAAAGCTGCGCGTGAACAGCCAGCCGCTTGAGCGTCTGCTCTATGCAGCCGACAAAGCGTCGCGCGCCTGCTTTGCATGCCCTGCGCGCAATGCCTGCAACTGGAGCGATGATAAAAAGAACCTGTCGATTCGCGTGTAGTCGGTATGCGCGGTCGGGGTTCTGAACGAAGGAGACGATCGCGATGACTAACAAAAAGCTGCCCGAGAATGCAACCAAGACCGAGGGTGCCGAGCTTGCCCGTCGTGGCAGGGGCGAGATTTCCGCCGCAACGGCGGTGCCCCATGTGAGCTATGACGACCTGCGCCATGCCGACCGCATTACTATCGATGGTCTCGAGGTCTTTGCCAACCACGGCGTGTATCCCGAGGAAAACGCCCTGGGGCAGAAGTTTGTCGTGTCCTTGGTGCTCTATGCCGACCTGCGCGCGGCGGGGGAGCACGATAACCTGGATGCCTCTATTGATTACGGCTCGGTGTGCCACGATGTCGATGGCTATCTGCGCGAGCATACGTTTAAGCTCATCGAGGCTGCAGCCGAGGGTGTGGCCCAGATGCTGCTACGTCGTTATCCCTTGCTGCTTGGCGTGCGTGTTAAGCTCGATAAGCCTTGGGCGCCCGTCGGTCTTCCCCTGGCAAGCTGTGGCGTCGAGATCGAGCGCGTGCGCTAGCTGACGCTAAAGCTCGTTGGCGGGCGGTTTTTTGAGTCGCTGCGACAGAGCTCTATTGTTGGGGCAGTACGTGTCGAGCAGGGCGTGGAACCGCTGATTGTGGCTTGGCTCGAGCAAGTGGACGAGCTCGTGGGCGACAACCATGTCGAGGCATTCGACGGGGTAGGCGGCAAGTTCTCGTGCGATGCGAATGGCGCCGGTTTTGGGCGTGCACGAGCCCCAGCGCGTTTTCATGCTGCGTACGGAAACGCGGGAAACGGCGACACCCATTGCGATTTCGTATGCGTGCACAATATCGCGTAGCGCCGATGTGACCTCGGACGTATAGAGCTGGTCGATATGGACTTGGAGCTCGTCGGACGTTAGGCCGTCGAGGATTGCGCGCCGCTTGGCCTGTGGGCCTTCGTTCGATTCGTCGGTACCCATAAAACTTGCGAAGGTGACCTGTTTGGGTCGCGGTGCGGGTGATGCAAAGTTGTGATCGAGTGCGTCCTGTACCGTGATGGGCTTGCCCCAAAGCGCAATGATCGAGAGGGGACTGAGCGGTTCTCGCGCCGTCGCCTGACGTTGCTCGCGCTGGGCAAGTCGGCTGATAATCCAGCCGTTGTTGCGCTTTACAAACGCTTCGATACGCTCGCGGCTGGCGTCGAGCGGTGCGCTGGCGTGGACCTCACCGCTCGATGTGACGCGCAGGTTGAAGTTCTTGACGCGCTTTTTGGTAACGACGACGGGGATGGGCGTCCCATCCGGTCGGGGTAGGAAAATCGTAAATTGCTGCGTCAAAAGTTATCCTTTGGATTGGGGACGGGCCGGCATGTCGATCGCTCGGCATACCGGCCCGCTCAAGGGATGTGAAATTAATAACGCTCGAAGAAGGCAAGGGCGTTGTCGCTGCAGAGCTTTTGCATCACGGTCTTGCCAAAGTGCTTGGAAAGCATGTTCTGGAACTCGGGCATCTTGCTGGCATCGGAGAGGAAGTCGGGTACCTTGGCGCCGTCCCAGTCGCCGCCGAGCGCGATGACATCTTCGCCGCCCAGGTCGAGCCAGTGTTCGATATGGGCTGCCAGCTGGTCGAAGGTGACATCTGCGGCGGTCTCGTCGGTTGCTTCGTTGGAGAGGAACTCGCTGCAGTAGTTGAGGCCGACGATGCCGCCCATGTCGCGAATGGTACGGAACTGGTCGTCGGTGAGGTTGCGCTTGACGCCGCAAACCGCACGGGAGTTGGAGTGGCTGGCGACGAAGGGGCGCGTGGCGTGGGCGACAACCTCGTCAAAGCACTCATCGTTGAGGTGGGAGACGTCGAGTATCATGCCGGCGTGTTCCATCTGCGTAAGCGCCTCGATGCCGGCGGCGGTGAGGCCGGCGTGGGTGTCGTGGCCGCTCGCGAGCGGTCCCTGCGCGTTCCAGCTGAGCGATGACATGAGTACGCCCAGGCTCTTGAGCGCCTCGATCAGCGCGGGGTCCTCGGCAAAGAACGTGGCGTTTTCGATGGTGTGGATGCAGGCGACCTTGCCGTCTTTGAGTGCAGGGCGAATGTCAGCGGCGCTGCGTACGTTGACCATGCGGTCGTGGTTGAGCATTGCCTGGCCGCTCATGTGCGCCATGATCTGTGCTTGGAAGCGTGCGGCGTGGGCGGTGGGAATCTCGTCGGGGACAAACGTGGCGAAGCACTGTGCCCACGGCGTGTTGCCGATCTTTGCGAGCGAGATGGCGCAGGCGTTGCCCTCGATGAGGTCGAAATCCTGCGGATGCGTTTCGTCGCCGGGGAAATAGCCGTCGGTGCCGGCGGTAAAGCGCAGGTCGAGATCGAGCGTGGCCCAGCCGATGCGGTCGGCGGTGTCGCAGTGTAGGTCAAATACGGGATATGCCATGGTTCCTCCGGTTGCAGCGTTTCTTTGCAAACTGTCTTTGAATTGTATGACTAGGGTATAGTTAGCGCCATATGTTCACGGCGGCCCGCGTTGTGCGCCGCCCTTATCACGGAGGTTACCATGTCCAACCAGGGCAAGAAGGTCAAGACCCATTATCGCGGCACGCTCGACGACGGCACGCAGTTCGATAGCTCCTACGATCGCGGCGAGCCGCTGGAGTTCACCTGCGGCGCCGGCCAGATGATCAAGGGCTTCGACGCCGCTGTTGTCGACATGCAGGTGGGCGAGAAGAAGACCGTGCACATTCCTGCTGTCGATGCCTACGGCGAGCGCAACCCCGAGATGGTTATCACCTTCCCGGCCGAGCAGGTTCCCAATATCGAGCAGATCGAGAAGGGCATGAAGCTCTTCCTGTCCACGCCGAGCGGCATGCCCGTCCCCGCCGTGGTCATCGATGTGACGGCCGAGGCCGTGACGCTCGACGCCAACCACGAGCTCGCCGGCAAGGACCTCAACTTTGATATCGAGCTCGTCGAGGTCGAGGACTAGTTGATGTCCGTGGACCTGGTAGCTACGGAGCGCTTGGGAAATCTCAACGACCCGTCCTATGAACTCCTGCTTCGTCGGGAGCTGGGTGGCGTCTTTGAGGTTGACGAGCTGCTACTCGATTGGGACCAGGCTGATGCGCGCCTGTTTGTGGGCGTGACGGAGCTGGGGCGCACGGTGAATGCCCGGCTGGATGCCACTGATGGCGAGCGTCTTGCCGACGGTGACGTGCTTGCTATTGACCGCACGGGCGCGGTGCCCGTAGCGGTTGTCGTGCGCCTGCGCAGCGCCGAGGTCTATTTGGTCGAAGTCGACCGCATGGATCCGATTGTGCTCGCACATGCGTGCTGGGAGATCGGCAACATGCATGCGCCGCTCTTCCGGGGTGACTCGGACGAGCATACCGTGCGCATGTATACGCCGGTGCAACCGGTTTTGGGTCGTATGCTCCGGGGTATTGGGGGCGTTCGGCTCTCGGTGGTCGCACGCGAGCTCGATGCCAGTCGACGCTTTGCATCGAGCGCGGCGGATGTTGTTGTGAGTATGGCTTCAGACTTTACGATCGTAAAAAAGACGCGCGGCTAAGCGCGCGTATGCGCAAGACGGGCTTTGAGGGATTGCCATTCAAAGTCCGTCTTGCTGTTGATGAGAGACTTTGGGGGAAGCATATGGGTCTTGAGGGAATCAAGCTGATCGCCTGCGATTTGGACGGCACGTTGCTGCATCCGGGGGAGCGCGAGCCGCGTTCCGAGGCCTTTGAGCTCATCGATGAGCTGCATCGTCGCGGTATCGTGTTTATGCCGGCGAGCGGCCGTCAATATGCGAGCTTGCGCTATCTGTTTGCCCCGGTGGCCGATGAGCTCGCCTATGTGTGCGAAAACGGAGCCCTGGTGATGAGCGAGGGGCATGCCGTTGTCAAGCGTTCCATGGAGCGTAGCCTTGCTATGGATATCGCGAATGCCGTGGTCGCCTTTCCCCATGCCGACGTGACCCTTTCGTGCGAGGGGCACCTCTACACCATGAGCGGCAACGATGCGTTCGTCGACCATTTGCGCTATGAGGTCCACTGCGATGTGGCGGTGGTCGACCGTCCCGAGGACATCGACGAGGATGTCATTAAGATTGCGTTTCAAACGCCCGAGACAGAGCAGCCGGCGGCGTTGGAGTATTTTGCGCGTCGCTTTAGCGACCGGGTCGATGTGATGACGTCGGGAACCGAATGGACCGACTTTATCGGCTTTGATTCGGGCAAGGGGTCCGCGCTTGCCGATTATGGTCGCGCACTGGGGATCTCACCTAACGAAATGATGGCGTTTGGCGATAACGAAAACGATCGCGACATGCTCAACGTGGTGGGCCATCCCTATCTGATGGAGAGCTGCAATCCCAGCATGCGCGGTGTCAATGACCGTGTCCGCTACGTGCGCACGGTCGAAGAAGAGCTGCGTCGTCTACTTGCTGAGTAGGCATGTCCCAAAATCTACCTACAGTTGGGGCAGAGGCCCTCGAAGATGGTGTAGTGCGAGGTGACGTTCCAGCCGATTTGCTCGGACGCCTTGGCGTCGAGTTGGGCATCGAAGGGGAGCGGTACGTCGATGACGCGGCTGCACGAGGTGCAGATGATATGCGCATGCGGCTCGATGGTGCGATCGAAGCGGCTGCCGCCCGGTGTCTTGATGGAGAGGATCTCCCCGGCGTCGGCCAAGAGATTGAGATTGCGGTAGACCGTACCGCGGCTGATTTTGTCATCCTGCGCGCGCACGGCGTTGTAGATCTCATCGGCGGTGGGGTGGTTATAGCTTTGGCGCACGGCGTCAAGAACCAGCTTCCGCTGCTTGGTGTTTCTTCTTTGCACCGCCATGCGCCTCGCCTCTTTTCTGTCAACGGTCGTAGGTAAATGATACCGTATTTAGCACACAATACTAATAACGAGGACTGAAACCGTCTTCATTGGTAAGTGGGGCTCGGGCCTGGGCGTCTGCGAGGCGAAAACGCGTTCCCATGCGCTCGTAGGAGGCATGAAGCGCCTCGAGATGAGATAGGATGTTTGCCGGAGCCCCCTGTATCTCCATCTCGACGGAGCCGTCTTCCATGTTACGCACCCAGCCGGTGAGTGCGCGTGCCTGCGCGAGGTTGGTGTTGGTAAAGCGAAAACCAACGCCCTGGACTTGGCCCTCCCACCGCAGAAAATAGCGCTGCGGAGTGTCTTGAGTGGCCTCGTCGCTTGCGAGCACAGTAAGCCTGCGGCGCAGCTCGAGCTCGATGTTTGATGGTTTTTGAGGCTCTCGACTGCTGCCGGTGACGCTGGAGAAGAACGTATCGAAGAGGCCCATCGCTAGGCCTGCTTGACTGAATCGGCGGGGAAGGTAATGCCGGCCTGCTGACGCACGGCATCCATGATGCGGAGCGAGACGAGCGTGACATCGCGGTAGTGGCCGAGCTCGTGGCGTCCCGCTGGGGTCTCCCAGATCTCTTCCTTAACGTTATCGATGTTACCGATGGCGGTGACAAAGTCTATGAGTTCGTATTCCATAGTGTTGCTCGATTTGGGTAGGTCGAGCGCGCGGCCGTTGTCGTCCTGTTCGCGCGGTGCCTCGGTCGCCGAGCCGCGTACGACGTCGCCGCGATAGTCGATGCGGACGTTGCGGGGCGTGGACAGATGGTCGATCTGGATAGTGCCACGCTCGCCTTCGATCTGCGAGGGCAGCAGGTCATTCGTAATTTTGGAGTGCGCGAGCTCGACGGAGATACGGCCACCGCCATAGCTGGCGAGAATGGAACCGCAACCGTCGATGGGGCCATGGGTGAGCTCTTGCGTTGAGGGGTCGAGCAGCGTGGTCATGCTGGTGAGACCAGAGGGCATGCCGAAAATCTCGACCATGGGCTCGACGGCGTAGACGCCAATGTCCATGAGGGAACCCGATGCCATATTGCAGTCGAAGATATTGGTGGCGCGTCCAGCGAGGATTTCGTTGTAGCGTGAGGAATACTTGCCAAAGCGCAGTGAGGCGCGGCGAATGGGCGCAATCTCGCCCAGAGCGTCCTCAATGGCGTGGAAGGCGGGGTCGTGAAGCGGGCGCATGGCCTCGAGGGCCACGACGCCTGCTGCCTCGGCAGCGCGGAAGACTTCCAGTGCCTGCGCTTCGGTGGCGCAGAAGGGCTTCTCGACGATGACGTGCTTGCCACCGGCGATGCAGGCGAGCGCCTGCTCGTGATGGAGCGCGTTGGGGCTGCCGATGTAGACGGCGTCGACGTCGTCGGCGGACGCAAGCTCGTCAAGTGCGGTGAAGTTGCGTTCGCCGCCGTGTTCGGCGGTAAAGGCGGCGCCACGATCTGCGTCGCGCGAGAGCGTGCCTACGAATGTAGCCTGGTCGTTGGCATTGACGACTTGGATAAAGTCGTCGGTGATCATGGATGTGCCGATGGTTGCGATGCGCAGCATGTGTCCCCCTTGCGTTGTTTGGCCTACAGGACGAGTGTAGCGCGGGAGGACATAAAAGCGTGCGAAAACGCCGTTACAGGTCGCTCTCGCTAAAGCCGGTGTCGATATCGAGGTTGGCTCCGTCGGCCGCGGTGGTGGCGAGCTCGTCGCAGCGCTCATTGAGCTCGTGGCCGGCATGCCCCTTAACCCAGATGAACTCCACCTTATGCTTGCTCTTTGCGGCAAGCAGGCGCTCCCACAGGTCGCGGTTCTTGACGGGCTGCTTGTTGGCAGTTTTCCACCCGCGCTTTTTCCAGCCGTCGATCCAGTGTTTGTTGAAGGCGTTGACGACGTATTGCGAATCGGAATGGACCTCGACCTCGCAGGGGCGGTTAAGTGCCTCGAGCGCCACGATGACCGCCATGAGCTCCATGCGGTTGTTAGTGGTCTTGGCGTAGCCACGCGAAAGCTCGGAGGTGAAGGTCTTGCCGGCGGGGTTGGTGTACTTGAGCACGGCGCCGTAGCCGCCGCGTCCCGGATTTGATCGGGCCGAGCCGTCGGTATAGATGATGACCTTCACATGGTTCCTTTCGTTGGGTACGTTTCGTGTGAGTGGCCATTGTAGCGCCATGCCCGCCGGGGGCTAGCAATCTACGATTTCTACCCCGTCTTCCGACAGTTAGTTGGCATGGATGATGCGGTTGAGCTCGTCGAGGTATTGCTGCAAGAGGGGAGAGGGCTTGCGCTCGTCGTGCATGATATAGCCTACGTGCATCGTTGGGGCGTCTGCTAACGGGATCGATGCCATACCCCATTGCATTTCATTGGAGAGGACACCGGTCGACAGGGTGTAGCCGTTCGACGTGATAAGTAAGTTAGTAAGTGTTCCGCGGTCCGAGATTCGTATGTTGCGGTCGCAAGGGATATAGCTAAAAGGTTCCTCGGCGTAATAGAAGGAGTTTGAGGTTCCCTGCTCAAAGCTATAACGCGTATAGGGTGTGAGGTCGGCAAGGGACAGCTGAGGGCGGCGTGCGAGCGGGTGGCGCTCGCTAACGAAGACGTGGACCGTCGCGTCGAATAGGGGATGGAAGCTCGCGCGCGCATCGGCAAAAGCCTTCTGCAGAACGCGGGCGTTAAAGTCGTCCAGATAGAGGATGCCAATGTCGCTGCGAAACGCGCGGACGTCATCGATGATCTGCGATGTGGTGGTCTCGCGCATGATGAACTCGAACTTGCTGTCGCGGCAGCGCTCGACCACGTTGACAAAGGCCTCGACCGAAAAGGCGTAGTGCTGGGCGGAAATGGCGAGGCGGGCTTGCGGGGTGCCGCCGTCCTCGTAGCGCGCCTCGAGCATGTCGGCCTGCTCTACGACCTGGCGCGCATAGCCCAAAAGCTCGGTGCCGTCGTTGGTGAGCGTGACGCCGCGGCTGGAGCGCGTAAAGATCTCCAGATGGAGCTCCTGTTCCAGGCTTTTGACGGCATTGGAGATATTGGACTGTGCCGTATAGAGGCGCTGAGCTGCGGCGTTGATTGAACCGGACTCAGCCACGGCGATCAAAAAGCGAAGCTGTTGGAGGGTCATCGGCGCCCGTCCTTTCGATAGCTATCTAAAAAAACGATAACAGGTTAGCGCTTTTAAGTGATTGACCCGGGGAGACGATGCTCGTACTATTCAAAACACACAAAGGCGGTAGGTAATTAAGCCGACCACGGAACCGGGATGTCAAAAGGAGGACCGCATATGAACTGCTTGCTAAGACGAATGCCGGGCTCCTGTTTGCGCCCGTTGGCGTAATCAGGAGACAGCGACTTACTTCTCTTACGCTTATTACTTTTGTTCGATCAAGGAGATCATCATGAGCCAGTTCATCAACAACCCCGAGCACACCTTTGGTTTCGATACCCTGCAGCTGCACGTTGGCCAGGAGAGCGCCGATCCTGCATCCGACTCCCGTGCCGTGCCGATCTACCAGACCACGAGCTATGTGTTCCGCAACTCCCAGCACGCCGCCGACCGCTTTGGCCTTGCCGACGCCGGTAACATCTACGGTCGTCTGACCAATTCCACCCAGGGTGTCTTTGAGGACCGCATCGCCGCACTCGAGGGCGGCGTGGCCGGCCTCGCCGTCGCCTCTGGTGCCGCCGCCATCACCTATACCCTGCAGGCTCTTGCCCAGGCCGGTGACCACGTGGTGGCTCAGAAGACCATCTACGGTGGCTCCTACAACCTGCTGGAGCATACGCTCTCCCAGTTTGGCGTCGAGACCACCTTCGTGGATGCCCACAACCTGGACGAGGTCGAGGGCGCCATCAAGGACAACACCACGGTCGTCTATCTCGAGACGCTCGGCAACCCCAACTCCGACATCCCCAACATCGACGCCATCTCCGAGATCGCCAAGAAGCACGGTCTGCCGGTTGTCGTCGACAATACCTTCGGCACCCCGTATCTGTTCCGTCCGCTGGAGCATGGTGCCAACATCGTCGTCCACTCCGCAACTAAGTTCATCGGCGGCCACGGCACCTCGCTGGGCGGTGTGATCGTCGACGGCGGTAACTTCGATTGGAAGGCGAGTGGCAAGTACGCCCAGATCGCTGAGCCCAACCCCTCCTACCACGGTGTTTCGTTTGCCGAGGCAGCCGGTCCCGCCGCCTTCGCGACCTATGTCCGCGCTATCTTGCTGCGTGACGAGGGCGCCTGCATCAGCCCGTTCAACGCCTGGGTCCTGCTCCAGGGCACCGAGACTCTGTCGCTGCGCGTTGACCGTCATGTCGAGAACACCAAGAAGGTCGTTGAGTTCCTGGTTGGTGACAGCCACGTCGCCAAGGTAAACCACCCGAGCCTGTCTGAGCACCCCGATCACGAGCTCTATCAGAAGTACTTCCCCAACGGTGGTGCCTCGATCTTTACCTTTGAGATTAAGGGTGGCCAGGAGGCAGCTTGGAAGTTCATCGATCATCTGCAGGTGTTCTCGCTGCTCGCCAACGTGGCCGACGTCAAGTCGCTCGTCGTGCACCCGGCTACCACCACGCACTCCCAGCTCTCTGCCGAGGAGCTCGCCGAGCAGAACATCACGCCCTCCACGATCCGTCTTTCTATCGGTACCGAGAACGCCGAGGATATCATTTGGGATCTGAAGCAGGCCTTCGCCGCGCTGGACGAGTAAGGCGACTTGTGCAAGGACCCCTTGCGACTCGATAGGTTATACTGCATAAAATGCCTGCTCAAGGCGCCTGTGCGAACAATGGTTGCACAGGCGCTTTTTTTGCATAGAGCGGGTGCAAAAACAGGGTTTTTGGCATGCTTTATGCATTCGAGTTGTGGAAAACTCCTGTTGAGAGGATGTGAGTTTTACGCAATTGACGTGCGCCTTTTGAGTAAAACCGCAGGTCGCGATTTGCTCGGGGTACTATGCAGCGCAATCGAATCACACGCAGCTCAAACGCAGCAAAAACGCACTACGGAGGTTTCCAGCTACATGAGGATCGATTCACGAAAACCGAAAGCCGCCGCCCTTTCCGCCGCTCTGACCGTGGCACTTTTGGTGGGCGCCGGCGCAACTGATGCCCACGCGGCAACACTATCCGATACGGTCGGATCTACGCCGTCCGAGGCGACGCTGGTGCAGCCCGTCGACTACCGCGGCGACGGATATGGCTCCATGCAGGAGTGGAACGCCTCGATGGGGGCAAAGCGCGATTCCCTGGAGATGCGCGCTCAAATCATTATGAATATGTATGGCGACTATGCTACCGATGACGAGCGCGCTGTGTTGCAGGGTTGCATCGACGGTGCGGGTAGCCTGTTGACGATGGGGGAGGTCGACGCCAAGTCGACCGAGCTCGATGAGCTGCGCACTGCGCTTGAGGATGCCAAGCGCGAAGCGCTCGAGGCTGCCGCCGCCGAGACGGAGGCTGCCGCCGCCCAGGCTTCGTACTACAACGCCGGTTACACTCCATCCTACGCGTCTGCCGCGTCCTACGCGAACGGATCGGGCCTGACGCGCTCTGCGGGTGTCAATAACTACAACGGGCGCCGCGAGACCTATTACAGCAGCAATGTGCTTTATCACTATCGCACGGGCGAATGGACTCAGGATTCTGAGGGCTTCTGGCGCGATTCCGACGGCTATTACGTTGTTGCCGCGGGCGATATGGCCCAGGGCTCGACCTTTACGGGCTCCAAGGGTGATTGCAAGGTCTATGACTCCGGCTGCGCTGCCGGAACCACCGACTACTACACCGGTTGGTAATTTTTCTGCATCACGGATATTTGGCGGGCGGGCGTCTTTACCGAGCTTTAGGGCAACGTAAAGCCACCCGTTCTTTATGTGCGTTTGAGTTAACAGAGCCCTTACCGTGGCGGTACGCTGGGCGTATGGATGCGGGGCACACTAGTCATGAGAAATAAGGTCTTTCTCTTGGAGGAAGTGGTCTTGTGAATGCTCGAGATATTGCCGTTGCCGCCGTCGCGTTGATGCTTGGCTGCCTTGGTCCCACGGCCGCGCTCGTCGCGGGCATGCAGGGGACATACAGGGCTGCTCCTATCGTGGTCGGCGCGCTGATTGCGGCCACGCTACTGGGAAGCGCGGGCGTGGTTCTTTGCCACGATGACGAGGACGAGGTGCCGGGGTCGCAACGCTAACTGTTGTGAGATCGGCCGCCGGTTATAGACGAAGATGAAGGCCGCCGCAGGGGAAAGGTTCTCTTGCGGCGGCTTTGCTGTTAAGGCTGTTGAATGCGGCGCGTTGGCGCTACCAGCTTTTCTCGATACCGCGGATGCGCCGATAGAGCCACTCGTTTTGCGGTGCCTGGATATCGTGCTTGGCCGCCAGGCGGCAAATGGTGCCCGCGAACTCCTCGACTTCGGTTTTTCGTTGTGCGATGCGGTCCTGCGCCATCGAGGGCATACCGGCGGGGTCGATTCCCTCGATGAGGTGCACCATTTGCGTCAGGTCTGCCTCGGTCAGCTCAACGCCCTCGGCGTTGGCAACCGCAAGTGTCTCGCGCATGGCGGAGACAAAACAACGGCGCTGCTCGGAGCCCGGCTCCGTGGCGCTTCCGTAGGTCCCGCCGTAGGCCATGCAGGTCTGGTTGATGCCGTCGTTGAGCATGAGTTTGGCCCACATGCGGTGCGCAATGTCGCTCTCGACGGTATGGGCGATGCCGCAGCGCGTGTAGAGCTCGTCGATTGCGGTGATGGTTGCGGGGTCCGTGCCGGCCGCCGCGCCAAAGCGGATCTCGCCAGTGTTGGTAAAGGTGAGCTCTCCGTTGAGGAACACGGCGTCCATGCCCTGGCAGATACCAAGAACGGTATGCTCCCAGCCAAAGCGTTCGGCAATCTTTTGCTCGCTCGTAATGCCGTTGCACAGCGAGGCGATGAGCGTGTTGGGTCCCACGACGCGCTCCATAGTCTTGAGTGCTTGGTCGAGACCGGTGGTCTTGACCGTCAGGATGACCAGATCGGCGGGCGCTGCCTCGCTGGCGCGGACGGACGTGAGATCGCAAGGCTTTCCGTTGACGGTGAGCGCATCGCCCGCGTGACGCTCAAAACGGGCGTCATCCATAACGTATTCGACGGCGTCATTGCCGAGGGCCTTGGCAATCATGCTGCCGTAGAGCAGGCCGACGCCGCCCTTGCCGATAAAGGCGACCTTGTTGATCTGCATATGAATCATCTCCCCATATAAAAGGCGCCCGCGTAAGGGGCGCCTGATGGATTGTATGCTGCCAGGGTGATTGGCGGGTGCGCGGGGCGGCTGTTATGAAAAAGAAACTATTGCGCTGTGCGCTTATGCCGCGGGGCAGACCGCAAAGACGCGGGCGGGGTATCCGACGCCATCGCGGACCTTGGGGAAGGTGCAGAAGATGACGGCACCCGTGGCAGGGAGCTCGTCCAGATGGTCCATGACTTCGATCTGATAGCGGTCGACCGAGAGGATGTATTGCTCGCCGGGGTAGGGGTAGGCGTCCTCGCGCGTGGTGATGGTCGCCGGATCGGTATCTGCGGGCTCGTGGCCGATGGCGCCGATATTGCGTTCCTCTACAAGCCACTTGATGGCATCGAGGTCCCAGCCGGGGTAGTGGGGCTGGCCGTCCTCGTCCTTGTTTTCCAGATCGGCGAGCTTGGACCAGTCGGAGCGGAAGGCGACGAAAGCGTCCTCGGGAATGCGACCGTGCTCGTCCTCCCAAGTTTTGAGGTCATCGACGGTTAGGATAAAGTCGGGGTTTGCGGCGCATTCCTCGTGCTTGTCGATCACGCAGAGCGGATGCATAAACTCGATGGGCTCGATCTCGCCAAGGGAGCGGCCGTCGACATGGAAGTGGCTCGGTGCATCGACGTGGGTGCCGTATTGCGAGGCGACCGAATACTGAAAGCAGCGCATGGGCGCGAGCATGTCCCCGGGCGTGTTTGGCAGATAGTCGAAGAGCTTGGTGGACTCAAACGGCTTAAAGCCAAACCAGTGCGGGGTGTCGCACGAGAGCGTGTGGGTGAGGTCGACCCAGCGATAATCGATGCTTTTGAGCTGGGATGCGAGGTTCCAAAGGTCGAGCGCGGGCATGGGCGACTCCTTTCATCGGGCTTTTTGCTGATGTTAAAGCGGTGCCGTGACGGCCTGATTTCTGCTGCGTTACGATACGTTCTCAATTGCGATTCCGATGTGTTTCGATGACGTGACAGGTTTGTTTCGCCTTGTCAGGGCTTCGATGGGAGGGGAGGGGCCGTGCAATACCGCGTTGACCCCAAAAGTGGTAACCGAATATCCGCTCTGGGCCTGGGCTGCATGAGGTTTCCCGGTGCGCCGGGACGTCCGGATGCGAAGACAGCCGATGCCATCATCTCCCGTGCGGTGGAGCAGGGGATTAACTACCTGGACACGGCCTATCTCTATCCCGGCAACGAGGCTTGCGTGGGCGCCTCGCTTGAGCGCTTGGGGCTGCGTGACCGGGTGTTGCTGGCGACTAAGTTGCCGCATGCTTCGTGCAAGTGCGCGGAGGATTTCGACTGGTTCTTCGACGAGCAACTGCGCCGCCTGCAGACCGACCATATCGACTATTACCTTATGCACAACATTACCTCGCCCGCCCAGTGGGAACGTGTGGTGGCGTTGGGCATCGAGGACTGGATCGCGCATCAAAAGGCGGCGGGGCGCATTCGTCAGATTGGTTTTTCGTACCACGGCAGCGCGGCGGACTTCCTTACGATGCTTGACGCATATGACTGGGATTTTTGCCAGATCCAGTACAACTATGCTGGAGAACGATATCAAGCGGGAACGGCAGGACTCATGGCGGCTGCGGAGCGCGGGCTCGCGGTGTTTGTGATGGAGCCGCTGCTAGGCGGGCGTCTGGCGGGCAAGCTGCCGCCGCGGGCCCGCGCTGTGCTCGAGAGCGCCCGTGACCCGCATTTGCGCACCCCTGCCGCCTGGGGGCTTTCGTGGGTGTGGAACCATCCTCAGGTGACGATGCTGCTATCGGGTATGACCGATACCGCGCAGGTGGATGAGAACGCGGCGTTGGCCGATCGAGCCATGCCGGATTCGATGACAGCGACTCAGCTCGATACCGTCGCACGCGTGCTGGAAGAGTTTGAAAAGTCGAATCGCGTGCCCTGCACGGGATGCGGCTATTGCATGCCGTGTCCTAAAGGCATCAATATCCCTGGATGTTTTGCCGCCTACAACGCGAGCTATGCGCACAGCTGGTTTACGGGGCTGTCGCAATACTTTACGGCGAGTGCGGTGCGCACGAGCGAGCCCAAGCTGGTGAGCAATTGCGTCAAGTGCGGCAAATGCGCGCGCCACTGCCCGCAGCATATCGATATCCCCGAGCGTCTCGATGACGTGCGCCGACGCTTCCAGCCGGGCCCCGTAACGGCCATGCTTAAAGTCTTCGGTAAAACACGCTCCTCATGACCCTTTTATATCTTGTGATGGAATAGTTCCTGTTTGCGGCAGAATAAGGCATCAACAGGAACTATTTCACCGCAACTGATAGGAGGCTATCGTGGGTGACCGAGGTTTACGAAATGATTCGCGTGAGGTTCGTTGGGGCATTTTGGGCGCTGGGCACATTTCTCATCGATTTGCATCGTCGCTCAAGAAGGTCGACGGGGCACGGCTGGTGGCTGCGGCCGGCCGCACTCCTGCACATGTCGAGGAATTTTGCCGAGCGTTTTCGATCGATGCTGCGCATGGCCATGCCTCGGCCGACGATAGCGGCGATGCGGCTTATGACGCGCTGATTGCCGACCCCGATGTCGACGCAATCTACTTGGCTCTTCCGCATGGCATGCATACGCGTTGGGCCTGTCGCGCGCTGTGCGCCGGAAAGGCCGTGCTGTGCGAAAAGCCGGCCGTTTTGAGTGAGGAAGAGGCTCTCTCGATCGCCTCCACCTCTCGCGAGCGCGGCGTGCTGTTTATGGAGGCGATGAAGAATCGGTTTTGCCCGATGCGCACTCGCGTGAAAGACTTGCTTGCGTCGGGTGAGCTTGGCCGTATTGTCTCGATTGAAAGCGTGCAAAAGCTCGATTACGGCGAGTCTCCTTCGGGCTATCTGCTTGATCCGCTGCAGGGCGGCTGTCTATATGACATGGGCTGTTATGCGGTCGGTTGGTTTGAGGATTTGCTCGCGGGCGCGTGCGAGGTTTCGTCCCGTGAAGTTCGCTGGCGTGACGTATCAGGCGGCCGTGTCGATTGGGCCGACGAGATCCATATGAGCGTCGGCGGTATACCCATTCATATGGTGTGCGACGGCAAAGCAGCATATGAAAGCCGCTTAACGATTGCCTGTGAGCGGGGCTCGTTGGAAATCGAGCGTCTCCATCGCCCCGAGCTCGCCCATGTGAAGCACTCCGACGGTCGAGTACTCGAAATCGATGCACCATTTGAGGTCGATGATTTTTACGGTGAGGCATCGCACGCGACGCGGCTCATTCAGGCGGGGAAACTCGAAAGCCCCATCATGTCCCTAGCCGCCACACGGCGCTGCGCACGCATCATCGATGCGATTCGTTTGAAACTTTAGGGCGTGGGGGCATGGCGCCAGCGCTTGGAATGCCTGGAGGCCTTTGCCCCTGATGCCCCTTTTATAAGTTGCGGTGGAATACGGTCTGTTTGCGCCAAAATATGGCACCAATAGACCGTATTTCACCGCAACTGATGAGGAGGGAGCTGGAGATGCTGACGATCGGGTGTCATCTTTCGACGACGAAGGGCTATCGGGCAATGGGGGAGACGGCGTTGTCCATTGGCGCCAATACCTTTGCGTTCTTTACGCGCAACCCGCGCGGCGGCAAGGCGAAAGACATTGACATGGATGACGTGGCGGCCCTGCGCGAGCTTATGGAGCAAAACGACTTTGGCCCGCTCGTGGCTCATGCCCCGTATACCTATAACCCCTGCTCAGCCAAAGAGCGGGCGCGTGAGTTTGCCCTGGAGGCAATGGCCGAGGACTTGCAGCGTCTGGAAGCACTGCCCGGCAACTACTACAACTTCCATCCCGGTGCGCATGTGGGACAGGGCTCCGACGTCGGCATTCAGATGATTGTCGACACGCTGTGCCAGGTGATGTTTGAGGGGCAGCAGACGACGGTATTACTCGAGACCATGGCAGGCAAGGGCACCGAGGTGGGCCGTAGCTTTGAAGAACTGGCGTGCATTATCGAGGGCGTTGCCGCCAAGCGCCCAGAGCTGTCCGATAAGCTGGGCGTTTGTTTGGACACCTGCCATGTGAGCGATGCCGGCTACGACATCATCCATGATCTGGACGGCGTACTCGACGAGTTCGACCGCGTGGTGGGTATCGATCGCTTGCATGCCGTACATATCAACGATTCGAAGAACCCTTGTGGTGCCCATAAAGATCGTCACGAGTGCATCGGCAAGGGATACCTTGGCAGCGAGGAATTTGGTGGCGGTATGCAGGTTATGCAGAATATTGTATCGAATGGCCGTTTGCGTTCGCTGCCGTTTATTTTGGAGACTCCGAACGAACTTGCAGGTTATGCAGCTGAAATTAGACTATTAAGGTCATTGCAGCAGTAATGACTGTCACAAAGTAGAGTATTCCATTCACGTTATGGGTTTGTTTCAATCAGTTTTCTCATTGCAGATTCGTAATTCCGGGTGCATAATAGCCAACAGTTTTTGCAGACCTCTGAATCAAACGAGGTCACCGGAAGGAGACTGATTATGAAGCTGAAGAAGCTTGGCGCATTTGCCGCCACGGGTGCTATGGCGCTCGCCCTTGCTCTGACGGGCTGCGGTTCGTCCAACGCCACCTCTGGTTCTGATGCCGGTTCCAGCAGCTCTGACGACGCTAAGGTCGAGAAGGTCGACGGCTCCAAGGAGTACGCGCTCGTCAAGGACGGCACGCTGACCGTCGGCACCTCTGCCGAGTACGCGCCGTTTGAGTACAAGGATGACAACGGCGACTACCAGGGCTTTGACCTTGAGCTCATCAAGGCTATCGGTGACAAGCTGGGTCTGGATGTCGAGTATGTCAACAATGACTTTGACACGCTGGTTCCGGGCGTCGCTTCGGGCGCCAAGTATGACGTTTCCATCGCGGCTATCACCGACACGCCCGAGCGTGAGAAGGAAGTCACTTTCTCTGATTCCTACTACATGGATGATCAGGCTATCGTGACCAAGGTCGATAACACCGACATCACGGCCGATAACTTTAGCGAGAAGCTCAACAATTCCGACGCTACCATCATCGTCCAGTCTGGCTCGACCGCCGAGGCCTTTGCCCAGGAGAACTTCCCCAAGGCCAAGATCGTCCCCTACAAGGACGCCACCGAGTGCTTCAGCGCCCTGCAGTCCGATAAGGGCGACGCCGTAGTTACCAACCGCTCCGTTGCCAGCCAGCTGACCGCCGAGCAGTTCAACACCTGCCAGACCATCAAGCAGATCAGCACCGGCGAGGAGTACGCCATCGCCATCAACCAGGGCAACACCAAGCTCAAGGACGACATTAACCAAGCCATCAAGGACCTGACCGACGACGGTACCGTCGACGCCCTCATGGCTAAGTACAATATCAAGTAAAATAACTACTTGATTGCGCGCGGGCCCTTTCCGTTTTGCGGAGAGGGCCTTTGCGCTTCTCTTGACGGAGAGCGTTTCCGTCTCGTTTTGCCGGCAACTTCTACGATAGGAGCCACCTTGTCTCGACTGAACAAAGGGGCCGCGGAGCAGCGTTTTCCACTGTCCGCCTTGCTCCAAAAGCTAGCCTGCGTCATGGCCGTGGCGCTCGCGCTGGTGTGCGCGGGGGCATATGCGCCCACGACCGCCCAGGCGCTTGAGACCGCAAAGATTACCGCCCGACCCAACACCGGTTCGGGCAGCGATGTGGTCGGCGGCACCGAGACGCGCATTACCTGGGAAGTTCAGGCCGATGCCGACGAGGAGCTGAGCGGTCTTTCTTTGACGTTTGTCGACGGCACGACGTTTGGTACCGATGACACGCGATTGACGATGCTCTCGGGCGAGGACCTCATGGATCGTACGCCCATGAAGCCCACGTGCAAGGCTGACGGCCAGGCGCTCAAGATTGACTTTGGCGAGACGGCGCCTGCCGGCGGCTTTTTCCGTGTCGAGGTTTACGGCGTGACCTTCCCCGTCGAGGGCGGCGATGAGGCCTTTAGCGGCACCTATACGCTCGCCGACGGGTCGACCAAGAAGATCTCCAAGATTCCGTCGGTGGAGATCAAGGGCGTGACGGCCTTCGATAACTTCCTGGCTGACCTTAAAGAGCAGCCGTGGGTCGAGGCGTGGAACTCCAATATGTTCCTGCGCCTGTTCCTGAACCCGGTCATTTTGGTCCAGAGCCTGCCGATCGTCTTCAAGGGCTTCCTTATGTCGCTCTCGATCGTGCTTGTGGCGTTTCCGCTGGCAATTCCCTTCGGTTTTGCCCTGTCGCTCATGCGCATCTCTAAGTCGCGCATCCTGCGCTGTCTTGCCGGCATCTATGTGAATATCATTCGCGGTACGCCGGCGTTCCTGCAGATCTATATCGCGTTTTTCGGTCTGCCGCTGGCCGGTGTCAAAGTGGACGACTATGTGCTGGGTGTTATCGTCATGGCCATGAACTCGTCTGCGTACTTGTGCGAGATCTTCCGTGCCGGTATTCAGTCGATCCCCAAGGGCCAAAACGAGGCTGCTCGCTCGCTGGGCATGAATGCCTTCCAGACGCTGCTCTACGTTATGATTCCGCAGACGTTCCGCAATGTCCTGCCTACGCTGACCAGCGAGTTTATCCTGCTCTACAAGGATACGTCGCTGCTCGCCGCCGTGGGCGTGGTCGAGATCGTCATGAACGCCCGCACCATCGTGGCAACGACGGGCTCCATTACGCCGTATGTGGTTGCCGCCCTGTTCTATCTGGTCATTACCCTGCCGCTTGCGCGCTTGGTGAGCGGTCTTGAGGCGAGGCTGCTGGGTACGGCCGAAACCAAAAAGAAGCGTCCCACCAAGAGCGCCGGACAGGTCGTCGCAACGCCCGCCGACCATATCGCTGGTCTGTAAGGAGGTTCTATTATGAGCGAAACCAATAACTCGAACGAGGTCGTCGTCAGCATCAAGAATCTCCAGAAGGCCTTTGGCGATAACGTGGTCCTGCGCGACATCGATCTAGATGTGCGCAAGGGTGAGGTCGTCGTAGTCCTGGGCCCTTCGGGTTCGGGCAAGTCGACGATGCTTCGCTGCATTAACCGTCTTGAGGAGCCCACGAGTGGTTCGATTGTCGTCGAGGGCGTGGATGTGTGCGCCAAGGGTGTTGACCTCAATAAGGTGCGTACGCACTTGGGCATGGTGTTTCAGCAGTTCAACCTGTTCCCGCACCTGTCGGTCAAAAAGAACGTCATGCTTGCGCAGCAAAAGGTGCTCAAGCGCAGCAAGGAAGAGGCCGAGAAGATTGCCATCGAGGAGCTGACCAAGGTCGGCCTGGCCGAGCGCATCGATTTTATGCCGAGTCAGCTTTCGGGCGGTCAGCAGCAGCGCGTGGCCATCGCCCGCGCCCTGTCGATGAATCCGCACGTGATGCTCTTTGACGAGGCCACGTCGGCGCTCGATCCTGAGCTTGTCCGCGATGTATTGGGCGTCATGCGCGATCTTGCGCATGACGGTATGACCATGATCGTGGTGACGCACGAGATGGGCTTTGCCCGCGACGTCGCCGACCGCGTCGTCTTTATGGACGGCGGCGTTATCGTGGAGGATGGCACGCCGAGCGAGGTCTTCGACCATCCTAAGAGCGAGCGCACCAAGGCGTTTTTGGGCAATATCTCATAGCTGCTTTATATGACTGACATAGCAGAAAACGGGAGCTGGATGTGATCCGGCTCCCGTTTTTGTTGGGACACGAATGTGTTTTGGCGCAGAGCGCGTTACGGGCGGAGCTCATTGCCGCTAGGCGAGCTCGGCTCCAAGGGCGCGGCAGGCCGCCTCGCCCTCATCGTCGGGGGCGTCGTAACAGATGACGGAGTCGACCACGTTGACGCCTGCCTCATCGGCGTCCGCCTTCCAATTGTCCATCCATTCGCCTTCGGCCCACGAATAAGAGCCAAAGAGGACGACCTTCTTGTCGCCGAGGGTCTCCTTGACTTCGTCCCACATCGGTTGGAACTCATCGTATTCAAGCTCCTCGGAGCCCATGGCGGGGCAACCGAAGGCGAAGGCATCATAGTCGGCGGCCCTGCCGGCAGAGAAGTCGGCGCAGGGGATGACTTCGGCCTCGGCGCCCGCGGACGTGGTGCCCTCGGCAACGAGGTTTGCCATGGCCTCGGTGTTGCCCGTGCCGCTCCAATAGACGACGGCGATCTTGCTCATGTTGAGTCCTTTCGGTTGTGCGGCGTGCGGCCGCGGTTTGTACGTTCTATCGGGTTGCCTGGGCAAGTTGCGCCAAGCTGCAGCCCTGCTGATAGATAAAGGTGAGGTGTTGGGTGCAGGCACGGTACGCATCAAACGTCGCAAGCGCCTGCTCGACATTCGTATAGACCTTCCAGGCTCCAAAGATCTTGTAGTTCTCGCCACGCTGGGCGATGAACTCGTATACGTCGTCGTAGGGGTACCCCAGGAAGTAGCCAATTTCGTGTGGAAACTCGCAGGTGCAGCCGTTGTCGCAGTGTGCTTGATGGTCCAATGCGCATCGGGTTTGGCCGCAGGCGCATTCCGCGGCGTTATTGCTTGCGAGCGTGATGCGCGATGCCAGGTGCACAAGACATGCCGAGAGGTTGCCGGTGTCGTAGCCCTCCTTGGCGAGTGCCGTTTTGGCGCGCGGGTCAGCAAAGTAAGTGGCGAGGCTATTGGGCCGATATGCGTATACGAGCGCCCCGCAGGGGCGCCAGACCAAAACGCTCAGATGGATGCCGAACGGATTAAGCTCGCGGTTGCACCGGGCGATAACGTTGAGCAGGCGTGCTCGGCGATCCTCGATCGCCGCAGTTACGCTTGAGCCGTCTTGATCGACATAGACTCCTGGATAGGTAAAGAGCGATGCCGGTTTGATGCCCGCGAGCGTGGGGGAGCAGTTGCGCACGACTGCCGCCTGAAACGTTGGGATGTCTATGGTTCGAGTCACGACGCTCCTTACGGATCTAAACTGTTAGCCTAGGAAAACTTATACACGAAAGTAAGCCTTGGTCAACTAAAAAGTTTGAAGAGGGAAACTACTTGACCGAACGGACATGATTTTGGGTTAAGATGGGAACACCCCATGGGGGTATCTAGATAGGGCTACTTGAAAGGGGAACGCATGAGTGACTTGCTCAACCCTGCGAATCTCATCGTGCTGGCCGTCATTGCCGTCGGCATGTTTTTTGGGCTGCGTCGCATTGCGGCGTCGACGCATGGAAAGAGCTGTTGCAGTGATGGCGCGAGCGGCAAGAAAGCCAAGAAGGTTGTGGTGGCAGACACCGACGAGTCCCACTACCCCTATCGTGAGGAGCTGCTTATCGGCGGCATGAGCTGCGACGGATGCGCTCGGAATGTGACGAATGCCCTCAATGCGCTTGATGGCGTGTGGGCTACGGTGACGTATGCGGACCACACGGCACGCGTACGCTCGAAGCGCCCGGTTGATCGCGACACAATCGAGACGGCGGTGAGGGGCGCGGGCTATTACGTTATGAAGATGTAGGCGTTGCCCTCTCCGGCGGATACCGGCCGCCTGCTCATTGTGACTATCGGCATCCAAAATTTTGTGCAAAAAATAACCTTTAGATGCGGCAAAAGTGGAGTTTGGTGACGGTTCGCGCGGAATTCGTTACCAATTGAGCATCTATTAACCCGTTCAAAAAATTACAGGTGTATATTTATACGCTGATTATTGCTGTGCTCAGATTGCAATTAACCGTGGACAAAAATGAAGAATGCTAAAACTGGGCTTAAGGACAGGGGAGGTTATAGCCTTATGAGGCGAGTGGGAACACTTGGCTTGGTGGCAGCGCTTGCCGCTATCTTGGTATCGCCGCTGCCGGCGCATGCCGAAGACGCTTCGGGTGCCGTTACCTACAATGCGGGAAATGGGTATTCCTTTGAGAAGCTCTCGCATCCTACGGTAGGAACGTCGCAGCCGGATGGCATCGTCGACTACCAGGGTAACGGTGCCGTTGCCGTTCCGGGCGCCGATGGTAATACGGCCAACAACGAAGGCGATCGCGGCCAGAGCTACACTTGGGCGGCTGCGAGCTATGGTGACTGGCTTTATATGGGCACCTGCTATGCGGCGATGGGCAACACGCTGACGCTCATGAACAGCACGCTGGGCGATTCCTTTGATGCCGAGACCATGCGCCTGACGCTGGAGGCCATGTTTAACGGCACCTTCTTCTATGGACAGAAGAAGGAGGACGGCACGGCCGACAAGGACAGCGGCGGTATCTTGGTCAAGATCAATACCAAGACCGGTGAGACCAAGCTGCTACTCTCTGAATCGCTCAACGGCGTCGGTCCTTTGTTCCGCAATGCCGTGAGCTATAAGGGCAAGCTCTATTTCTGCGGTAGCGTCAGGACCAATGGCGGCAAAAGCGGCCTGCCTGCTGTATATGAGATCGATCCTAAGACGGATGATTGGAAAGTTGTCTATCAGGGCCTTTCGAGCGCGGACGATTACCGCGATGCCTACCAGCAGGGCATTTCTACCGGTATCCGCGGCATGTGCGTCCATGATGGACAGCTCGTCATCAGTAATGTGGGTAAAGACGCGTACGGTAATTTTGTGTCGACAATCCTGACGTCGTCTGACCCCTCGAAGGGCCCGGGCAGCTTCACCGAGATTGCCAACTCGGGCACGCTGTTTAACTATCCGGCGATTCACTATAAGGACAGCATCTACGGCGGCGCCATTTGGGATATGGTCTCGTACAATGGCCATCTCTATGCGACCATCTGCACCGGTACGCCCGATAACGCTCCCGATGATAATTCCATGCAGTCGTTTGCCATGGTTCGTGGCGACAAGAACGCCGACGGCAGCTATTCGTGGACTCCGATTGTCGGCGATAAGAATGCGGTCCGTGAAGAGGAGCGTGCAAAGTACTGCTTTGGCATCGATCCTGCCCGTACCCGTTCTGGCGCTGCCAACCTCATCGTCTACAACGACTACCTCTATATCGGTGAATACAACGACGAGGAGATTGCTCTCGAGCGCATCCTGTTCAACAAATCCAACACCGAAGAGGGCGGCAAGAGCGGCATGGGCGGCGTTGACTGCTCGTTTGTGAATGCCAATCTTGAGCAGTCGGTCAACATCTATCGCATGGACAAGAACGAGGACATAAAGCTCGTCGTTGGCGATCCCACCGAGATGTTCCCCGAGGGCGGTATTTCCGGCCTGGCTTCGGGCTTTGGCCGAAACGAGAACCAGTACATTTGGCGCATGCAGAAGTTCGACGGCAAGCTGTATATCGGTACTTTTGATACTGCGAGCCTGCTTGAGCCGATCGGCCAGTTCTCCAATGGCGACATTATCGATATGACGCCCGAGGAGTGGGACTCTCAGGTTCAGCGCCTTAGGGACCTGCTCGATCACCTGCTCGACAAGAAATCGCCTGACAAGCCCATCGTTCCCGTGAACACGCCTGCGGACGATGATTCAAACGAGGCCGTCGAGGTCGATGACGAGAAGGCTGAGGCCGTCGAGGTCGATGACGAGAAGACCGAGGTCGCTAAGGGCTTTGGCGACCTGAGCGATGCGCTGGAGGATGCCGCGGGCGACCTTTGCGATCAGGCCGCGACGATGTCCCAGGACTTTGAGGACGACGCCGCTTATGTCCAGAAGATCGATGGCGAGATCGCGTACTTCAAGTCCTTTGCCGACCAGTATCAGGACATGCTCGATAGCTATGAGAGCCTGAAGCAGCAGTACGAGGATGCCTATGGCACCGAGCTGCCGGGTGATATTCAGGATGCGCTCGATAAGCTGCTGAGCAAGGAGAACCTCAAGAAGCTGCAGAGTGTCCTTACGTGCATGTCTTACCTGCGCAATGCCGAGCGCGGCTTTGATATGTATGTGACCGAGGACGGCGTGAACTTTACGACGCTGACGACTAACGGCTTTAACGATCCGTATAACCATGGTCTGCGCACCTTTGCGGTGACCAACCAGGGTCTGTGCCTTGGTACCGCCAACCCGTTCTATGGTTGCCAGGTTTGGATCCAGCGCAAGGAGAATTCGGAGAATCCGATTGATCCCGGTACTCCGGATCCGACGAAACCCACCGATCCTTCGCAGCCGGGTGGCGGCAATCAGCCTGGTGGCAGCCAGACGGGCGGCAACGACCAGTCGAGCAGCACCGCGACGACCGTTTCGACGACCACTAAGAAGACTCCGAAGGACGGCTCGCTGCCTCACGCTGGCGACTCGACCCTCACGCTGGTCTTGGGATTGCTGGTTGCAGCTGCCGCAGTGCTTGGCATTGCTCTCGTCTTGCGCAAGCGTTCTCGTTGCTAGGCTCGACCACGCAGCTCGATGCCTTGGATATCGTCGAAGTTGATGGCGATATCCCTGAGTTTGAGCAGCTTGAATGCGGGTAACACTTCGTCGAGAATGCCCGTGCGGCTACGATAGCCGTACATATCGTAATAGGTGACGCGCACCAGGTCGCCGCGTTTGAGGCCCTCGAGCTTTTTCGAAAGCTCGAGGGCTTTTTCTTCCGTGAGTTCGCATTTGGGCTCAACAGCGATCTCTTGTTTGCGCACGAGCTCGTAGTATCCCGTGAGGGCGGCAAAGGGCATAAACTGCGCGGCACGGCCGGCGCGGACGGCGCCGTTGGCGGTGAGCTTGGGGTCGGCGGATCGACGTCTTCCCTCGGGGTCCGCTAGACGTTCAAAAGGCGTCGGTGGCCGCATCGGCTGTTGTTGGGACTTAGGCACGATGTCCTCCTACCTGATTGTTGCGTTCGCGTGCGGTAGCGCCGGCGGTAAAGCTTAATCCCTTGACGAGTGCGTTCTTGCCGTACTTGCCCTTCACGGCCAGGACGGCGCGCGCCAGGTCGCGCTCGCGCTCATCGGCCTTAACATCGCTAAATAGATCGATGGTGGCAAATTCCTCGGGCACCAGATTGCCAAATCCTAGGTTGATGCGTTTGACCGGTCGTTTGGGATCGACGGTCTGCGCCCAGAGCTCATCGAAATAGCCCATGATCTTCTTAAACGAATTGGTGCGCTCGGGCAGCTTTCGCGAAGCGTTGGAGTGCGCAAAGAGTGCGGCATAGCCACCGCGCGGTTTGCCGCCATGCTCTCCCACAAAGATGCCATCGATTGCCTGCGCCTCGCGCACCAGGCGGCGCCGTTCGTCATCTCGCTGGACGGGCTTGGGCGCACGGGGCGCGAGCTCGGGGCCGGCGGTTGCGGCGGGTTCGATGCTCGACGTGCTC
>CABRDB010000046.1 GCA_902469555.1 uncultured Collinsella sp. | reverse complement strand
CGGCTCGACGCTGCACCTTTGGTTCCGTCGTTCTAACGAACGACGGACCGGTCGACGCTACAAACGCCCCTAAGCGGCAATCTGACGTTCAATCGTCGGGCATTACCAAAAGGTCAATGCCCTCCTCTTTCACGTCACCTTGCTCGCTCTGGGGCGTTTTCGCTGACTTATGCTCAACCAGTAGCGTAATTAAGCCCCAAGTAAAAAGGCCGAAGCCCTCATCCGAGGCTTCGGCCTTCGCTTTCTCGCTGCAGGCGTAACGCAACTTATCGATTCTCGATGCTGCCGATATTCTTGAGCTCGATGGAGATGAGGCCGTTGGGCTCGTTGACAAACTCGATGTACTCGGAGTTCGAACCCATCTCGGCCGGGAAGCTGATCTCGATACCCGTATCGGTACGAATCTTATGATTGCGCACCGCCGCGCGCTCGACCTGCTTGCGCTCCACGGGAACGCGCTCGGGAACCTTCTCCTCGGTCAGTGCCGCGCGCACACTTTCCTTGATGACCGGTTCGTCCTCAAAGACCTCATCGACGATATCCCAAGGCGGAAGCTCCTCGTCATCCTCGACCTTCTCGGCCACAGCGGCCTTAACCTTGGCGAGCGCCACGGCCGTGTTGGCGCCGTGCTCCTCGGCGACTTCCTCGACCACACGCGTCACGGTGTCGATGACCTCCTTGCCAGATACGCCCGTGTCGCACTGCAGCAGGCCATCGGGAATGAGCATGCGGTCTTCGCCGGCAATCTTGCGCTTCTTGTCTACGTAGCCGATCTCCATGGTGCTCGCGCGCACGATGGCATAGCTCGGCACCTTCTGCGAGGGGTTCGGCAGGATAGCGTAGTGGCGCGCGATGTCGTTGCGCACCTCCCCCTCCTCGCGGCCCACTTCGTGCATAAAAGCCTGCTTGGAGCCCAGCAGCATCACGGCAAACCAGCGGGCATCCTCATCGTCGTCAAAATCGGCCACGAGCACGTCGGTTGACTCGGCTTTTTCGGCCTTGGTAAGCTCGGAGGAAATGAACTCCGCAATCTGCTGCGACAGGTCCACGAACTCGCGCTCGCCAAAGAAATAGCCCTTGAGCTCGCCGCCAAACGCAGAGTTCTCGGCAAACGTGGCGCGTTTGTTGTCGGCCGAGGTACGTGCGCGGCGCAGATGCGTGGTCACGAAGTTGCGCACGGTGCGGCTCTCGATATCGAGCTCGCGCTGGCTCATGACGTTGACAGCAGAGTCAAAGTCCAGGATATGCAGAATCGCATGATTGATTTTCATATACGGCATTCCGTTCTAGATCGATTTCGGCACGAACCAGTATAGCGGTCGAGCCCGCCCCAGGCGCATCGAAGCTTGGTGCATCGGGGACAGGTTACTTTGCACCAATGGCTAGCGCAGGAGCTCGGACTGCCAAGCCTCGAGCTGTTCTGCCAAACTCTTGCCGGCAGCGGGCATGTCGATCTGAGGTCGTTTGGGCAGCAGTGCGCATTTAAGGATTGCCACGATGGTCTGCGAGACAAAGCGTCGCGTATCCTTGTCAAAGCCTTGCGCAGCCTGGAGCATCACGGGCAGGCTCTCGCGCAGATTCCCAGCGATATCAGCAAACCGCTCAGCACCCGTAGCCTCAAACACGGAGAACAACGCATCTACAAAACGCTCGCGCTCGCTAGGCGACACTGCAAGCAGCATCTCGCGAATGGAGCCATCAACGTACCGAGCGCCGGCGGACAGACGCTCGCAGTACACGAAGTCGCGACCATCAACCACCCAGCTAAAGGGATTGTGCTGCAGCAGGCTGAACTCGGTGCTCTCAACGATGGCATAGTCCTCCTGCGTCTCGAACATCATGCCAAAGATCGACGACCGAGGTAGCGTCTTGTCGATTCGACCGGAAAGATCGGCAAAGGCGTTGCCGTTCAGAAACTCCTCGACGAAGCCCGGGCCATCATGGGAATACACCCGTTCGATTCGCTCACAGGCGACATCGGAGCACATCGCCGCACCGTACACCGCAAGGTTTCCACCCTTGGAATGACCTCCGCACAAAAGCGGCCCGCCAATCGCATCCGCCGCCTCGTCCACATAACGCGCCGCGGATTCCTGAGCCGGCACAGGACACCGGAATGCCATGTTAAAGTCCTCTTTCCAGCCCACAATCGTGCTGTCGGTCCCCCGGAAGGAAAGATAACTAAACCCCGCCGGAAACCGGAACGCCATGGCTGCAAACTGCTCTGTCGCCACCACATCGCTCACGGCACGATAGCCGCAAACGTGCACGCCACGGTAGCGAGGGCTTGCTGCCACGGCCTCCAACAAGGCCCTGCTCCCCTCTGGATCCCACAAGTCGCCAATCATGTCCCGGTAGCACTCGGCACGCAGCAGCTCGCGTACGTCTAGGCCCTGCCAGTTCGTCAGCTCCGCCATATCACCCGGCAAACGCAAATAGGACAACCACGCAAAGACCAGGCTATCCACCGCGCAGAACGGCCGTTCCCCAAACGGATCAAACGCCGTCTGGGCATAGGTCAAAAAATTAGGCGAATCCGACATGGCCCTCCCATCAACTATGGTGCATTGGGGTCAGGTTACTTTACATCAAAAAGGCGCCCGGGCCGTGTGGACCCGGACGCCTTCATTGTAGCTTTTCGCTCTCGCGAGCTTGATTTAGCAGGAGAAGTCGACGCTGTCGATGATGTCCTTGAGGGCCTTGGCGGAGGCGGTAAGCTCATGCTGCTCGTCATCGTTCAGCGGCACGGGGACGCGGCAGACAACGCCGTCACGGCCAACGACCGTCGGCATGGAGATGGCAAGATCGGACAGGCCGTACTCGCCCACCATAAGCGAGGAGACAGGCAGAACGGTCTGCTCATCGCGCATGACGGCAGTGCAGATGCGCTTGACGGCCATGGCGACGCCGTAGTAGGTGGCGTGCTTCTTCTCGATGATGGTGTAGGCGGAGTTCTTGACGTCCTCGGCGATGCGCTTCTCGGCAGCCTCATGCTCCAGATGACCGTGAAGCTCGCAGAAGGTGTTCAGCGGAACGCCGGCAACCTGGGCGCTGGACCAAGCGACAAACTCGGAGTCGCCGTGCTCGCCCATGACATAGGCCTGGACATCGCGCGGGTCAACCTCGACGTGGGCACCAAGCATCTGCTGCAGACGGCCAGTGTCGAGCACGGTGCCGGAGCCGATGACATGGCCCTCGGGCAGGCCGGACATCTTAATGGCAGCATAGGTCAGAACATCAACCGGGTTGGAGACGATTAGCAGAATGCCGTCGAAGCCGGACTTCTTAATCTCGGGGATAATGGACTTAAAGATGTTGACGTTCTTGTTGACCAGGTCCAGGCGGGTCTCACCGGGCTTCTGGGCAGCACCGGCGGTGACGACGATCATGGCGGCGTCGGCGACATCGGAATAATCGCCGGCGTAGATCTTCATCGGCTCGGCAAACGTCATGCCGTGCGCGATATCCAGGGCCTCACCCTCGGCGCGGTTCTTGTCCACGTCGATGAGGACCATCTCGGAGAACAGACCACTCTGCATCAGCGCGAACGCCGAAGACGAACCAACGAAACCACAGCCGACAATAGCGACCTTCTTCTCGTTAACCATTAGAAACTCCCATCTCTCTCCACAAGCAAGCCGCCCGAGAACGACCCGAGCGGCTTGCCGTAATCCCAATACATCCAATCGGGACTTTGATTATGCTCCTATTCGCAGCCAAAAATCGACCGTTTACCGAAATTGTTTGCAGAAATCGTAAAATAACTGCACGAAATCGGTTTCGAGCTATTGACGAGCTGAAATACCTTTCTAATACAGGCCCGCCTCGCGAATGGCCTCGACAGCCAAAGCAATCTGGTCGGGCGGCAAGACCAGCGCCATGCGCACGTGCCCCTCGCCCGAAGGACCAAAGCTCGCACCCGGCGTCACCACAACGCCGGCCTTCTCCATGAGCTCCTCGCAAAACGCCATGGAATCGGTGCGACCACCGGGAAGCTTGGCCCACACAAACATGGAGCCATGCGCGTTGGGACGCTCCCAGCCCAGGCCCTCAAGACCGTCGCACAGGGCATCGCGGCGCTCCTGGTACTTCAGACGCTGCGCCTCGACCTCATCGCGCGGACCGTTCAGGCAGGCGATAGCAGCCTTCTGGATCGGGAAGAACATGCCAAAGTCGATCTGGCCGCGCAGCTTGGCAAAGGCAGAGACCACGTCCTCGCGGCCGACCAAAAAGCCGATACGCGCACCGGTGACGTTAAACGACTTGGAAAGCGAGAAGAACTCCACGCCCACCTCAAGCGCACCGGGATACTGCAAGAAGCTGCCGCCCGGCTCGCCGTCGAACACGATGTCGGAGTACGCGTTGTCATGGACGATGAGCAGGTCGTGCTCGCGGGCGAAAGCGATGATCTCCTCGTAGACCTCGGGCGTGCCCACCGAGCCGACCGGGTTTGCGGGCAGCGACACGATCATATACTTGGCACGATCGGCCACCTCGGGATCGATACCCGCCACATAGGGCAGGTAATTATGCTCGGCGACCAACGGGTAGTACTCGAGCTTGGCGTCGGCGATCTTGGCGCCCGCCTCAAAGACCGGGTAGCACGGATCGGGAACCAAAATGGTGTCACCCGGATCGAGCAGGGCCAGGCCCAAATGGCCCACGCCCTCCTGCGTGCCGTTGCACGACTGCACCATAGACGGCGTAATGCCGGAGACACCAAAGCGACGCTCATAGTAATCGCACACGGCTTGCTTGAGTTCGGGCAGATCGCGCAGGGCATATTTCCACATCTCGGGGTCCTGGGCGGCCTGGGTCAGCGCCTCGACCACATGGTCGTACGGCTTAAAGTCGGGCGTGCCCACGCTCATGTTGTAAATGGTCTTGCCCTGAGCCTTCAGCGCGAGAAGCTTGTTGTTGAGCGAGGCGAAGACCTCCGCGCCAAAGCGGTCGAGACGCTGCGATGCCTGCATGGTGCCACCTTTCGATATGAAAAACGCGGCGCTCCGACAAGAGCGCCGCGCGATACGGGCCATCAGATTGCAAAAGTGTAACGCTTACAAACCCCGCATTGGTTCAATTTAGCCAACCTTAGTCAATTGCATTGAGCGCGTCGATCTGGGCGAGCCACAGGCGCGAGCTGGCGTCACTCGGCATGCGCCAATCGCCGCGCGGGCTGAGCGTGACCGAGCCCACCTTGGGGCCATCGGGCAGGCAGCTGCGCTTAAACTGCTGGGCAAAGAAGCGACGGTAGAACGTGCGTAGCCACGCGTGAATGGTCTTGACGTCGTAGACGCCCTCGAAGCTCTTGAGCGCCATGCGGTAGATCTTGCCCGGCTCAAAGCCAAAACGCAGCAGGTAGTAGAGGAAGTAATCGTGCAGCTCGTACGGACCCACCAAATCCTCGGTCTTCTGCGCAATCTCGCCGTCGCCCGTGGGCGGCAGAAGCTCGGGGGACACCGGCGTATCGAGGATATCGAGCAAGACCTCGGCAATACGCCCGCCAAAGACATCAGCCGCATAGCGCACCAGATGGCGCACAAGCGTCTTGGGCACGCTCGCGTTGACGGCGTACATGCTCATGTGGTCGCCGTTATAGGTAGCCCAGCCGAGCGCCAGCTCCGACAGGTCGCCCGTGCCGATGACAAAACCGCCGGCCTGGTTGGCCAGATCCATCAGGATCTGTGTACGCTCGCGAGCCTGGCTGTTCTCGTAGGTCACGTCCTGCACAGCAGGGTCATGCTCGATATCCTTAAAGTGCTGCTCCACGGCCGCGTGAATCGAAACCTCGCGGAAGCCCACACCCAGGTCGCGGGCAAGCGACTCGGCATTCGACTTGGTGCGATGCGTCGTGCCAAAGCCGGGCATGGACACGGCAGTGATGCCCGTGCGCGGCAGCCCCAGTGCATCGAAGGCACGCACGGTCACAAGCAGCGCCAACGTGGAATCCAGACCGCCCGAAAGACCGATGACTGCAGCCTTGGTACCCGTATGGGCAAGGCGGGTCTTGAGGCCGGCAGTCTGCAGGTCGAGGATGGTCTCGCAGCGCTCGGCCAGGTCGCCATGGTCGGCCGGCACAAAGGGCGCGCGCGGGAAAACGCGGTCGATATCGCAGGCATCGCGCAGGACAGGCTCTTCGGCCAACACACCCTCAAACGAAAACTCAACGGTCGTGTCCTCCGGCGCATCGTCCGCGCGTGTCCACGTCGTCGAGCGACGGCGCTCGGCAACCAGGCGGTCAAGATCGACATCGGCCACCGCCATATCGCAGGTGAGGAGCTTCGTGGCGGCGAGCTTAGATCCGTTTTCATAGACGAGGTTCTCGCCCGCAAAGACCATATCGGTCGTGGACTCGCCCTCACTCGCGTCCGCATAGGCATAGGCGCAGTACAGGCGCGCGCTCTGGTTGGATATGAGGCTGCGTCGGTAATCTGCCTTACCGATGATTTCGTCCGAAGCCGACGAGTTGAGAATCACCGTCGCACCGGCAAGCGCCATCTCGGTCGAAGGGGGCGCCGGCACCCACAGGTCCTCACAGACCTCAACGCCCAGCACCAGGTCCTCAGCGCCCTCATCACAGCAACGGTAGACAAGCCCCGAACCCAGCGGGACCGGACCCTGACTGGCAAATTCAACCCACACGGGATCCGCAGGAGCCGGAGCAAACCAGCGGCGCTCGTAGAACTCGCCATAGTTGGGCAGATACTTCTTGGCCGTGAGGCCCAAAAGCTCGCCCGCGCAGCACACGGCGGCGCAGTTGTAGATATTCTCGGCAACCGCAACGGGAAGACCGACGGTAAAGACAATCGGCAGCTCGCGAGTTTCGTCGAGAATATGTGCCAGTGCGGTCTCGCAGGCATGCAGCAGTGTGCGGTTATGGAACAAATCGGCCGCGGTATAACCGGTCAGGTTAAGCTCGGGCAGCACCAGCGCGCGAACGCCGCGCTCGGCAGCATCGCGAACAGCCACCAGCGCAACCTCGGCATTACCCTCGACATCGGCGACGCGAATCTGCGGCGACGCCGCCGCCACACGCAAAAAGCCATCGTTCTTTTTAGCCGAAACGCAGCATTGCCTTGTTGATCTGGACACTGGAGGCCCCTTCTACCCTGAGATTCAGTCTAACGGACGTTCACATATCTCTAACTAGCCAAAGCAACCACCCAGTTTACTGAGACGCCAACCTGTGCTAAGAGCATGTATTCCAAAAATATCTTTAATTAAAAAAGGAGAAATCAATAATCGACTTCTCCTTTAAGCGAGGCAAGTAAATTCCGAAACTAATGGCAGAATTTATCCATGTAGTCCTCAAAGTCGAACACTTCTACCACGACGCCCTCTTCCTGAGACTCTTTCAGTTGCTCCAAGAGATCTTTGTTAATAACGTCCATGTAGAAACCTCCTCTATCTAATCAATTGTAGTATATCTGCTTTCATGCAATTATCAACCAACTTGTTTAATTGCTCCTCGTTTGCCAATAGTCCCTCTTTTTTCAAAATGTCGCGCACCTCGTTCTTAGTAATCGGCTTTTCAAACAACGAAAGCAAAGCGAACGAAAAATCATTAACCGCACACATTCTATGGGTGGCACAACTCAGCAGTACTCTTAACCCCTCTTTTGAGCGTCCGACTTCTTTAACAAACGAACTTTTAACCAATTGAAAACCATTATCGTGCATTACATAATCGGCATCGATATTTGTATTCAGCAATCCATAATGCAACAGTTCTTCTATCGCCCTTGTCAGCTCGAGGTCGCCCTGATCAAGAATAAGAGAAATGCTACAATCGGCCTCCAATAAACGGGCCAACTTAAGGTATACCAACTGGGAAACAGCATAGACATGATGGTATTCAGAATTATAGAAGTAGGCAAATGGCTCAACGAGCACGACAGAGGTCTTGGAATCCAGCCAGATTCGATCAGCTGGATTTAGACTAGTTAGCCGTCGCTTTACTTTGGTCAAATGTCCCTTATACCTGACAGCGTGAATAGAATCTAGGATCCAGGTCACCTCTGAAATATGAAGCCGCTGGGGCAAGTCAATTGTGTCGCTACCGTTTATGACCTCTTGCATATAAAAATCAATATGATGCTCATCAGATAAGGATTTTGCTTCATTTAAAGTTAAACCAGTGCCTGAAACATAATCCACTTCGAGGCGCAAATCCTCATATTGGGACTTCGGCATTACAGAGACACCATACTTATCGGGATGATTCCAAACATCCGACCCCATAACGAGACCAAAATTCGTAAATCCTCTCGTGGAATATGGAACACCACATACCTGTTTTGAATAATTCAAAACATTCTCTGTATAAGCTAAGGTGTTCAGAGCCTCTTCTTTAGTTTCGGTCGGAAAGCCAATCATAAAAAATAGATGAACAGGAATACCCGCATTGAGACAATCATGGATATTGCGATCAATCCAATCAACTCTCGTGTTCTTCTTCATTAGATCAAGAACTCTTTGGTTGTATGACTCGAGGCCAAACTGAATCTGCCTACATCCACTTTGGTATATCTTGTTAAAAACGTCTGTACTTAGGGTTGGAGAGAACCTCGTTTCTCCATGCCAGAAAAACGTTTTTCCCGATGCGTTTATTTCATCCGCGAGTTGCTCCATTCTTTTGCCTTCGAATGTTTCATCCACAAAAGAGAAAACTCTCGTGCCGTATTTTTCATTTAACCGACACATTATTTCAAATACTCTCGATATAGGCATCTTTCGGTAACAACCACCGGTAGCACCGGGAATGGTGCAGAAGGCGCAATGATTAAAACACTGCCTAGAGGAATAAACCGGCAATATTAGCTCAGGCATGAAGTATTTAGAAAGGGCGAAGCCATCGAAATCGGGAACTGTATCGTTGATAAATGTTTGCTCAATCCGATGGTTTTTATATATCTTTCCACCTTTAGCATGGCAAAGGTTTGGAACACAGTCGAGATTGTCATCACCAGAGTCAAGAGCCTCAAGAAGACGTGCAAGCGGCTCTTCGCCGTCATACATCATTATCGAATCAATGTATTCAAAAAAGGGATGCCATTCTTTCATGCAGTCATCTGCTAAACGAGTAATGTAATTGCCGCCCAATGAGACGTGTTTAACAGATGGACATTCTTCTTTAATCAGTTTCGCTAACGTAACTGCAGAAATCAATTGGAAACAGCCGCTCACCGAAATCCCAATAAACTCGATTTTTTCCCTCTGAATACGCTTAAGAAAGGCGGTTTCATAGAAGGAAATAAACGGATTATGCAAGGTATCCGCAAGCGATTTCATTATTTCTGGTGTCGAATAATAATCATAGGGCAGATCTATGGAGTTGAACGTGTATTTAACTCCATATGAGACGTGATTTATGATATAGAGTGCATTTCTAAAAATGTTTTCAGCATATTGTCTTTCTTTTAGATTAAAGTATCTCTTCGATCTGAAAATATCTTTTGCCTCGTCAACATTAAGTGCCGACTTTTGTATCAACTCGATTGTTAATTGAACATTCGAACTAAACGAATCCTTTGATTCCCGATACCTTTTACAGCACTCTGCGACATGTCTAAAAGATAGGAGGTCATCGTAAAATTCCACGTTTAAGTCAACAATGTCAACTTTGTATTGTTCAACCTCTTGAAGATATGACTTCAAAACAGGCAAGGCAAGATACGGCCCCACTGGACTCCATCCTGGGGGAAATACTAAAAGCGTTTTAGGCATATCAACGTCACATCTTTCGCAAATAATTCAATTGAAACACAACTACCATCATAATTGAAAAAACACCAAGTCCTGTAACGAGAATTGAGAACATCGCGATGCTCGTGAACAGCGAAACAAGAAGTGTTGAAATAACAACAGCAACCGATTGCAAAGACTCCCTAATTGAAAACAGGCTTATCGATTCAGATCCGTCTCTCGCCAAATCCTGCAGCGATGTTATGAGAAGCACATCTTGAATGGCGTTTCCGGCACCGACGATAAAAAGGAAAATAAACGATATCCCAGACGCATAGCGATAGCCAAACGCCAGATACGCACCGAGCGCAAGATACGTCACAAAACAATATGATTTAACGCAATCGGAACCACTGATTAAACGACCATATATTGTATTTCCAAACAACAGTCCGATTGTAAGACTACTCTGAAGGAATCCGTATTGTATCGATGACGAGTCAAATTGTAATTGCGCTATAGCTGGCAAAAGAGAATTCAGAGAGCCGAATGCCACGCCACTAGAAATATCGATTAATAGGAAACCAATTGCCAAGTGCTTCGCGCTAAGATCACTAAATGCAGTCCTGTTTTTTTCATTTTTGCTTATTCCCTCTTTATCATTAACCTCGATAACCGACGGAACATCTCGCAGCAACCAGAACGACGCGGCAAAAGAAAGCGCGTCTAATGCAAGAACAGCCTCCGCCCCAAATTGAGCGACAACAAAACCGCCGGCAACTGGCCCCAGAACCATCATCAAATTCTGCAGGAACCCAAACGAATTATTAATTACGTCGCGATTGATACTATTCGTATTGGCTCTTAACAACGAGTAAAAGCAGGGCATTTCTACCGTTCGGCAAAGCGATACCGCGCACGTAATAGCAAACATGCTCCATTTACTATCAACAAAAATATAGCAAACGAATAATCCCGCGCGAATTAAGTCTGCCAATCTCATGGCCTGCAGTGTCCCGATACCCATCTTCTGAGGCAGCTGCGCGAGCGCAACTGAAAACAGAGAGGGGGCAAATCTGCAGCAGACCATCAAAGCAGTTGCAGAAACATCGTGAGTTACCTCGTAAATCAGCATTGGCAAAGCAATATTCGCACACCAATTGCCTATTTCGCTTATCCCTCTAGCAATATATAGGACCCGAACCGGACGGCTAGCTCTCAATACCGTGAACATCACGATTAACCTCGTATTTCAGGCCTCGTTCATCCCTTAATAGGAATCCATAATCAACCAAGTACCGCCTCAACACGGCATAATCAGGATAGAGCTGTGACAGCACACGATTAACCTGAAGCTCCGTATAACTTGTATTTAATTCAAAGAAAGAGACGACCCATAGCAGCATGATTCTTTTATAGCTTTCCTTTTTTGGAATTGAAACCAGCTCGCCATTCTTGAGAAATCGTTTTTTAAAGTCTATTAGCTCATCCATTCACATCCTCCATTTCATACGCATCTAATACTAAAAATGCATACGCTTTAGGTCATCGCATTCAGCTTCTTTATTCGAACTAAACTCGAACTAATCTAATTTATTTGCTCAGACACTCTTCGAAAGCTCGTTTTTCACTCTGAGTAAAATGCCCTTCCCAGTCAGTCCACGAACAGGAAGGCAGCTCACAACGAGCGGAGTCAAAGCCCTCTGCCGTCGGTCGTTCAAAATGCACGATAACCTTTTCGATATCGCCATCTGTAATCAGGTCAGAATGAATGACCTCGGTTCCATCTTCGAATGTCATATACGGGTACATCACGTAAACCACCTCGCAAACATAAATCCAGTTTAGCATCAAGCTATTGCACCAAAGACAGCAAGCCCCCTTGATGAGTTGATGGTATCTGTTAAATGTCACGTACGATTCACATCTGGTGGGTACCCTGATGGCTACACGAAACGAAGCAGATTTACACCGGGAGGACCCCGTATGACGACCAAGTACACCGACGCGCCGCGCACGCGTGTCATGACGCCGGCATCACTCAACAACGGCGTGCACGAGAACCATTCCATCGGCCAGACCATGGCCATTGCGCCCAAGAAAAAACTCTTTGACGACATTTCCATTCCCCAAATCATCGCCGGTGCCGCAGCTGCCGCAACGAGTGTCGCGCTTGCTTCCAAGATCGGCATCGCTGGATCGGTGATCGGCGCCGCCGTAAGCTCGGTCATCACCGTTGTATCCTCGCAGGTCTACCGCCACTTTATCTCCGCCAGCGCCGAAGCAATCAAGGGCACGCATGCCGCTGTCGACTACCCTACCGGCGCCTACGAGCCCGTTGAGCCCAATGTCGAGGAGCACCTAGGTGGCGCCGCAACCACGCAGGAAATGCGCCAGGTTGCGGGACGCGCGACCACGGCGCGCGTCGCTCCCAACAGCCTGCGCGCCAAGGCGGCGGCTGAGCGCAGCCAGACGCAAAAGAAGGTCATCGTCTTCTCGATCGCTATCGCCATCGTCGCGGTCATCGCCTGCGCCGGCGCCATCCTTATCACCACTGCCGGTGAGGGCCTGGGCGAGCGTCCCGAGCCGATCCTTTCGTCGCGCACGACCGAGAGCGATGCAAATGGCAACACCCAGTCGCAGAATCAGCAGGCACAGACGGACGATACGCAAGACAGTTCTACCTCTGCCAATTCGTCCTCGAACACCCAAAACCAATCGCAGGGCACCGATTCCTCTACGGCCAACAGCAGCACGCCGTCCGGCACGACCGACTCAAGCCAAACGACTGACGGTTCGCAGCCGAGCACGGGCGGCCAAACGAGCGACAGCACTTCGGGAACGGGCACAGCAGACAGCAGCAACACCAACAGCTCGAACAGCTCGAGCGGAACCGCGTCCGGCACGGCATCCGACAACTCGAGCCAAGGCACGGCATCGGGCAACTAAGCACATTTGCCTCTCATAGATAACCGACCTGTATAACGGGCGCGAATCGACAGCGGTTCGCGCCCGTTTGCCTTGGGCGCCGCCATGGCGAGCGCCATGCGATGGTAAGATGCTTTACATGTGTAAAGAGGAGATTTGCCATAAGCAAGACAATAGTTAAGCCCACGCTATCGCTGGGCAACCACATCTATCTGTATCGCCTGCTACGCGATGCAATCGGATGCGGCAAGCAAACGTTTATGACGCAGGTCGAGGAGGCGCTCGCCGCTGGTGACATGGACGCTTATGACCTGGGCTTCGAGTCCACGCGCGAGCTGCTCGAAGAGCTCGACGACTGCATTAAGCTGACCGTCTTTAAGGGCGGCCGCCTGTATGCCACAGTCATCGCCAACGAGGCCTGGGATACCGCCCTTGCCAAGGGCGAGGACAAGCCCAAGGCTGCCAAGGGCGCCAAGCAGTCCTACAAAAAGAAAAAGCGCGGTGAGAAGGACCTCAAGGCCGTGCGCCCCAAGCACGTTAAGCATCCCGAGCCCAAAGCTATGGTTGAAGCCGTACCGGAACCCGAACCCGAGACAGAGATCGAAGTCGCTATTGAGGTAACAGCAGAAGCCGAAACCGAAATCGCCGCCACGACCGATCCCGAAGTCATATCAGAGCAGGAAGCCACTGCGGAGCTCAACGAGGCTCCCAAGTCGACAACCGAAGAAGCCGCTAACCAACCCGAGACGCCTGCGTTCCAAAACAGCGATGTCTTTGGCGACGAGGCCGAGGACGATCAGTCCGACAAGCCCGCCGATCAAGGCGCTACCGAGTCGACGCCGGGACCCGAGACGCCGCAGCCCGCCATCTCGCTTACGGTCGTCTATGACCCCGAGAACGCCAACGCCGGCATCACCACCATGGCATCCACGCCCATCGAGACAAAGCCGAGCGTCGAGAATGAGAACGCGACGCAGGTTGAGGTTGAAGCCGCAGTTGCAGACGCGCCCGTCACCGTGAAGCCCGCAGATTCCGAGATCAAGCCGGAAGTAACGCCGGAGCCCGCACCCGTCATCGAATCCGTGCCCGCCGCTGCTTGCGACCAAATTCCCGCACCGGCACCGGCTCCGGTCCCCGCTGTAGTACCGGCCCCCGCACCTGCAACGCCCGCCATCCCCGAGGACTTCCCCGTCGATTTCGCAACCGAAGTCTTCTGCCCCGGCCCGCTCCTGCACCAGCTGTCGACCTATCTCCCCTACGGCGCCGACACCCTCGGCATCGTCGGCGAGTACTACTGGATCGCTCGCGAGCGCGGTACCATCGAGGCTGGCCGTAACCGCGCGAGCTTCCCCCTGCGCTACACACAGGCCGGCAAACGCCACGAAGTCACCGTACGCATTCGCCGCAACACCACCGGCGGCCTCGGAGCCACCTGGGCCATCGACAAGGTCGAAGCCCCGGTCGAGTAAAAAACGGCCTCGGATAGCCAATTGACCATCCGAGGCCGTTTGAATTCAGGCCTTTTAGTTGTCATCGGCGCATATAGACACCAGAGAAGCAAGCTCGTCCTCAAGTTGCGGAGCAAAGTATCTAAAAGAAACCTGCGCTCCAGTCGGTATCGACTCAATCATATTCGCAGCATTATCTGAAACTCGGTACGATGCAGTTTCACCTGTCTTCAAATCCTCTATTGAGCAGACAGCGTCTTCAGCATCAATCGACCTAAGCACGCCTTTTCCTTGTAACATCACATCGGCATGCCCGCCAGCTATTTCTAATGAACCTGAGTCTGTCGCAGTCACTTCTCCGGAACCTCCGCGCGATATCTCTTCCTTTGTTGAACAGCCCACCAATGAAGCCATCAGCACCAAAGACAGAGCTAGACGAATCGCCCTACTTCGAAAAAGTCGTTCCATAAGTCCACGCATAATAGCTCTGATCATACTTCAGGAAGGATAAAGATGAATTCCAGCCGTCCGCTATGCCAATCATCTGCCTTGTCTCTCCAGTTTTCTTACCAGTAAGTGTGGCGTAAGCCTCCGCTGTTACAGAATGGGCTGATCCGTTGTACAAACTCGCATGTAAAACATTCGGTCTATTAGAGTTAATCTCATTTTGAATGCTCGCGATAGCCGGAGAGGAGACAGTGCGGGCGATAAGAGTACTTCCTCTGCTTGCGCAGTAATTTGTAAACCCCGTTGCACAGGTTGATATCGGCGTTCCACCCAAAACAACGCCGGGAACAGTCTGTTCTTCATCGGAAAGAGCATGGGTATTGGTGTAATTCCATATCTGCATATATTGCGAAGGGTCGCTATATAAATTGGCAATGCCATACAGTTCCGCAACGTTCGAAAAAGCTGTCACCATACAAGCATAGTGGGCAGTAAGCCTCTTAATCTCGCCTTCATCATATGACATAAACTGAGAAATGGAACGAAATCCAGATACTGTGTAATCCTGCATTTGAGTTGCGTAAATTACGACATCGTTCCAGCTTGAAGGTTTATTCGATAAAACGACAGGCCGTCCTTCTATGGAAACAGCCGGGATTGTTCTTCCGCAATTTGTTGTTATTGAACCGTCCAAAGATTGCACACCGAATTCGAACGGATTGATCATTACGACTGGGTTATTGAAAGAATAAGACTCAACACCAAGATCTCCTCCCCGATCCATAGGGCTGACTAAGCCGTCACCAAAACGATATCCCGTAAGTATTTCATCATCTGAAGCATCTAAAACCAAATAGCCCGCGGCTCTATTGAATGTCACAACCGGAACAATGTAGCCAAGCGGGGACCCATCAACGTCTACAAAAGGAATAGGGTCAGAAGGCGTATACGAAGAGCCGAGGAGTCCCTTTATATATTTATCGGCAAGCTCTTGCGCAATTTCTGAAGTAAATTGTATCTGCTCACCATCAATATTGCCCGTCGAAGCAAAAACCTCTTTCGGACGTGCGGCTAAGGCGACAATTGAAGACGCGACAAGTTGCAGAAAACGACGACGCGAAAGCATATGTTCTTCTTTCTAGAGGAGCGACTTATAAGATACTCCTATTCTATAACCTTTTTTGTAACGTT
>CABRDB010000045.1 GCA_902469555.1 uncultured Collinsella sp. | reverse complement strand
CGGCTCGGACGCTCGCCGTCGCCACGGCGCTCATCGCGACCGCGGTTGGAACGACCGGCCACATCACCGTAATCGTCGCCGTTGCGCTTGCCGTCGCGGCGTGCCTGCTCAAGCTTCTTCTTGCTCTTGGACTTGCCGCGCTTAGTCTTCTTCACCTTAAAGGCCGCAGGGTCGCGCTCGGGATCAACCGCAGGCGGGTTGGGACCCACATGCAGGTCGCCGGCCTCGTAGATGTCGGCAGTCTTGTCCATGAGCTTCTCGATCTCGTAGAACTCGTCCACGTCCTGCTCGGTCACAAACGTGATGGCCCAGCCCAGCTCGCCGGCGCGGCCCGTGCGGCCAATGCGGTGGATGTAGTCGGTCGGCTCGGCTGGCACGTCAAAGTTCACGACGTAGCGCACGTCGCTAATGTCGATGCCGCGGGCGAGCACGTCGGTTGCCACCAACACGTCGACGGTACCGTCGCGGAAGGCCGAAAGGGCACGCTCGCGCTGGGCCTGGCTGCGGTTGCCGTGAATCGCGGCGGCCTTGATGCCCTTACGCTCCAGACGACGGCAGCAGCTGTCGGCGCGATGCTTGGTGCGCATAAAGACAATGGTGCGCTCCGGGCCCTCCTTCTTGAGAAACTCGGGCAACAGGTTGTTCTTGGCCTCGATGGACACCGGGAACACAAACTGGTCGACGGTGTCGGCGGTCGACGTGGCGGGCGCGATCTCCACGCGGGCCGGGTCGCTCACCAGATCAGTGATCTCGCCCACGGCCTCCTCGTCGAGCGTCGCCGAGAACAGCAGCGTCTGGCGCTCGGCCGGCGTCTCGCGCACAATGCGGCGGACGGCGGGCAAAAAGCCCATGTCGAGCATGCGATCGGCCTCGTCGAGCACCAGGACCTTAACCTCGTCCAGGTGGCAGGCACCCTGCTCGATCAGATCGACCAGACGGCCCGGCGTGGCGACCAGGATATCGCAGCCGTACTTGAGTGCCGCGGTCTGCGGCTTGTAGCTCACGCCGCCCACGACGGTCACGGCAACGTGGCCCGTGACGTCGGCGATTTTGCTCGCGACCTCGTCGATCTGCTGGGCAAGCTCGCGCGTGGGGGTGATGACGAGCATCACGGGGCCACGGCCGTTGCCCTCGGGCTTTTTAGCACCGCGACGGCGGTTGCGGCCGCCGCGCTCACGCACGGGCTTGGGCGGAGCGATGTGCTCCAGGCTGTTCATGGTCGGGAGCAAAAAGGCGGCCGTCTTGCCGGTACCGGTCTGGGCGGCGGCAAGCAGGTCACGGCCCTCGAGCACCATGGGGATCGAGCCGGCCTGCACGGGCGTCGGCGCCGTGTAGCCCAGGTTCTCAATAGCACGAAGCATCTCGTCGGAAAGCCCCAGCTCGTCAAAGGCGGGCAGGCTCTCGGTAGCGGACTCGACGGCCTGGGCAGCATTGGCCTCATCGGCGGCATCGAAGGCAGCCTGGGTCATGGCCTCGCGGGCCTCGTCCAGGATCTCGGCGTCGGTGACGTCGGATACAGAATTACGCATATGTTGTTGTTCCTTATCTGCACGCGCAATGGGCACGGCATGCGGCCGCGCGGGCGTGCTTGGTAGTGCGCTAATACATACAAAAACAGGTGCGCACAGAGAGGACGTTGCTCAGCACGCTGGCGATCGCTTTGGCAGCCCTATCACGCGCCGTCCAGACGCAGCAGCTCTAAGCGATGGAGCAGATTCGCCGCCGGTTAGTATACCCGTGCTTCGCATGCCCCCACGTAAACCACAGATGACGAGGCGGACGAGGTGGGCCTGGCCGATTGTGTCAATCTGTAACAGATGCAGGGCAAAACCGGGTCCAAATGTTACAGAACAAGACAGAGGGGGATTTCCGTTCAGTCCAACCAAAATCTCTCGGTCTTCCTGCAATTTCGAACATGTGGCCTATAATGTTGCTTTGGTTACGCTATATATTGCGCAGCCATTTAATACGTCGCCCACCGGGGGCCATTAATTCCTATCGCCATATTGGCTAGGAAGCAATCAAAGGAGGTATCCGTGGCAGCAGAGACGCCTTGCTCGGTCCTCTATAACGATATTCGCTCGTTCGGCGGTCTTAAACATCTCGAGATCGCCCGAATGCTCATCAACGGAAACTCTTATCTCGGCAGTACCCTGCTCGAGAAATGCTCTTCCAACCGCTCGTATCTCACCCGTTACATCGTCCATCGCAAGCCTGACCAGTGCGCGCCCGCCATCTACAGCGACTTTACCGTCACCACGCTCAACCTTTCCTCGGCAATCTGCAGCAAGCTCGGCGGCGGCGAGTCCGCCTATCGGGCAATCGCCGAGCACTATCGCGGTCCGGCCGCCAACGAAATGATGTCGGCTCTCGCCAGCTACAAGCTGGACAGCCGCCTATATGCAAATGCCCTCAATCGCATCGACAACTTTGACGGCAATGCCGTGCGCGAGAAAAGCACGCTTTACCTTATGCTCTTTGTGGCAACGGGGGCGCTCGCCGATCCCGTTCAGGGCGTGGCCACCGTCGAGCGCTTTTGCGACAGCAAGACGGGCGGGCACTTTGGCACCACCGAAACTACCGTCGGACGTGGCTTTATGAGCAGCCTGGAGCAGCCGCGGACCGTCGCCCCCAACCTCGGTCTGCTCAGAGCCCATGCCGACAACTGCGCCGACATGCAAATCCATCCCCTCACACGCAATCCGCGCGGCACCGTGATTGGTTCTTTGCCCAAAACCTCGCCCAGCATCACCGATGTAGGCGCCGACGCCTCGCGCGAGCATCTTCGCATTTGGCTCGAGGGTGAGCACTGGTACGCCCAGGGCCTTGGATCGACCAACGGCACAGTGCTCGAATCGGGCGCGGGCGACGGCGATATTGTGATTGAGCCGCCGCGCGACCAACGCGAACCCGGCAAAGTCTATCCCCCCGTGGAAATCGCCAACAGCGACAGGCTCCATCTGGGTCTCTACACGACATTCCTTGTCATTGTGGACTAGCACGGACGGCGATCGGAAGACGGTCGCCGTCCGTCTTTCGTCTTCTACCTTCTGCGTCGTAAACGACAATACTCAGCGGTACACGTGAGCAGTGCGGCTATCATGGTACTTTACCGATATCCGCACTGCTCACGTGTACGCGCGGCAACACATGCCAGACAAAGGAACGCCATGGATACTACCGATAGCGCCTATGGCGACAAACTCGTCCGTCTCGATACGTTCGATACCGCCGTGGCGGTCGACCCCAGCGCCGAGGGCGACGCCAAACGCCGGTTTATGACACTTATTCTCCAGACAGCCCACCGCAACAACGGCAACATCGGGCACGTGCTGCGCGCGACCAACACGAGCGGCGAGGTCTTTGCCGTCAAGCTGCTCAAGGACAACGTCATTCTCTCTGGCCAAGCCCCCGACCGCTCCGCCGAGCAATCGGCGGCGCACCTGGCCAACACCGCTGCGCTGTTTGAGGAGTACCGTCATCTGTGTACCGTCTCGCACCTGCGCGGATTTCCGCGCGTCTATGGCTACGGATCGTGCGAGGATGACCCGCTCATCCTCATGGAGTGGATCGAGGGCACCTCGCTCAAGCAGGCGCTGCCCCTGCTTCCGCACGACGCCTCGGGCGGGCTGACCACCCAGATGGTCGCCGCCGTCGGAAACGCCGTGCTTCGTGCGCTCTTGATGACCCAAGGCCTCGTGAATCCGGTCATCCATCGCGACCTGTCGCCTGCCAATATCATGTTCCGCACCACCAGCCGAACGCTCGAGCAGCAGATTGCCGATTGTTCCTTTGACCCCTGCCTCATCGACATGGGCTCCGCGACCATGGCTCTCGGCGACGACACGATCACCCGGCGCGCCGACATCTGGCGCTTTGCCACGCCCGCATACGCCGCGCCCGAGATGCTCACGCAGGATATCGAAGGCATCGCGGCCCTTCGCCGTTCGCCGGCAATCGACGTCTATGCGCTTTCGAGCATTCTGTACCAGCTCTACAGCGGTCGCAAACCGTTTGACTTTGAGTCGACGGATGCCGCTGCAACCGGCTCGTTCTATCTTGTAAAGACCAAGACCAAGCCGGCACCGCTCGAGCCGCGCTGCGAGGGCGATGAAGCGCTCGTCCAAATCATCATGAAGGGTCTCTCAGTCGAGCAGTGCGATCGTCCCACCGAGCAGCAGATGCTCGAGGTGCTCTCGGCATACCTCACCGATGCCGAATCCGAGGGCCGCGAAGGCACAGGAGACGAGGCCGCGATTGATATCGATTCTGGCACGCACCTTAAGGTCGACGTCGCCGGCGAGCGCGCACGAGAGATCCTGAATCAGGCCCGCCACGATGCCATGACCCGCCGCCGCTTTATTATCGGCGGCGCTATCGCAGCCGTTGCGGGGCTCAGCGTTATCGGGGCGGCAACCCATGGCTTTGGCATCCCCGACTACCTTGACGGCATCCGCGGTTCACTTGACGACTACACCTGGGATCAGCTGCAGGAGATTTCGCTCAAGATTAAGGCCGCCGAGACCCGTAGCGAGGCACGCGAGATTGCCAAGCGCTATCATCTGCTCGATGCCGATGGGCATATCCCCTATCCGTGTACCAAGCGTGTCACGCTCACCAACGGGCTGCAGGTTGGCGCGCAGCTTGTGGGCATCCGCCACGATGAGCTTCTGGACGGGACGGGCAAGGCTGGACTGACGTTTATGTTCGATGCGGGTATTGCCGAGCGCAACGCTGCGGCTGAACCGCCGAGCGCCGGCTGGGCAGATTGCGAGCTGCGGGAATGGCTCAACGGCGACGGCCTTAAGCTGCTGCCCAACGAGTTGCGCGCACTCATTAAAGGGGTCAAGAAGGTCTCGAACAATGTGGGCGCCGCCAACAGCGCATCGTGCCTGAGCGAGTTGCCCGCAACCCTTTGGCTGCCCGCCATGGTCGAGCTATGCGGTACGCAACCGCCCGATTCGTTTACCGAGGGCTATCACTACCTGGCAGACATCTACAACGGCGAGGGCAAGGAGTATCAGCTCTTCCGCGAGCTCAAGGTGAGCCCGTATTCCACGAACGAGACGATGGTCCGCCAGTGGAAGGGCAAGGACACCTGTTGGTGGGAGCGCACGGTGAGCCCCGACACATCGGAGAGCGAAGGCACGCTCTATATGAACCGCGTGGGGCACGACGGCGACGTCTTTACGTACGCAACGCCTGCGGAAAAGCCAAACAAGCTAACCTGTGTGATCCCCGGGTTCTGTATCTAGGCGGCGGGCGTCTTGCCGCGACGGGACCCCTCCCCGGCAATTGTCTCGATCTGTAACAGTTAGAGGTCATTTTCCCTGCTAGATGTTACAGATTGAGATGATTGGTTGGGACGGTCCATCGGCCAACTATCCATCCTCATCTGTAACGAAATCTCATATATTATTTCTGTACTGGACACCCCCAGGGGGTATGGGTGTATAGTATCGGCAGGTTAACAATTCCAATACCGAACCACAGAAAGGAGAAGCCATGGCTCAAGATAAATTCGATGTGGGCGGCATGACGTGCGCCGCCTGCCAGGCGCACGTGGACCGTGCCGTGAGCAAACTCGACGGCGTCCAAAGCGTCGCGGTCAATCTGCTCGCCGGCTCTATGCTGGTGGACTACGACCCTGCGCAGGTCTCCCCCGACGACATCTGCACCGCTGTCGACCGCGCGGGCTACTCAGCCTCGCCCATCAGCACGGGCACCGACGCTGTCCAAAGCGGAAGTGCGCAAACCAGGTCCGGCGCCGCCCATATGGAGTCGCCGACCAAAAAGTTGGAGGCCGCCGCCTCTGCCATGCGCACCCGTCTCATCATCTCAATCATCTTTCTCATTCCGCTGTTCTACATAGGCATGGGGCACATGCTCGGCTGGCCGCTGCCCAGCGTCTTCACCGACCACACCCACAGCATGACGTTGGCGCTCACCGAGCTCGTCTTGCTCATCCCCATCGTCTACGTCAACGACGCGTACTTTATCAACGGCTTCAAGTCGCTCGTGCACGGCGCACCCACCATGGACGCTCTCATCGCCGTCGGTGCCACCGCGTCGATCGCCTGGTCGCTCTACGCTATGTTCATCATGGCCGACCAGCTGGCCGCAGGTCAGGTGCACGAGGCCATGATGACGAGCATGGACAACCTGTATTTTGAGAGCGCCGGCACCATCCTGTCGCTCGTCACCGTGGGCAAATACCTCGAGACGCGCAGCAAGTCCAAGACCGGCGGCGCTATCGAGGCGCTCATCGACTTAGCACCCAAGACCGCGACCGTCGTGGCAGAGGACGGCAGCGAGGCCACCGTCGACGTCGATACCATTCTGCCCGGCCAGGTGCTGCGTGTGCGCCCCGGCGAGTCCATCCCTGTCGATGGCGTGGTGCTCGAGGGCAGCTCGGCCGTGGACGAGAGCGCGCTCACCGGCGAGTCCATCCCCGTGGAAAAGACCGCCGGCGACACCGTCAACGCCGCCACTGTCAACCGCACCGGCTCGTTTACCTTCCGTGCCACACGCGTGGGCGCCGACACGTCGCTCGCCAAGATTATCCAGCTCGTCGAGGACGCCAACGCCACCAAGGCGCCTATCGCCCGCATGGCCGACAAAGTCGCCGGCGTGTTCGTGCCCGTGGTGTTCGTGATCTCGGCTGTGACCTTTGCGGCGTGGATGGCACTGACCGGCAGCATAAACGAGGCGCTCACCTCCGCCGTGGCCGTACTGATGATCAGCTGTCCGTGCGCATTGGGTCTGGCCACGCCCGTCGCCATTATGGTCGGCACCGGCAAGGGCGCCGAGATGGGCATTCTGTTCAAGAGCGCCGAGGCGCTGGAGAATCTGCGCAGCGTGGGCACCGTGGTGCTCGATAAGACGGGAACGGTCACTCGCGGCAAGCCTGCCGTGACCGATATCGTGGTAGCCACGCGTGCCGACGGATCGCCCGCCATGAGCGAAAAGGCGCTGCTCAAGCTGGCCGCTGCGCTGGAGCGCTCAAGCGAGCACCCGCTGGCCGAGGCGATTATGGCCGAGTGCGAGGCGCGCGGAATCGTCGCACGCATGGTCGAGGACTTTGCCGCCGTGCCCGGGCGAGGCGTTACGGCACGCGAGGGGCAGAATGTCATCGCCGCCGGCAACGTGCGTCTGATGGACGAGCTGGGCGTGAAGGTTCCCGCCGGCCTTGCCGAACAGTTCGCGGCCGAGGGCAAGACGCCGCTGTTCTTTGCCAAGAACAGCGAGCTTGTCGGCACCATCGCCGTGGCGGACGAGGTCAAGGAGACGAGCGCCGGGGCCATCGCCGCACTGCGCTCGCTTGGCGTCGACGTGCGCATGCTCACCGGCGACAACCGCGCGACAGCCGAAGCGATCGCCCGCCGCGTGGGACTGAGCAGCGAGCAGGTCATCGCCGACGTCCTCCCCGCCGACAAGGAACGCCACGTGCGCGAGCTGCAGGATGCGGGCAGCAAGGTCGCCATGGTGGGCGACGGCATCAACGACTCCCCCGCCCTGGCGCGCGCCGACGTGGGCCTTGCCATCGGTACCGGCGCCGACATCGCCAAAGAAGGGGCAGATGTGGTTCTCATGCGCAGCGACCTCATGGACGTCGCCCGTGCCATCGAGCTGTCGCGCGCCACAATTCGCAACATCAAGCAGGACCTGTTCTGGGCGCTGTTCTACAACGGCATCGGCATTCCGCTGGCGGCGGGCGTGTTCTTCCCCCTCACCGGTTGGCAGCTCTCGCCCATGTTTGGCGCCGCGGCGATGAGCCTGTCGAGCGTATGTGTCGTGTCCAATGCCCTGCGCCTGAAATCCTTTAAACCCAAAGTGGCAAAATAAGCTCACCATTAAGTCCATTTAGAACGGGTTTTCCAGGTGCCCGAGATTGACCTGAAAGAGGGGCGACGCGTACTTTGGTACGCGAGCGACGGCTTGAAGGTCAAGGTCGGGTGCCTGGGAAAGCCGACACAACAGAGAGGAATATCCATGCGTTACACAATCAAGACTTCCGGCCTCATGTGCGGCCATTGCGATGCCACCGTCGAGACCGCGCTGCTCAACGTGGTCGGCGTGACCGACGCCGATGCCGATCACGAGACTCAGACCGTACAGGTGGAGTGCGCCGACACCGTGACCGCTGAACAGCTCACTGCCGCCGTCGAGGGCGCCGGCGAGAAGTTCCACGCCCTTTCGGTGACCGCCGCGTAGCAGACGCTGCCCACTCAATCCTCAGAAGTTGCGGTGAAATACGGACTGTTGTGCCGCCCTAGGCCTTTGAACGGTCCGTATTTCACCGCAACTGACGGGGACATCCGAAAGATCGACCAGAAACGAGGACCCGCCATGATGGCAGACCATAAATCGGTAACCCGCATGCTCAAGACGGCACGTGGTCAGATCGACGGCATCCTGCGGATGGTCGAGGAGGACCGCTACTGCGTCGATATTTCCACGCAGCTCATGGCCACACAGGCGCTCCTCGCGCGCATTAATGCCGACGTGCTCAAAGCGCATATCGAGGGCTGCGTGACTTCGGCAATCGAATCGGGCGACGAAGACCTCAAAGCTGCCAAGCTCGCCGAGATCGAACGCGTCGTCGACAAGCTCTCCAAGTAACTGGGGCATTAGGGACAGACTTCTTTGCACCGTCTTGGTGTTCCGGGGACAGGTATGTTTGCACCACATTGGTGCAGATTAACCTGTCCCCCTTGCTCTAAATCGGGTATAAAGGCGTGCAGCATATCGAACGAAAGGCAATTTGCATGAATGACTTTATGAAGGGTCGCAATGGCGCCGACGAGCTCACCATCGTGATGGGTTTTGCCGGCATCGTCATCGCGATGATCGGATCGATAGCCCGCATCCAGTGGCTCAGCTGGATTGCCATCGCCGTAATCGTGATTGGCGTGCTGCGCGGCCTGTCCAAAAATATCGACGCACGTCGCAAGGAGAACGAGGCCTTTGTCGCCGCGACTGCAAACGTACCCGGCTTGGGCAAGTTTGTAGCTAGCTTGGGCGGCGGAGCTGCAGCGGCCAACGCCTCGCGCGCAGCCGGTACTAGCAAGGAAGACTTTGAACGTGCCAAGCGCACAGCCAAGAAGATGTGGAAGGGCCGCAAGACCACAGCCTATCTCAAGTGCCCCAACTGCGGCCAGATGCTCTCCGTTCCCAAGGGCAAGGGCAAGATTCGCGTCACCTGCCCCAAGTGCCACGCCAAGATGGAGACGCGCTCCTAGCCGTCATACCATGGGACAGAAAAAGCCGAGGCCTCGCACTGGGACCTCGGCTTTTTTGAATGTGACAAGGGGACCGTCCCTTCGTCACGCCTACGCCACGCCGTCGCGGGCCAGCTCCTCGGCAAGCGCTTCGGCTGGCATGGCCATAATCGCGTCGAGCTCGGCGTCCACCTCGGGAATACGCTTCACCTTGAGCTTGCGCACCAAATCGCCACGGCACATCACGTGCGTCGGCTCACGCAGTGCGCACAGGTCATCGAGCGGGTTCTTGCGCGTCACCAAGATATCGGCGGCCTTGCCGCACTCGATTGTGCCAGTCTCGCCGTCCAGCCCCAGCAGCTCGGCGTTGACTTGCGTAGCCGTATGCAGTGCGAAGGCGTTGCTCACGCCGACATGCTTGGCAAAATAGGCCACCTCACGCCACATGTCGTACTGCGTCACGAACGGGCAGCTCGAGTCCGTGCCCAGGCCCACCTTAACGCCAGCTTCCAGTGCGGCACGGGCGCTCTCGATAATGCCCGAGCACACGATGTCGCCGTTCTTCTTTTGCGTATCGGTCGAATGGGTCTTTTTCGGGTCGAGCAATACAAACGGCAGCGCCGGGCTGATAGTGCAGGTAACGCTGGGCGCGCGATCCTCAAGCTGCGTGCCCGCGGCGCCGCGGTACAGTTCCAAGATCTCAGGAGTCATCGGGGCACCGTGCTCGATCGTGTCAACGCCGGCCTCAAGCGCGGCCTTCACGCCTTCGGTGCTCTCGACATGGGCCATAACCGGCAGGCCCACCTCGTGCGCAGCCTTGCACGCCGCCGCGGCAACCTCCACCGGCATACGCAGCACGCCCGGCTCGCCCACCTCGGTCGCATCGAACACACCGCCCGTTACGAACAGCTTAATGACGTCGGCACCGCGCGCATACAGGTCGCGCACCTGTTCGGCTGCCTCGGCGGGGCTGTTAGCCACCTGGGCGAACAACCCAGCACCGTGACCACCCGGCACCGTGACGCCCGTTCCCGGCGCTACCAGGCGCGGACCCTGATACTTGCCGGCGTCGATGGCGTTGCGCACGGCGATATCGGCAAACAGCGGATCGCCCGCACCGCGCACCGTGGTCACGCCGCTTGCCAGCTGCTGTTGGGCGCTGCCCTTGAGGATGTGGCGAACGATGGCGCGGCCCACCGGATTATCGAGCTTCTTCATCAGCGCGCCGGCATCTCCCGCCGAAACCGGCTTGCCCGAACCACACAGATGCACATGCATATTGATGAGACCTGGCATGAGATACGCCCCTGCCAGGTCGATGACCTCGGCACCTGCAGGCGCCTGCGCCACAGCACTCGGCCCCATCCACGTGATGAGACCGCGCTCAACGGCCACGGCCATGTCGGGCTGCGGCTCCATATGTTCCGAACCATCCAGGACGGTCGCATTGATAAACAACGTGGAACGATCGGCAGACGCCATATCGAGCTCCTCCCCCTCAGAAAACTTGAACATCTGTCCATTATTATCCAGTGTAGCCCGATTGCCACAGACATATCGGTTAACGGAGGGAAGAGGGGATGTGGGGGACGGAATACGCTGCAGTCCCACCCCAGCGACACCAGGGAAGTGTCTCGATCTGTAACAGGTACAGGGTTATTGGGCCCCTTGATGTTACAGATCGGGACATTCGGTCGACGTTTCACCGGTTTGTCTCGATCTGCAACAATTACGAACTCAAACAACTTCTAAACGTTACAGATCGAGACAAAACCTCTCAGCGCCCATACCACTGGCGTCTCCACTCCTCAGCCAAATCGGGCCGTCGCGGAATACCCGCCAACCTCATTTTCTCGACCAGCTTCCCCGGGTCTTTGAGTTCGTTAAACGTAAACCGAAGCACCTTGTGCCCGAGCATTGTCAGATGAGACTCCCGTTGACGTTCTGCCACGAATGGGTCGACCGACTCCCGGCCCTCGCCGTTCTGCAAGGTGTACTTCACCTTTCCGTCGAGCTCGCCGATGACACACGTCCCGTCCTCGAGCCGCCAAAAATAGTCGACGCGAAACACCTGGCTCGGATCGAGCGGGTCGCGAAACTCCGCCTGCAGCTCCGGAACCGGAAAGCCGTACGCAATAAAGAACACTCGGAACCGAGACTCGCCGCCGTTTTCGGACAGCCCGTCCGCATACGACGCAATCGCCTGTGCCCTGCGATACCCTCGCCTGCCCTCGCAATCGGCGCGGAGACGCTCGCACAAATCCCCACGTGATACGCCCTTCGCCCGCAATGCAGAATCGGCGATCGCCAGACCATACGAAAACGGCGCACGCAGCAGACAATCCTCCACCGTGCGCCAAAACGACGTCACCCGCACGCCGTCGACGCGCTCAAGCGCTCCCGCCATCTGAGGACGCAACAACCTGCACCCGCTGCTCAACGTCACCGAACAACCCGTCTTAACAAGAAAACGCGGCCCGAGCAGATCATTCGGCACCTCCAGACCCCACAAAAGTGCCGCGTCATAACCCCAAAACGCCCAATCGGGATGAAATTCCGCAAGCCCTTTGATAGTCCTCAGCGCTCGCTCTGCAGGCGTCAATGCATCCCAATCATGCTGAAAACAGAACAGGTACGGCTCGGGCTCCGCGATATCGTCGGTTCCAACATGGCGTCGCAGCCACATGAGCTCGGTATTGTCATGCGTTGCGAGCAGCGCACCTTGCTTGGCCGTCTCCGTGAGCCGCGCGAGCATCCTATTCCGCGCCAACGTGTTGCGAGTCGCATGTTTGTGTTTGAGAACGGTATTAGACACTTTCATCACCACCACGTCAGACAAATGGACCATCGTCACCGTTGCCTCCGCTGGCAAATGTCTTGATCTGTAACAGGAAGACAGTCTTTGAGCCTCTAGTTGTTACAGAGCAAGATCTTTCGACACCGCGTCCAGCCTTTGTCTCAATCTTTAACAGGAAGGTCGAAATTGGGCCTGTAGATGTTACAGATCGAGACATTCTCCCAACCCGTTGCCGAACATCTCAATCTGTAACAGTTACGGGCCCAAACAGCCGCCAAACGTTACAGATTGAGACAAAGTCAGGGCTGTAGGGCGGCACCAGTCACATCCCCTACTCCCATTCTTGTTCGTAGATGTTGAGGGACTTTACGTAGCGCCCCTGGGCGCCCATGATGTCGCGGACCAGGCGCAAAAAGAAGCTGACGCACGAGGTGTCAAAGCCGTCCTGCAGATCCTCGGGATGCACCGCACCCGGTCCATCGACCGCCGTGTCACTCAGGCGCGCGATGTCATACAGATAGAGCTGTCCCGCCGTCAGCCAGACATCGTCGACGCAGGCGAGGCGCACCGCGATCGCGCCGTCGCTCCAATGCTCCTTTTGCACGATATGCGGGTCGTAGACATCAAAGCGAAGGTCGGCGCGCGTATCCTTCAGCGCAACCATGCCGTTCGCAGGATCCTTGTCCAAAATGCCAAAGCGCGAGAAATACTGTGTGTCGCGCACCTGCTCGAGCCGCTTAAGCGAGGCAGGCGAAAGCGATGCCGGCGGCTCGTCAACATACAGCTCGAGCAGCGTCTTGCCATGGCGATAGGAGCGCTCGAAGAGCAGCCAATCGGTAAATGCCATGTTGTAGGCCATGATTTCGTTTTGCGAAGGCTCGGTGCGATAGCTGAGCCACGGGTCGACAATGATCTCAAACTGCTCGCGCGCCGGCTCCAAAAACTGAAACTTCCGCAGCATCCAAAAATGGGCCATGTCGGCAATATCGTTGCCGACGGCTTCAGCCAGATGCGCTCGATCTAAAGCGTGATCAGTCATGGCATCCTCCTCAAACTGATGGACCTCAATTTGAGCTTACGAGGAGGGTGGGCAGTCACGACCAGCGCGGGCAAAATAGGCCTCCGGCTGCAAACCAGATGCTGACCAAACACTTGACGAAAAGCTTGAACGAAAATGCGCACCGCAACAAAACCGCAGGTAAACATAGACGGCCAACCCGCCCTTTTGAGCCAGATACCCGCAGCCACCACAGAAACAACAGGTGACCACAGCCCAAGAAGTCGACAAATGAACACCCGTACGTCGACAAACGAACAAATCGGTCGCAAACCCGCAAGGAGTGTCCCCGAATGCCGGCACATAAGGAACGTCCCCAGCTGCCGGCACTTGGGGACGTTCCTTTTGGGCCGGCCGTTGGGGACAGCCCTTGACGATTCAGCTGTGGACAGCCGCCTTACAGCTCCAGCGCGTCGGCGACTTCGGCAGCGCAGGCCAGGGCGTCGGCCATAGCGTTCACCACGAGCGAGCTGCCGTTGCGAGCATCACCCGCCACATACACCGGTGCGGCATCCGCGGAGACGCCGTCGACACGTGCCGCGAGGTGCGAGCCCTCGGCAGCCATCACAGGCAGCGGACGACCAGCGGTGGCAACAGGCACGCCTACCGCATCGAACACGCCATGCTCAGGACCCGTAAAGCCGCAGGCGATGAGCACCAGCTGGGCCGGCACCTCGTGCTCGGAGCCCGCGATGCGCTCGGGCTTGCCAGCCGACCAATCCAGATCGGCCACGCGCAGGCCCGCGGCCGCGCCCTTCTTGTCCAGCAGTACCTCGAGCGTATCCACGCCCCAAGCGCGCATCTCGCCGCCCATGGCAGCGATGGCCTCCTGCTGGCCGTAATCGGTCTTCTTAACGTTGGGCCACTGCGGCCAGGGGTTGCTCGCCGCGCGCGCATCAGGCGCCGCCGGCAAGAACTCAAACTGGCGCACGCTGCGCGCACCCTGACGTACCGCGGTGCCCACGCAGTCGTTACCGGTATCGCCGCCGCCGATGACCACGACGTCCAGGCCGCGTGCATCGACGACAGGCTCGCCGCCATCGAGCACCGAGACGGTCGAGGCCGTCAGGTAGTCCACGGCATACACCACGCCGGGTGCGTCAATATTCTCAGCAGCCAGTCCACGCGGAGTGCGAGCGCCGGCAGCCACCACGACGGCGTCAAAGCCATTGAGCTTGGCCGCCACCGCAGGGTTCGTAACGTCAGCACCCAGCTCGAACACAATGCCCAGCTCGCACATAAGTGCCACGCGACGCTCGACCACGGACTTCTCGAGCTTCATGTTGGGAATGCCGTACATGAGCAGGCCGCCCGGGCGGTCGTCACGCTCAAACACCGTCACGCGGGCACCGCGACGCGCAAGCTCCCATGCTGCCACCAGACCAGCAGGACCGGAGCCCACCACGGCAACCGTGGGCGCGCCCTCCCCTGCCGGCTCAAAGCGGCGCGGACCGCCGTTGGCCCACTCATGGTCGCTGATCGCACGCTCGTTGTCATGGATCGTCGTGGGTTGGCCATCGACCGAACCCAGGTTGCACGCGGCCTCGCACAACGCCGGGCACACGCGACTCGTAAACTCGGGCATGGGCGAGGTGAGCGACAGGCGCTCGGCAGCCTCATCCCAGCGGCCGCGGTACACCAGCTCATTCCACTCGGGAATCAGGTTGTGCAGCGGGCAGCCGCTCGGGCGTGCCTTGCCAAAGCTCGCGCCCATCTGACAAAACGCCACACCGCACATCATGCAGCGGCTCGCCTGGGCACGGCGCGCATCGTCGTCGAGCTCCACGTACAGCGGATCGAAATCGCGGTTGCGCTCCTCCACGGGGCGCAGCTCGTGGGTCACGCGATCGATATCAAGAAAAGCACCGGGCTTACCCATGGCACTTACGCCTCCTTCTTGGTCGAAGCAACAGAGCTGGCAGCCACGGACGCAGCGCCCGCGCCAGCAGCACCACCCGCCACATCAAAGCGAGCGACATCGGCGGCGTCGGCGCGACCGGTCACAATGTCAAACGCCAGCTCCTCGGCCTGCGCATGCGTCTTGCCGACGGCCTCGGCGGCGGCGACAATCGCCAGCACGCGCTCGTACTCGGTTGGAATGACCTTCACAAAGTGCTTGCTCATCGTCTCAAAGCTGTAGAGCAGCTTAATGCCGCGCGGGCTCTGCGTCGCGTCCACGTGCTCCTGGATGAGCTCGCGAATCTGCGCCAGCTCACCGGCCGTCGGGGCTTTAAGCTCAACGCTCTCGTGGTTCACACGGGCATCGAGCGTGCCGTACTGGTCAAAGACGTAAGCCACGCCGCCCGTCATGCCGGCGGCGAAGTTCTGCCCGACCTCGCCCAGGATGAGCGCCAGACCTCCCGTCATGTACTCGCAGCCATGGTTGCCGCACCCCTCGACCACCACGGTGGCACCGGAGTTGCGTACGCCAAAGCGCTGGCCGGCCAGGCCGTTAATGAAGCCGCGACCGCTCGTAGCGCCAAAGAAGGCCACGTTGCCCACGATGATGTTCTCGTCGAACTTGTAGGTCGCATGCGGGTTGGGGCGCACCGACACCTCGCCGCCCGAAAGGCCCTTGCCAAAGTAGTCGTTGGCGTCGCCGCACACGTTGAGCGTAATGCCGCGCGGCAGGAAGGCGCCAAAGCTCTGACCGGCCGAACCATCGCAATCGATGGTGATGGAGCCGGCGGGCAGGCCCTCGGGATGCGCCTTGGTCACCGCGTTGCCCAAGATGGTGCCCACGCAGCGGTTGACGTTGGCGATATCGGCGCGAAAGCGAATCGGACGCAGGTGCGCACGGGCATCGGCCGTATAGGGCACAAACAACGTGGAGTCGAGCGTCTTATCGAGCTCGCTGTCCGCAGCCATCTGGGGCAGGAAGTGACGGCCGTCGGCGCCCGGGATGTGGGCACCAAACTCACAGGTCGCGCTTGCCAGCACGGGCGACAGATCGAGCAGGTTGGCCTTGCGGTTGCCCGGGACCTCGATCTGGCGCAGGCACTCGGGATGGCCGACCATCTCGTCGACGGTGCGGAAGCCCAGGCTCGCCATGACCTCGCGCAGCTGCTCGGCAACAAAGAGCATAAAGTGCTCGACGTGCTCTGGCTTGCCGCGGAAGCCGCGACGCAGGCGGCAGTTTTGCGTAGCGATGCCGGCCGGGCAGGTATCCTGCTGGCAGTCGCGCTGCATGAGGCAGCCCATGGAGATGAGCGGCATGGTCGCAAAGCCAAACTCCTCGGCACCCAGCAGGCAGGCGACGGCGACGTCGGTGCCGTCCATGAGCTTGCCATCGGCCTCGAGCACCACGCGTGAGCGCAAACCGTTTTGCAGCAGCGTCTGCTGGGCCTCGGCAAGGCCAAGCTCCAGCGGCAGACCCGCGTGCCAGATAGAGTCGCGCGCAGCGGCACCCGAGCCGCCATTGTGGCCGCTGATCAAAATCTTGTCGGCAGCGCCCTTGGCCACGCCGGTGGCGATGGTGCCGACGCCGGCCTCGCTGACCAGCTTGACCGACACGCGCGCGCCGGGGTTGGCGTTCTTAAGATCGAAGATCAGCTCTGCCAAGTCCTCGATGGAGTAGATGTCGTGGTGCGGCGGAGGCGAAATCAGGCCGATGCCGGGCGTGGACTGACGGACCTCGGCAATCCAGGGGTAGACCTTCTTGCCGGGCAGGTGACCGCCCTCACCGGGCTTGGCGCCCTGGGCCATCTTGATCTGAATCTCGAAGGCGCTGCACAGGTAGCGGCTCGTCACGCCAAAGCGCGCGCTTGCCACCTGCTTGATGGCGGAATTCTTGGAGTCACCGTTGGCCAGCGGGGTCTCGCGACGCGGATCCTCGCCGCCCTCGCCCGAGTTGGAACGACCGTGCAGGCGGTTCATGGCGATGGCCATGCACTCGTGTGCCTCTTTGCTGATGGAACCGTACGACATGGCGCCGGTGTTAAAGCGGCGGACGATGTTGAGCGCGGGCTCCACCTCGTCGAGCGAAACCGGCGTGCGACCGTTGGCATTAAAGTCCAGCAGGTCACGCAGGCGCACGGCACGGCCGGTGCGGTGCAGGCGGGCGCTGTACTCCTTAAAGGTGTCGTAGCTGTCCTCGCGGCAGGCGGTCTGCAGCAGGTAGACGGTCTGCGGGTCGATAAGGTGATCCTCGCCGCCGAGCGGGCGCCACTTGGTCAGACCCAGCGTGGGCAGCTGATCGGGAGCCGGGCTCTTAAGGATAGCGAGCGCGGCGTCGTAGCGCTCATTCTGCTCGCGCTCGACGTCCTCGACACCCATACCGCCCACACGGCTCACCGTGCCGGCGAAATACGCGTTGACGAACTCCGGAGTGAAGCCCACGGCCTCGAAGATCTGCGCCGAATGGTAGCTCTGCACCGTGGAGATGCCCATCTTGGACATGATGGAAACGATGCCGGCGGTCGCAGCCTTGTTGTAGTTGGCGATGCCCTGCTCGGCCGTCACGTCCAGGTCGCCGCGTGCCGCCAGATCGCGGATGCACGCATGTGCGTTGTACGGATAGATGCCGCTCGCGGAGTAGCCCACCAGCGCCGCAAAGTCGTGCGGAGACACGGCGTCGCCGCACTCCACCACGATGTCGGCAAAGGTACGCACGCCGGCGCGGATCAGGTGGTTGTGCACGCAGCCCACGGCGAGCAGCGACGGCACGGGCACCTCACCCGCAGCGGCGCGATCGCTCAACACCACGATGTTCACGCCGTCGCGGACCGCAGCCTCAACATCCTCTGCAAGCTGCTTGAGCGCAGCCTGCAGCGCGCCCTCGCCGGCGTCGCGGCGGTACACGGCACGGAAACGGCGGGTCTTAAAGCCCACGCGGTCGATGGCGCAGATACACTCGAACTCCTCCTCGCTCAGCAGCGGACGCTCCAAGCGCACCAGCTGGCAGGCCGTGCGGGAATCCTCGAGCAGGTTGCCGTGGTTGCCCAGGTAGAGCGTGGTCGAGGTGACCATATGCTCGCGCAGGGCATCGATCGGCGGGTTCGTGACCTGGGCGAACAGCTGATAGAAGTAGTCGAAGAACGAGCGCGTCTTCTTGGACAGGCAGGCCAGCGGCGCATCGATACCCATCGAGGCGAGCGGCGCCTTGCCCTGCTGGGCCATGGGACGCACGACTTCGTCAACGTCATCCCAATGGTAGCCGAGCTTGGCCATACGCACGGCGGCGGGCACCTCGGCGTCCTCGGCGGGCGTTGTCGCAACGGGCTCATCGAGCGCGTCGACGGTCAGCGTCTCCTCGGCAATCCAGTCGCGGTAGGGTTTTTCCTTGGCATAGCGGGCGCGCAGCTCATCGTTGTAGATCACGCGGCCGCGGGCAAAGTCAACCTCGAGCATCTGGCCCGGTCCCAGACAGCCGCTCGTCAGGATGTTCTCGGGGCTCACCTCGATGGTGCCCACCTCGCTTGCCAGCATAAAGCGACCGTCGCGCGTCACATAGTAGCGGGCGGGACGCAGGCCGTTACGGTCGAGGGCGGCACCCAGCGTGCGACCGTCGGTAAAGGCGATGGCCGCCGGGCCATCCCACGGCTCCATGAGCATGGACTGGTAGGCATCGTAGGTGCGGCGCTCCTCGCTCAGACTGTCGTTGTGGTCCCACGGCTCGGGCAGCAGCATGGATGCGGCACGCGTGAGCGGACGGCCGTTCATGACCAAGAACTCGAGCACGTTGTCCAGAATCGCGGAGTCGGAGCCCTCGCGGTTGATGATGGGCATCACACGCTCAAGATCGTGCTGCAGCACGGGGCTGTACAGGTTGGGTTCGCGGGCGCGAATCCAGTTGACGTTGCCCTTGAGGGTGTTGATCTCGCCGTTGTGGATGATAAAGCGGTTGGGGTGCGCGCGTTCCCAGCTGGGCGTGGTGTTGGTGGAGTAGCGCGAGTGGACGAGCGCCACGGCCGTCTTGACGGCGGCGTCGTTGAGATCGATGAAGAAGCGGCGCATCTGCGTGGCGACCAGCATGCCCTTGTACACGATGGTGCGCGAGCTCATGGAGCATACATAGAAGATTTTGTCGCGCAGGGCAAACTCAGCGTCGGCCTTCTTCTCGATGGTGCGGCGGCACACGTACAGGCGGCGCTCGAAGGCATCGCCGGCGGGCGTGTCGTCCGGACGGCCCAGGAAGGCCTGCAGGATAGTGGGCATACAGGCGCGGGCCGTCTCGCCCAGGTCGTGCGGGTCAACCGGCACCTCGCGCCAAAAGAGCAGCGGCACGCCGGCCTCGGCGCAGCCCTCCTCAAACACGCGGCGGGCATCCTCTACGCCCTTCTCGTCCTGCGGGAAGAACAGCATGGCCACGCCATAGTCGCCCTCTGCCGGCAGAATCTGGCCACACTTTTGAGCCTCTTTACGGAAAAAGTGATGCGGAACCTGGAACAGGATACCAGCGCCGTCGCCGGTGTTCTTCTCGAGTCCGGTGCCACCGCGGTGCTCCAAGTTGACCAGAATGGACAGTGCATCGTCCAGAATCTGGTGATGGCGCTCACCGTTGATATCGGCAAGCGCGCCGATGCCGCATGCATCGTGGTCGAATTCGGGGCGATAAAGGCCCTGCTGCTGAGCGGAATCTGCCTGCATCGCGATCCTCCCCTAGATATTAGACAGTCAGTTGAATAGGCATACTAGGAGCACCGCCGGCCCGTTGTGTTTCCCGCCCGTTTCGAAACAATCGCGTAACGCACACCCTACGAGTGGACACCGCCGACCTCAAGGACGGCAACAAGGGCCCCAAGTTCGACCTGTAAGCTCACCGCTTCAAACATCTCAATCTGTAACAGTAAGACCCAATTTCCATCCCTAGTTGTTACAGATCAAGACATTTCGCAGCCCCCTTTCACCATCCTATTCAAATACAGCAATTTTGTTAGTCTTGATTAACTTTTGAGCCTAAAACGGGTATCCTTTCCGGCGTCAAGCAAACGGCACGCAGGAGCGCACCATGATCAACCATCTCAAACATCATTTTGGCTCCCGACGCACCGGCGGTCACGGAGGACTCGACATCGCACGGCATATCGGCCCCGGATTGCTCGTGACCGTCGGCTTTATCGACCCGGGCAACTGGGCCTCCAATATGGCCGCGGGCTCGCAGTTTGGCTACGCGCTGCTGTGGATCGTCACGCTGTCCACGATTATGCTGATCGTCTTGCAGCACAACGCGGCGCACCTGGGCATCGCCACGGGCGCCTGCCTTGCCGAGGCCACGACCCGCTTTCTCCCCCGCTTCGTTGGGCGCACGGTGCTCGCCAGCGCCTACCTCGCGACCATCGCCACCGCCATGGCCGAAGTCCTGGGCGGTGCGATCGCGCTTCAAATGCTCTTTGGCCTGCCCGTACGCGCCGGCTGCGTCATCGTCGCGGCGGCATCGATTGCCATGCTCATGACAAGCTCCTACAAACGCGCCGAGCGATGGATCATCGCCTTCGTGGGCGTGGTAGGACTTTCGTTTTTGGCCGAGCTTGCACTAGTCAACGTCGACTGGCCGCAAGCCGCCACAAGCTGGATCACACCCCGTATGCCCACCGGCTCGGCCGCGATTATCGTAAGTGTCCTAGGCGCGGTCGTTATGCCCCACAACCTCTTCCTGCACTCCGAGGTCATCCAATCCATGCACTTCGAAGGCCAAGGCGAGCAGGTTATCGAAGAGCGTCTGCGCTATGAGCTCTTCGACACGCTCTTTTCGATGGGCGTGGGCTGGGCGATCAACTCGGCCATGGTCATCCTGGCCGCAACGACCTTCTTTGCGCACGGCATTGTCGTAGACGACCTCGCCGTCGCAGCGGCCACGCTCTCCCCCATCTTGGGCCCGGCGAGCTCGACCATCTTTGCGGTAGCGCTGCTGTTCGCGGGACTATCGAGCAGCGTGACAGCGGGCATGGCGGCGGGAACCATCACCGCGGGCATGTTCGACGAGGAATACGACATCCACGACCGGCACTCATCGATTGGAGTGGCGGTCTGTTTCGTCGGCGCAGTGGCGGCGTGCCTGATCGTCCCGAATCCTTTTGAGGGTCTCATCTGGAGTCAGGCATTGTTGTCGCTTCAGTTGCCGATTACGGTCTTTGTGCTCATACGACTCACCAGTTCGCCCCGCGTTATGGGCAAATACGCCAACTCGCGCCCGCTCAACGCGCTGCTCGTAGGGATCGGCGTCATCGTGACGATTCTCGACATCGTGCTGCTAACGGGGATGTAATTGGGATAGCGTGGCTGTCCAGATATAACGTCTCAATCTGTAACACGTAAGGCCGTTTTAAACCGTCAGATAAATCAAAAGGGTCCCAGCCGGAATATCCAGCCGGGACCCTTGGACAGAGCTCTGTATGGCTAATCGCCGTGTGTCTACGAGTTACTCCTCGACGAGCTCAAACTCATCGGGGCCGACGCCGCACACCGGGCACACGTAATCCTCGGGCAGCTCGGGCGTGTCGACCTCAACCTCGTAACCGCAAACGGTGCACACAAACTTATACGTCTTCTTCTCCTCAGCCATGATGTTCTCCTCTCGAACGTGACTGCTGGTGTACTTACTTATTAGTATATATTCTCAATAGTATAATGCAAGTATTTTTAGAACATTTCTAGCCTTGATACGACGAGGCTTTGGGCGGCGTCTTGCCCTTTAGCACCTTGTGATAGTAGTCGTACGTCAGCGGCGTCTCGTCGCTCAGGCGCTCGGCATCCTCGACCTCGCCAATAAACAGCAGATGCGTTCCCACATCCACAGTGTCGATCAAACGGCAGCTAAACAGGGCCGCCGCGTGCTCGGGCACATAGGGCATGCCCAGAGCCGTCTCGCGGGTCTCGTATTTGGCAAACTTGTCATAATCGCTGCTGGTGCGGAACCCAAAGTTACCGATGTAGAGCATGTCGGCGGTCTGACCGATCACGGTCAGCGCGAACGCTTTGGCCGATGCGATGACGCCCGAGGTGACATTGTCCTTGTTCACGGCAACCGAAATACGCGGCGGCATGGACGTCACCTGCACCGCAGTATTGATGACGCAGCCGGCGCGCAGCCCGTCTGCCGCAGCGCTCACCACGTACAGACCGCTCGGCATGGTAAAGAACGCAGTTTTGTCCATAACGATCACTCCCCTAGCTCGGGTTGGAACCTCATGAATGTATGTACCCACAAAAAAGGCGGCACCCATAACGGACGCCGCCTTTGAGACATATGTGTCAGAACAGTAAGAAAGATGAGACGCCCGCAGTTGCGGTGAAATAGGGACTGAATAGCCCCTCAAACAGGAAAACAGTCCGTATTCCACCGCAACTTATACAGAGTGCCTAGCGGTTGCGTTCCTTAAGGGCGCGGTCGATCTCGCGTTGGACATCACGCTTGGCCATGTCCTCGCGCTTGTCGTAGAGCTTCTTGCCGCGACCCAGACCCAGCAGCAGCTTTACGCGGCCGTCGGTATTAAAGTAGAGCTCCAACGGAACCAGCGCATAACCACGGTTGCGAAGTTTGCCGTCAAGAAAGTCGATCTCCTTGCGGTGCAGCAGCAGACGACGCCGACGGTCAGGATCGCGATTCCACACGCCACCATGGCTATAAGGGTGGATATGCAGGCCGACGAGCCAGCACTCCCCGCCGCGGATCAGCGCGAAGGTATCGGTGATCTGGCAGGCGCGCTCGCGAATCGACTTGACCTCGGTGCCACTCAGCTCAATACCGCACTCAAACGTCTCATCGATAAAGTACTCGTGATGTGCCGAGCGATTCTTGGAAATGAGTTTGCGCTCGCGCTTACTGGGCATCGCCGGCCTCCTTGGCGCCATCGGCGTTTGAGCCCGCAGCCTCGCGCTTTGCCTTGCGCTCGGCATTGAGCTCGGCATCGCTCTCGCGCACCAGTTTGATAATCGCCGCGCAGGCCTCCTCGCCCACCAAGTCGCGAGCACGTACCGTCAGGCGCGTCGCCTCCTGCTTGTCGCCGTCGCTTGCAGCATCGGTCGCGCACATAATCAGGCAGATGGCAATCTCGGCCGAAGGCGAGGTCGGCACGCCTTGCAGGGCCAGTTCACCCATCACGTGGTCGTCGCTCTCATCGGCGGCATCCGGATAGGTGGTATGGATCTTGTTGAGCAGGCGCGTCGTATGCGCATCGTTGGGCGCCAGGCGCAGCGCCAGACGCGCGCAGCCCACGGCAGCCGAAACGTTCTCGGTCTCGGGCTCCAAGAAGTACTGACCTAGATTGGCGTAAGCGCGGGCGGCGCACTTGCCATCGCTTGCACGCTCCAGCACCGAGAACGAGAGCGATGCCCATTCCTGCTTGTCCTCGAGAGCGCGGAACAGCTCGGCCAGATCCAGGCGGTAGTTGCAGTTCATGGGGTCCCAGCGCACGGCCTGCATCAAGGCGTTGCGAGCACTCACATAATCCTGCTGGCGAATGTAGGCAAACGCCATGTCAGAGTACAGGCGGTCAAACGGCACCTCGACCTGCACGAGCTCGCGCGGATCCTTCTCCACGCGGCGATAGGCCAAGCGCTCAAACTTGCTATCGAAGCTAAAGTATTGACGCTTCTCCTCCGTCTTGCACTCAGCGTCGATATACTCCTCGGCGAGCTCCACCAGACGCTCCAGCAGCGGCGTCGCCGTAGCCAGGTCGCCCTGCGCCAGATAGTTCTCGGCATACGTGATGTCTTGCAAGCTGATGGGCAGATCCATGGCTACTCCTCGATCTGAGCGAAACACGGCAGGCGCCGTATATACGGTTAATACACAAAACCCGGGTCTCTTACGAGGCCCGGGCGTTCAATTTTGGTAGCCCGTACCAGATTCGAACTGGTGATCTCCGCCTTGAGAGGGCGGCGTCCTAAACCGCTAGACGAACGGGCCATATGTAGCAAATGCAATGGCTGGGATGGAGGGAGTCGAACCCCCATTGACGGAACCAGAATCCGCTGTCCTGCCATTAGACGACATCCCAATGACTGCATCGCTGCGCTCGGCTGTGCCTTTGCGCAAGAAAGAAATATACGGGAAGTCTCGCCGTGACGCAAGCCCCAATTTTGACTTTTTTGAAATTCAGTCAAATTGGCCTAATTTAGTCCAACCCGTGAAGGACCTGTGAAGCCAACCGCTGTACACGAAGGGCAAAACGCCGCGAGCGGTAGCCGTCAACCGTTGGCAGATTCTACCGCGAAAACGATAGCACCAGGCAACACAATCGAAGTATCAATGATCACGTAGATATCGAGGCGCCATGGACGAAGAGCTTGATTACCTATGGGAGACCCTGGGCCTCGAGATCACTGCCGACCTTTGGCCCGAACGGGACAAAATCCATCCCACACTGCGCCCCGCCATTACTGTGGTGCAGGCAAAATACCGCCGTGCATCCTTTTTGATCATGCGGATGTCATGGCACGCGGGACTCCCCGACCTTAAGCGAATCCAGGCAAGCCTCGTCGAGTTGTCCGGTATGCCGACCGTCATATCCGAGACGCACCTGGAGCAGCGCCAGCGCGAGCGACTGCAACAGCAGCGGATTCCCTTTATCTGCCCCGGCGTTCAGGCATATCTGCCCTTTATGGACGAGGAGTACTGGAGCGGCAAGCCCAACAAACACGTAAAGGTCTACGATCCGCACGAATGGGCACAGCTCGAGGATTGAGCCGAGCGAGCCCGCCGATGGAAATTGAGCCGAGCGAGCCAGCCGATGGAAAACACGTCCCACCCTGAGCACTCAAAACGGGTCGCACTTTCCGCAGCCGCTACAGCAACGCCTCGGCCCAAGCCGATTCCCTAAAGCCTGGAATCACAAAGTCGTCGCCCACCAGCAGCGGACGCTTGACCAGCATGCCGTCGGTCGCCAGCAGCTCGTAGCACTCCCGATCCGTCATGCCCGCATCCAGACGCGCCTTCAGGCCCAGCTCTCGATATTTCATGCCCGACGAATTAAAGAAGCGCCGCACCGGCAGCCCCGAACGAGCAATCCAGGTCGCAAGCTCATCAGCCGTGGGATTGTCCAAAACGATATCGCGGTCGATGTACTCTACCCCATGTTCGTCCAGCCATGCCTTGGCCTTCTTACAGGTCGAGCACTTGGAATATTCAACAAACAGTACGGTCATGGGAATCCTCCGAAAATAGATCGGCCAACGCAGGCACACGCCACACGAGGCGCCTTCGTATGATGGGCCAATTGTAGCCCGCGGGTCACACGTTAAACGAACCGTACCCCGAATCCGCGTTTGATGAACGGCAGCAGTTCCATTGCCTCGGGCGTGATATGGCCCGCAACGTTCATGCGCTCGTCACCGGGAAGATCGACCCGCGCAATCTCAAGCTCGCCTTCGTAGCGCCCATATCCGCTATTGCTCACAGCGATCGACCCCGCCTTTCGCGGCAGGCCGGCTCCGGCATCCGTCGGCACGGAATCCGGCTTAAGCGTCGTACGTGACTCCTGAGACCTAAAGATGAGGACGCTCGAGTCGGGTCGGTCGTGATGAATCTGCCCGCGCACATAGGCATAACTGAGCTCAAGCTCGCATTGCAGGTCCACGTATCCGGCGGAAACTTGAGCAAACTGCGCCCAGCCCGCATCGGAAAGATCGGGGTCGCCGACCAACACAATGTCGCAATCGGCGCCATGTGCAAGCTCAAGCATATTGAGGGCAACCTTTGACGCGCGACCGCGCTGCGCCTCGACCGTCGGCAGTCCCTCGAATACCGGCCCGCGAACGTTAGCATCACCCGGCACAAAAGCCATGATTTCGAATCCAAGCGCCGCAAGACGAAGATTCACCCGAGCAATGTCCTCCAGAGCTAAACCGGTATAAGGCTTGGGGTAAAAATTGTGGCAGGCGGCAAAACGAGTCACATCGGCACCGGCCTCACGCCACGATGCGATTTCATCAGAACTCACTGTCGATGCATTGACCACAATGCGAAATACACCGGACAGCTCCGCGACCCGCTGGGCGCTAAAGCCATAGTCCAAACGAAGGTATTCCAACCCCAGATCGCGCAAGTCCTCGATGCGCTCAAGCCCGAGCAAATCGCACGTGCGAGGCCCCACATCGGCAATGAGCGCAATGCCGCGGGCGGAAAGCAGCGACAGCACATGACGGACCTTATCGGCATACGCCGCTCCCCCATCCTCGGGAATATGCAGCGAGGTGAACGCATAGCGCGCACCCGCCGCGGCACCACGCTCAATCGTCCGCTCAATATCCTGCAGAGGGCTGGAAAGATAAATCGAAATACCCGTTTTCACGCTTCAACGCTCCTTTAAAAAAGGCCGGCGGAGCAGTTAGCCCCGCCGGCACAACCATAGCATCAAGAAATCTGCCGCGCACCGCGAGCCCCGAGCAACACGGCTCGCGATATCAAACTACTCGCCAAAGAACTCGTTGATCTTCTGCTCGTCGACGCCAAAGAACCACGTCAGGACAAAGCCGGCGGCATAGGCAAGCAGCATAGCGGCAACGTAGCCGAGCTGCTGGCCAGGAACAACGATCAGTAGGCCAAACAGACCGGAAACGCCCTGAGAAACCGTGCCGATGTGAAGCAGCGCCGCGAGCGCGCCGCCAAATCCGGCACCCAGGCAGGCCGTCACAAACGGACGAACGAGCGGCAGCGTAACAGCATACATCAGAGGCTCGCCCACACCCAGGATTCCAACGGGAATGGACTCTGCGACGTACTTCTTGAGCTTGGCGTTCTTGGTCTTAAAGTACAGCGCCAAACCGGCACCGACCTGGCCGCCGCCAGCCATCATAAGGATGGGAAGCAGGTAATTGATACCCTTGGTAGCGCCGTCGGGATCGTTGAGCATAGCGTGGATCGGCGTGAGCGCCTGATGCAGGCCGACGGACACCAGCGGCAAGAAGCCTGCCGACAGGATATAGCCGCCCAGGACGCCCAGTTTCTCGAAGATAAAGGTCAAAACGCTAAAGATGGCAGTCGTCAGCCATGCGCCAACCGGCTGGATGACGAGCATCAGAGCAAAGGCGCCGATGATGAGCACCAGCAGCGGGGACAAGAACGTGTCGAGTGCGTTGGGCATAACCTTGCGAATCTGACGCTCCATCCAGGCAAAAAATGCACCAGCGATGAGAGCCGCGATCATGCCACCCGCCGCGGGGTTGTACTGCGCACTGGTGAGCGGCAGCAGAATGGCAGTGGCAGGATCAGCCGCGCCAGGCGCAAGCAGGGGCATGGCACTGTTGGCGATACACATCATGCCGGCGATGCCGCCCAGCGCAGCGGAGCCACCAAACTCACGTGCCGCGTTATAGCCCACCAAGATGGGCAGATAGGCAAACAGAGCCCAGCCCATGGAACGAATGCCCTGGTACCACCACTCGCCTGCAAGCGCGCCTGCCGTCGAGACGTTAATGACGTTACAGATACCGTTGATGAGGCCAGCCGCAATGATGCCGGGAAGCAGGGCGACGAAGACATTGGAAATCTTCTTGAGGAAGGCCTGAACCGGCTTGGACTCGTACTTGGCTTTCTGCGCGGCCTTGTTTGTGGCCGCAGCGTCAACCACGCTCTCGTCGGCAACGCCTTTCGCAAGGCCGGTGAGCTTGGAGAACTCCTCGAGCACCTTATTCACCTTGCCCGGACCCAGCACGATCTGCATCGTGTCGTCCTCGACCAGGCCCATCACGCCGTCGAGTGCCTTAATGCCCTCCGTGTCGACGTTGCCCGCGTCTTTGACGGTCACGCGCAGGCGCGTCATGCACGCCGCGTTTGCCAGCACGTTGTCTTTACCGCCCAAAAGGTCCAGCAGCTTTTGAGCCAGCTCTTTGTTCGTCATAACTCCTCCTTGTATTGGGTATCTCGTCTGGATGTCATATCAGCTCACGCCGCGCACCTATTGGGCGTCGGCATTGCTCTTCTCATGGCCACTCACCGCAGCACGGACATGGCCTCGCGCCCGCTCAAGAGCTACCGTAGCCTGCTCGGCATCGCAGTCCAACAGTACCGAGACAATAGCGGTTTTTACATGGCCGCCGGCATCTGCAAGCGCCTGAACGGCGCGCTCGCGCGTGCAGCCGGTCGCCTCCATCACGATGTTCTGGCCGCGCACCACCAACTTCTCGTTCGTCTGCTGCACATCGACCATCAGGTTTTGGTATACCTTGCCGATCTTGACCATGGCACCGGTCGAAATCATGTTGAGAATGAGCTTTTGAACCGTTCCCGCCTTGAGCCTCGTTGAGCCGGTCAGCACCTCGGGACCGGGCACGGGCTCAATGGCAAGATCTGCGCTCTCCCCGATCTTCGACCCTTGGTTGCAGGCAATTGCAATGGTCTTGCACCCAGTTGCCTTGGCGTACGCAAGGCCGCCCACCACATAAGGAGTACGGCCGCTTGCCGCCAGGCCAACGACAAGATCCTTGTCCGAGAGTCCACGCTCTCGCAGGTCGTTCGCGCCAAGCTCATCGCTGTCTTCGGCACCTTCGACAGCCTTGATAAACGCCGTCTCGCCTCCGGCAATGAGCCCGACAATCAGATCGGGTGACACGCCAAACGTGGGCGGACACTCCGAAGCGTCGAGTACGCCCAGACGACCGCTGGTGCCTGCGCCCATGTAAAAGACGCGCCCGCCGCGCTCGAGTGCCTCAGCAGCCCAGTCGATTGCTGTGGCAACCTGGGGCAACACTTTCGTGACCGACTGGACGGCACGAAGATCCTCATCGTTCATCGTCGTGACGATTTGCAGCGATGTCATCGTATCGAGGTCCATTGACCTTTGATTACGCTGTTCGGTCGTGAATTTTGTTAAATCGAGCATTTCATTCACCTCATCTTTCCTGTTTCTCGATGTAGTTTTGCTTAATGACATGCGTCGCCCGTTCGTAGTCGCTGGCAACGTAAGCAGCGTAAAGGGCATCGACAACCATAAGCTGGGCCATACGCGAAGCCATGGCACCGCTGCGGACCAAGGGTTCACTCGCAGCAACGCCGAGCACGGCATCGGCCATGGTGGCAAGCTTGGATGATCCATCTACTTTGGTAACGGCCACAACGGGACAGTTGTGACGTTGAGCCTCGGCGGTGCAGTCCAGCACCTCTTGCGTCAAGCCCGAGTAGCTAAAGGCGATTGCCATATCGCCCTCATGCATGTTCTTGGCACATAAGAGCTGATCATGCCAGTCGTCGTACAGATGGCACTCTTTGTCGACACGCATGAGCTTTTGCGCCAGGTCGTGCGCGACCAAACGAGAGGCACCAATACCGAACAGATTGACCGCGCGTGCCCGCTTAAGACGGGCCGCGCATCGCTCCAAGACGGTGTAATCGAGCGTTCGCGCCGTCGCCTCGATCGTGCGCACGTTGCTTTTCATCACCTTCCCCACGATACGTTCGACGCTGTCATCCATGGAGATGTCCTCGAGGGCTACGTCTTTCTTGTCACCTAAGAGCGCCAGCTCGGCAATCAGTTCGCGCTGGAACTCCTTGTAGCCCGCAAAACCCAAACGCTTGCAAAAGCGCAAAATGCTCGAGGGCGAGGAGAACGTGACATCGGCAAGACCGCGGACGGACAGCCCGACCACCTCGTGCGGATGAGCGCTTACATATGCGATGACATTGCGTTCCGCCGGGCTCGCGCTGAGCTCACGCTCGCGAAGCCGCAAAAGCAATCCGTTTGCCATCTCAAACACCTCCGTTGAGAAGAATTAAAGACCAACGAACGATTCGTACCGGATACAAACAGCTTTTGCGGTACATTGTGCCGCATCGTGGCGCACAAAGGGCGAGCGTTCTACCGCTCGCCCCTCAAATCCGACCGCTCGGAAATACGCGCGACACAAAATAATTCAACGAGGCCGCATTATCAGAAACGGGTTTGTTACCGGCTAGCGCCTCGCATGGGCGCCGATCGGCCGAGTCGCATGGCGCACCAACGCCGCTGCCAGCAATACCAACAGCATGGCGGTGATATAGCCCGCAGCATCGAATCCTAAATCGATAACGTCGAAATGCCTGCCGGGAACAAAGATCTTATGTACCTGATCGCCAACGGAGCAGGCGGCGCAAAAGAGCAATACGGGCACGCAACGGGAGCACACGCTCCACGGACGCCTGGAAAAGCAAGCCACGATCACCGAGGCGAACAATCCGACGAAGAAAAACTCTACGGTATGGGCAACGCGACGGACGTTTGCGCCCACCCACATGCGAATGGAAGCAAGTCGGCCAGACCGGACATTCGAGGCAACCGAATCGGTGCCCCCGGTCATTCCGTTCTCCGTCTGGGCTTCACCCGTGGCATCGGCGGCCTGAACGCCCGTAGCCTGACCCTCCACCACACGCGCGGTGGACTCGCTCAGCAACGACGTCTCCACCGCATTTTGCTCCGTCAGCACCCAGATGCCCGCCAGCGTTGCAGCGAACAGAACGATCGCGGTCCATCCGATTATTTGTTTTACGCGCGCCAAGGGCCAACCTCCTTTTTTGAATATCAGCGAGTGTAGCCCCAAATGGCATCGTCACCGTATCAAAATTTGAATCGCAACAGGAAGCGACAAAGCGACGTAAACCCCTACCCCGCCTCGCGCATCCAGCGATCGAACGTCCCCACGCACACGCCCAAGCACTTTGCCGCCTGGCTGCGGGTAATATCGCCCGCCTCATAGCTATCGCGCACCAGCTCAAACTGAGGAGGGCACGGCTTGCGAGGTCGACCGAAACGGACCCCTCGCGCCCGCGCCGCTGCAATTCCCTCCGCTTGGCGCCGATGGATATTCTCGCGCTCTACCTGCGCCACGTAGCTCAGCAGTTGCAGCACAATATCGGCAATCAGGACGTTGGTCACATCCGGCGCGCCGCTGGCCCTAGCGCGCGTGTCAAGCAATGGCATGTCCAACACCACAATGGCAACCCCGAGCTCCTTGGTAATGCGTCGCCATTCCTCAAGAATCTCGGAGTAATTACGACCAAGTCGGTCGATAGAAAGCACCACCAGCACGTCCCCGTCTCCCAGGACGTGCAGCAGCTCGCGATAACGCGGTCGATCGAAGTCCTTGCCACTCGCATGGTCGGCATAAATATTCGCCGAGCCCACGCCATAGGCGCCCAGCGCATCCAGCTGTCGATTCAGATTCTGATCGCGCGAACTCACCCGCGCATAACCGTACACCGTCGCCATCTCATCCCCGCTTTCTTGTAAACCTACCAAAAAGGGACAGGTTTATTTTGGTAGGTTTTACCTCTCAAATAGCAGGTAAGCGGGCGACCGAGCAGACGGCAAGGTAGCCACGATTCAAATGCGAAGGGCGGTCCCGAAAGGCCGCCCTCCGCTCCCCCACCATGAGTCGGGGTTTGGCTAATGGATAAGCTTAAAGTCCAAGTGCCCACGCGTGGTATTGACGCGCGAGACCTCGACAACCACGCGCTGACCCAGTTCATAGCGAGTCCCCGTGTCGGCGCCCGTGAGCGTAAGCGCGTCCTCGTCGAACTCGAACCACTCGTTGCCCAGGCTCTTGATCGAAACCAAGCCTTCGACCTGCGTTAGGTCCAAGCGCACAAAAAGGCCCATGCTGCTAACCCACGAGACGGTTCCGGCATAGCGCTCGCCCAGACGGTCCTCATAGTACTGGGCAATCTTGATCTTTTGCGTCGCATGGCTGGCGGCATCTGCCGCGCGCTCGGCATCGCTGCATGCGCGGCAGATCTGCGGCAGAATGCGCGGCAGCGACTCGCGCCCCTTGCCGATCAGCCGCGGCGTACGGACCAAGGCGTCCTTGCCGCCGAGCCGCTCATAGGCCAACTGCAGTTTGAGCACGCGGTGCACCACCAGATCGGGGTAGCGACGGATGGGACTCGTAAAGTGACAGTAGCACGGCGCGGCGAGCGCAAAGTGGCCCTCGTTGCGCGGCTTGTACAGCGCGCGCTGCATGCTGCGCAGAAGCAGCGTGTTAACGAGCGGTGCGTTGGCCGTACCGGCGGCAGCATCGACTGCAGCCTGCAGCTCATCGGGGCTCCCCAGGGCAATACCGGCAGCACGGCGATCGTCGATGATGCCTAGCTGCGCCAGCGCAACGGCGGCACCGTGCAGGCTATCGGGGCTCGGATCCTCATGCACGCGATAGCAGGCCTCGATATCACGGTCTGCCAGCCACTCTGCAACGCACTCGTTGGCGAGCAGCATAGCTTCCTCGATAAGCGACGTGGCACACGAACGCTCACGCGCCACAATCTGCACGGGCACTCCGTCCTCATCCAACAGAGCACGAATCTCGGCCGTGTCAAAATCGACCGAGCCGCGGGCGCGACGGATACGACGGCGGAGTTCGGCGAGTTCGTTAGCGGCGACAAGGAAATCGCCGAGGTCGACGTTGTAGCCGCGGGCGGCCTCCTCGCACGCAAGACCGCGCTCAAGCGCTTCCTCGCGCGAGGTCTCGGCAGCCGCAACATCCTCGGCTGCACCCTCCAGCACCGAATACTCAACCGCGCCGGCACGCACCAGCAGCGCCTCGGCGCCGTCATAGTCCATACGCACACGCGAGCGAATCACGCTGGGGTACGGATCGTAATGCCGCACGCGACCCTGTGCATCGAGCTCAATGTCAACGGTAAACGCAAGACGGTCCTCGTCAGGGCGAAGCGAGCACAGGTCACAGGACAGGCGTTCGGGCAGCATGGGAAGCACGCGATCGGCCAGATACACCGATGTCGTACGATGGCGAGCCTCAAGATCGATATGCCCGTCCCAAGCCACATAGTGTGAAACGTCGGCGATATGCACACCCAGCTTGTAGCCACCCTCGGGCGTGCGCTCCAGCGAAATGGCGTCGTCAAAGTCGCGCGCGTCGACTGGGTCGATCGTGATGACAAAGCGGTCGCGCAGATCGCGGCGGAGCGGGTCCTTAAGCGCCGCGGACACATCGAGCGAAAGCCCCTCGGCCTCGTCCAGCGCGGCCTCGGGATAGCTATCGGTATAGCCGTAACGCGCCATCACATATTGAACGCCCAAATCGGGCGCGTCATCTCCGCCAATGCGGCGTTCGATCGTCACGGTACCCGATTCCAGGCGCGTCGGGTAGGTCAAAATGCGCGCGACAACAGCATCACCCGGGTGGACACCCAGACGATCCGCCGAGGTATCCTCGGGCAGAATGAAGAAGTCGGCCTTCAGACGCGAATCGAGCGGCTCGATCACACCGAGCGGACCGGCGGTCTGGTACGTGCCCACCACGCTTATGGCTGCACGCTCAACCACGCTTTCGATCACGGCGCGCCGCTCACCGTGCGGGCTGTTCTTAATGCTCACGGCAACGGTATCGCCATCCATGATCTCGCGCTTACCGCGGCCCATGACCTTGTAGTCGCCGTTTTCGGTTACAACGTAGGCGCTATGCTCATGGAGCTGCACGCGCCCGGTCAGGCTCGGACGGCGTTCGCTGCGCACCGGCCCGCGCTGATTGCGAGCTCCACGCTTATGCTTGTTATTGCGCCCCATGGCGCCTCCTAACTATCGATTGCGAACTCCAAAGAGTCTACCCAAATGATTCGCTTTCCTGCCGTCCCCTAGGGATCAAAAAACGGGCCGCCCCATAAGAGACGACCCGTTGGAAGGGATGAATTCCAAGCATGCCTACACGCGCAGGTAGCGGCGCATGGCGATGGCAGAACCAAAGAGACCGATAATCACGCCGACCAGAATCAGCGCAGCATAGGTCACCAGGTAGTACTGCATCGGCAGGGCAAACGACATCCAGCCGATGCTCTCCTGCAGACGCGGGATCATCAGATTGCGCAGCAGCTCCAGAACGCCGATGGAAAGCAGCGAGCCCAAAATGGCCTGCAGCACGCCCTCGGTGATAAACGGGCCACGAATGAAGCCGTTGCTGGCGCCGACCAGACGCATAATCGCAATCTCACGACGACGCGCCGTGATGGACAGGCGAATCGTGTTGTTGATGAAGATGAATGCGATAAAGGTCAGAAGACCAACGAGCACCACGGCGGCGATGCGGATGTAGTTGGTCACCTGGAACAGGCGGCTCACTTCCTCCTGGCCGTACAGCACGCTCGCGTTGACGTCGCCGTCATCCGCGATCTTCTGGAAATCGGCATCCTTCTTGAGCTTCTTTGCCGTGCTCTCGACCTTGGACGGATCGTCCATCTCAATAGCGAAGGAAGCCGGCAGCGGGTTCTGGCCATCGAGCGCGCTCATGGTGGCGTCGGCGTTGCCCGACATCTTGCTCGTATACTCGGCCAGCGCGTCGTCCTTGTCCTTATAGGTCACGGACTTGACGTTATTCCACGTCTTAAGCTCGGCCTCAAAAGCCTGAACATCGGCCTGATCGGCGTCATCACTAATGAACGCGTTGATGACAACCTGATCCTCGACGGTGCCGATCACGGAGTTCAGCATCGCAGAGCCCATGATGAACAGGCCGATGATAAACAGCGAAAGGAAGATCGTGATGACGGCGCCGAGCGAGGTAGTCCAGTTACGGAAGAAGTGGCTGATTGCCTCTTTGAAGGAGTAGCCCACGTTAGTTGGTGCCATAGTTGCCGTAACCTCCCCTCTCCTGGTCGCGGATGACGTGGCCGCCCTCGAGGGCGATCACGCGACGGTGCATGCTATCGACCATCTCGCGGTCGTGCGTGGCGACGATCACGGTGGTGCCGGTGCGGTTAATACGCTCAAGCAGCTTCATGATGCCCAGCGAGATCGCCGGGTCGAGGTTGCCCGTGGGCTCGTCGCAGATCAGCAGCGGCGGACGGTTGACCATAGCACGGGCGACGGCAACGCGCTGCTGCTCGCCACCGGAAAGCTGGTCGGGCAGCGAGTCCATCTGATCGGCCAGACCGACCAGACGCAGCACCTCGGGCACCTGGCTGCGAATGACGCCCTTGGGCTTGCCGATGCACTGCAGGGCAAACGCCACGTTTTCGTAGGCGGTCTTTTGCGGCAGAAGCTTAAAGTCCTGGAACACGGCGCCAATCTGGCGGCGCAGGAACGGAACCTTACGGTTCTTGATCTTCATGAGGTCCTGACCGGCAACCAGGATGCGGCCGCTCGTCGGCTTGACGTCGCGGTTGAGCGTCGACAGCAGCGTGGTCTTACCCGAGCCGGAGTGACCGACCAGGAAGACGAACTCGCCCGGATAGATCTCGATGTTGATGTCGTCGAGTGCAGGCTTGTTAGGCTGTGCCGGATAGATCTTGGTGACATGCTCCATAAGGATGACGGGCTCGACACCGGCCTGCTTGGCCATCTTCTTGCGGCTGGCCTGCGGATCGATGGGCGCAAACACCGACGTAAAATCGGGGTTGTTGAGCGCGTTATCGAGGCTTGCGACCTCGGCTGCCTGATCGCTCTCGACCACCGGGGCAGCAGGCTGCATGGGGTCGGGAATAGCGGCAAAGAGACCGGACTGCGCAGGCTGAGGAGCCGGCGTCGCAGGGGCCAAGGGGTCGGGAATGCCGGCCATGGTAGGCTGCGGCGTGGCGGCACCAGCCTGAGGCTGCTCCACGCGAGCGGTCACGGCCTGAACGGGCTCAAAACCCGCCGTGCCGGAAAGCGCGACATCGCTGGTTGGATTGTAGGCAAAGGGATCGGATGCCGGCTGTGCCTGATCTGCCGGCTGAGCGGGGGCCTGAGCAACAGGCTGGCCCTCTGAATCCGGAGTGGCGAAACGACTGCCCTGGACGCCTGCCTGCGTCTTGGGGGCATCATCGCCCGCACCGGAGGTACGGAAGTGGTTACCCACTGGTGCTCCTTATCGTCGTGCGTTTAAACTACATGAGCGCTTTGTATTTTAGCAGCATTAGCTTTGCTGCACATAAGAAGCATGGCGTGCTTAGGGATCCCGTCGGCCGTGCACAGGGTTACTCTCCAAATCGTCCTCGGACATGTCGGAGCCCCCGCTGCGCACTACGTGCGGCGGGGG
>CABRDB010000044.1 GCA_902469555.1 uncultured Collinsella sp. | reverse complement strand
GGGCTCGTCCCACTCTTCGTCCGGAGCCTCGCCCTCGCTATACCACCATTCAAAGTTATCAATATCCATACGGGGCGCCCCCTTGGCCTCGCAAATAAACACTTGCCAGCCTTATACCCCCAGATGGCACGGCGGCTCGCATGGAATGTAACAAAGGGACTATCCCTTTGTCACATTTTGCGTTTAGCCGTGGGCGATCTTGTTTCTCAGCAAGAAGTCGACCGCCCCTACGATTCTGATGCCGTCGATGTCTGTTGGATGCTCACCATCCCTGACGATCAGGATCTTCTCGTACGAATCAGGGATTTTTCCCAGCGTGTTTAGTTTGAGCGGTCGCAGCTCGCGCTCTCTGGTCGCCTCGGCATCGATCCGTTCGGTAACCTGGATATATTTACGGTCCGATCCCTCGCCGATTGCGACAAAGTCGATTTCCCCCGCGCGCAGATGGCCGCAAAACACTTCGTATCCTTCAAAGACAAGCTGGTTGTAGATAACGTTCTCGAGCATCCTTCCGCTATCGCTGCCTCTATATCCGTCAAGATAGCTGCGGATTCCCGTATCGGCTATGTAATATTTACCGCCTGTCTTGAGAAGCTCCCGCCCCTTGACGTCATACCTTTTTACCTTGGTAAACAGGTACGTCTCTTCCAGAGCGTCAATATACGCCGACACCGTCGATGCGTTGGTCTTACCGCCCGATGATTCGTTGAGCGTCCCTACGATTTTGTTGACCGAGGTTTGATTGGAGATGTTGTCTGCCAGATACGCACAGAGCCGCTCGAGAACGTCGCGCTTGGTGATAGCTCCGCGACCTCTACGCGTCGCGCGCAATAGGATATCGCGCGCGACAATCGTCTGATAGAGGCTGCGGATGTAGTCGCGGCACGGTTCGCGTCTTGGCTCGTCATGAGCCAGAAACGGCATGCCGCCATAGGTTATGTACTGCTCGAGCACGGTGTTTGAATTAAGGCGATCGCCCGTCTTGGAAACGAGCTCGGCCCTCTCGTCAAGCCCTTCGGCAACGACCGCATCGATCGAGCGAAAATCAAGATACTCGCCAAACGTGAGCGGCTGCATCTTGACCTCGATATACCGGCCCGAGATAAGCGTTGCAAGCTCGCTCGATAGCAAAAAGGCATTGGAGCCCGTGACATAGATATCGCACGGCAAATCGATTCGGAGCGAGTTAACCGCCTTTTCCCAGCCCTCGACATTCTGGAGCTCGTCAAAGAACAGATAGGGGCGATCGACACCGTCAACGCGCTCCCGAACCATGCGATAAAACGTCAGGTAATCTGTAATCCCCGCATACTCTAGAGATTCCATCTTAAAGGTCAGCAAACGCTCGGCCGGCACCCCCTGTTGCGCCAGGTGCTCCCTCATCATGTCCAATAACGTGGATTTGCCGCAACGGCGTATACCCGTCACGATTTTGATGAGGTCGGTATCCTGAAAAGCAATAAGTCGATCAAGATAGCGGCTTCGGCGAACGATGTTCATAGAGTCTCCCTAGCGCCCGGCCAGACGTAACATCTTATAAACTTGCAGATTTTACAAGTTTATAAGATGTTACCTTACAAACTTGCAAATAATGCGAGTTTATAAGAAATGAGCCGCCTCCTCCGCTTTAAAACAAACTCGCGGTGCCGCTCGTCAATGTGACAAAGGGACTATCTCTTTGTCACATCGAAGTTGCGGTGGAATAGTTCCCGTTTGTGCGATTACTCAGGCTATTTAGGAACTATTTCACCGCAAGTTATTTGAGGACAACGGGGACTTGGATGCAGCAGAAGTCTTCTTGGTGGGACTCGTCGTAGCTCGTGGTATCGAGGTAGCAAAAGTCGAAGGCGTTGCCGATGGGCTGGAGCGCGTGTTTGTCCATGCAGGCCACGACGGCGCGGATGCCCTCGGGCTCGTACGGCATGCCCCAGCGGCTCATGCACAGGTATGTGCCCTCGGGCAGCACCTCGACGCCGACCTCTGCCAGCTCGGCAGCATCGCTCGGCAGCAGTTCCTCGGCACCGCGTGGCAGCACGGCAAAGGAGCCGGCGCCGGCAATGGGGTCGTCGGAATGCAGCGCCTCGCGACGCAGCATGGCGCCCCAACCGCGCATGGGACGCGTGCCCGTTAGCGCACGCATGCGCAGAATTGCCCGCATGAGCGTGGGGTGAAGCATCGAGCGGCCGCGCTCTATATCGCCCGGAAACTCCTCAAAGACCACGTAGCGACGCTCGAATTGCTTAAGCTCCGGCTTGCCCTCGCGTTCGCGCCAGTAAACCGCCTCGTCGTAAAAGCTCAGACGCTCCTGCACGCTCGCGCGCTCGGCTTTGAGGCCGGCAATCTGCTCGTCGAGCGCCTGCACCCGCGAGCGCAGGTGATCGGTCATCTCTCCGATGTCGAACGTCGAGGTCAGGCGGTCGATCTCGTCGAGCTCGAGCCCCAGGTCGCGCAGCATGCAGATCAGACGCATGAGCGGGATCTGCGTGGGCGAATAGAAGCGGTAGCCCTTTTCGTTCACCACGGCGGGCTTAAACAGACCAATCTTGTCGTAGTAAATGAGCGTTTGGCGCGAAACATTGAACAAGCTCGCCATCTCGCTGATCGCATACATGCCCGTCTGCATGGGTCCTCCCGACACACCAAAGCCCGCCGCCCACAGGGGCAGCGGGCTCAAACACTACTCGTATCCTACCCTAAAGACATCTATGACCAGCGCTTATAGTTTGCACATGACACGCCAACGGCCTCGAGCGCCTTGGCGGCGATGTGATGCACCGCGTCATCGAGCGTGGCGGGGCCGTTGTAAAACGTGAGCATGGGCGGCATGAGCATGACGCCCGGTACGCGCGCAAGGCGCGCCATGTTGTCGACATGAATGGCGCTGAAGGGCGTCTCGCGCACCATGAGCACCAGGCGGCGATGCTCTTTCATCTGCACGTCGGCCGCGCGCAACAACAGGTTTTCGCTGTAGCCGCTCGCAATGCCGGCGAGCGTCTTCATGGAGCAGGGTGCCACGATCATGCCATCGACCGGATAGGTGCCGCTTGCGATGGCGGCGCCGATATTCTTGTTGTCGTAGACCACATCGGCATGCGTGGCATACTCGTCGAGCGTCATGCCGAGCTCCTGCTCGATGGTGATCTCTCCCCCGCGCGTGACGACAAGCGCCGACTCGGCACCGGCCTGACGCAGACATTTGAGGCACTCAAGGCCCAGCGCGGCACCGCTGGCACCAGATACGCCAACGACAATGCGACGGGGACGGACAGAAGACTCAGGCATGACAACTCCTTACTTAGTTACTCGGTAGGGTTACTTACTAGAAAGCGAGCTCCGCGGCCCACTTGTCACGGTCGATCTCCATGAACTGCGAGCGGATGAAGTTCTTCTTAAGGTTGAACGGGACCGTGCAGTCGAAGATGGCCTTGCAGGCGATGCCGTGCTCGCGGATCGAAGGATCGAACGCGGGGTCGTTGGACGGGTCGAGCACGTGGCAGTGGCAGCCGGGGATGGTGATGAGGTCCACGTCGGCCTGGAAGCGCGTGGTCATGGCCCACATCACGTCGCTCATGTCGAAGATGTCAACGTCTTCGTCAACCAGGATCACATGCTTGAGCTCGGAGAATGCCGAGAAGGCGAGCATGGCGGCGTTGCGCTGACGGCCCTCGTCATTTTTGCTCGACTTCTTGAACTGCATGATGGCAACGAACTTGCCGCCGCCGCAGGGGGCGGCGTGAACGTTGAGCAGGCGGCCCGGGATAGCGGTCTCGACCATCTTGTAGATGGAAGCCTCGGTGGGGATGCCCGCCATGGACACGTGCTCGTGCGAAGGGCCGATGCAGCTCTCCATGATGGGATTGACGCGTGTGGTGACGGCGGTGATCTTGATCACCGGGCAGACCTTGGCGCCACCGGTGTAGCCGGGGAACTCGGGCATGGCATAGCCGTGGCCGTTAACGTCCTCGTTGATGGTCTCGTCGTGCATGAGGTAGCCCTCGAGCACGTACTCGGCATTGGCAATGCACTTCTGCGGAACGGTGATGCAGTCGGCAAGCTCGACGGCGTGGCCGCGCAGGGCGCCGGCGATCTGCAGCTCGTTAAAGCCGAGCGGCGTGGTGGGAGCCTCGAAGCCGCAGCACATGTACACGGCGGGGTCCAAGCCGATGGAGATGGAGATGGGCATGTCCTCGCCGCGCTGGCAGTACTCGTCAAAGAACGCACCCAGGTGACGGCTGCCCGGAGTGATCCACATGGCGAGCTTGTCTTTGTCGACACAGGAGAAGCGGTGGATGGTCACGTCGGACTGGGAGCCGTCGGGGCTCGTGCCGTAGGCGAGGCCCATGGTGATGTAGGGGCCGCCGTCGACGGGCGTGTTGGTGGGAGCGGGGACGATCTTGCGCAGGTCAAAGCCCTCGTCGGTCGCCTTGTACACGACCTCCTGGCAGTCGACATGCTTGCCCTCGGCGATCTGCTCGGGCGCGATCAGGTTCTCGAAGCGCTTGCCGATTTCGAGGCCCAGGTGCTCCTCGTCCAGGTCGAGCAGGGCGGCAACGCGCTTGCGGCTGGCAAGCATGCCGATGCAGACCTTGGCATCGTCAAAGCTCTTGACGTTGTTGAAGACCATCGCCGGGCCCTCTTTGGTCGGGCGCATAACGGTGCCGCCGGCACCGACGTGACGATAGACACCCGAGACCTCGGCGTCCGGGTCGACCTGAGTGTCGGTCTCGAGCAGCTGGCCCGGCATCTCGCGCAAAAAGTCGAGCGCGGAGCGCAGGTCGTGGATCTGGGAAGCATCGGTAGTGGACATAGCATGCTCCTTTCGGGAGAGCGCCCGGCGGCGAGGATGCCGCCGGGCTGGGTAACGTAGTGGGGCCGCGGCGCTCATAGATGGGACGCTCGGCCACTCGCAGTTCGAGCACTCGGCTGCTTACAGCCCAAGCGCTCGACCGCTTACATCAGGCCAAAGAGGTGGAACCAGGCGGCCTCGACTAGCACGACGATAAAGACGACCACAGTGAGGGGAATGCCCATGCGCATAGCCTCTTTGGAGGTGTAGCCGCCGGCATCCTTGCCCTCGCCGATAAGGATCGGCAGGTTATGGAACGGCAGGATGTAGTGGATGTTGATGGACGTGAAGACGATGAGCGCCACGGCGAGCGGGCTCACGCTGGAGCCGGCCGCGAAGCTGATGAACGCCGGCACGCACACGCCGAGCACGGCCATGACCGAGCCCATGAACATATGGATAACCATGGAGAGCGCGGCGACAAGCAGGGCGAACAGGAAGATGTTCTCGGGCACGGAGCTGGGGAGCACGACATCGGCGATCCAGGCGTTCATACCGGTGGCACCGCCCACGGAACCCACGGCCATGGCGGCCGTCAGGAACATGAGGGACTTGATGTCGACGGCGTTCCAGCTGGCGGGGGTGAGGACCTCGCCGATGACGGGCATGGCGAGGCAGACGCCGATGGCCAGGGTGACCCAGCCGATGTAATCGCCCGAGACGGTGAGCCACAGCGCGATGGCGATGACAAGCCACACGATGGTGCGAATCTCCTTGACGGAGAGCTTGCCGAGCGCGGCCTGCTTGGCCACGATCTGCTCGCGATCGTAGACGAGCTCCTTGCTGGGCTTAAAGAGGAAGAGGCCCAGGAACAGGGTGCACAGCAGCGCGACCAGCATAGGCACGCTCATGTACAGGAACCAGTCGACAAAGGACGGGCTCATGCCGCCGGCCTCGGCGCTGTACTGCGCAACGAGCGGGTTGAGCGTGGAGTCGCCCGTCAGGAAAAACATGGAGCCCGGGGCGGCAGCGGCAAACACGAGGAAGCCGAGCTTGCCGCGGTCATCGTCACCGTAGCCGGCGGACTCGGCGATAACCGAGACGACGGCGAGGATGAGGAAGGCACGGGGGAACGGATGCGGGATCAGCAGCGACAGCACAAAGGTGAGCGCGAAGATCGAGATGATGAGCGACTTGGCGTCGCGCACGAACTTGAGCATGAACGCATAGGCGATGCGCTCGCCCAGGCCCGACTCCTTGACCGCGCTGGCGATGAGGTAGGCGCCGATGACGAGCCACATAGTGGCCTTGGTCCACGAGCTAAACGTGGAGGCGACCGTCGCCGAGATGCTCGCAGCGCCCGTGTCGTCCACGCACACCTTAAACAGAACGAGCAGCGCGCAGTAGAGCAGGCCCACAAAGCCTGGCTGCGCCACGCCACATGCCCAGAACACCACCGTGGCGAGCGTCAGTGCCAGACAGGTCTGACCGCCGACCGTGAGCTCGACCGTCGAGCTCAGCTCCGCCAAAGGAAGAAATTTCACCAGCAAAAAGACAACGATACCCAGCACAAAGCCAATTTCGCGCTTGGTGATCTGAAATGCCTTCTTTTCCGCTTCCATCTCCCCACCTTTCTTGTTGGGGGCGCTCCGGATTCGCAGCCACGTTGCCACTTAAAAAGGGGCGCCCGTTATCGGACACCCCTTACGTTGCGCTGTGTTGCGACAATACAGTCAAGCGGGATTTTTTAGATGGGAAGCGATCCTCTGGGCAAAAACCGTCACAACATTCGACGCTTTTCCTCGATTTCGAGATTTTCATCGAATGTTGTGACGGTTTGGATGTGGCAAAGGGACTGTCTTTTTTTCACATAGCGAGGGCTGCGCGGATGGAGGGGACCTCCAGGGCCTCGCGGAGCCAGGGGGCCAGCTGCTCGGGGCGACCCTGCAGGTAGCCTTTAAGCTCGGACGGGGCCACGCGGCGCACTTCCGAGATCTCCTCTTGGTTGATATGCAGCTCGCCCGGCTCAACATGGGCAAGGTAGACCTCGCACCATTCGCACTCGCAGCGGCCGTCGCCGTGGTCCTCGCGGTACACCACGTGTCCGAGGTGCTCGAGCTGATCGGGTGCGCGCGTGATGCCGAGCTCTTCGTTGATGCGGCGCGCCGTCGCGGCGACAACGTCCTCCCCGGGGAGCGGATGGCCGGCACAGCTATCGGCCAGCACCCCGCCCCACAGTCGTTTGAGCGGACTGCGACGACAGAGCAGCAGGCGCGCGTCTTCGCCCCGGCCCTCGACCAAAAGCGTCAGAAATGCCTGATGCAGGATGCCCTCGCCGACATGAGCATCGATGCGGTCGACAGGGCCAAGCGCCTCGCCGGTCGCGGCATCGACCGCCACGACCTCGGCGCCCACACCGCCCTCATCCCAACCGGCGCGCAGAATACGGGCTGCGGCTTCCTCGAGCGCGGCGATGAGCTCCTTAGTGGTGTCGAGCACGCGCTGCAGGTCGTCCCCGCTCGCCTGTTCAACATGAAAACCCGTGCTTGCAACTACCGGCACGCCAAAGCGCGTGGCCAGCGCCGCCGCGATATCGTGCGCCGGGATCTCGTCTCGATGACACGGGACAGCCAAGATGCTCACCGTCGCCGTGCGGCCGGGCTCGGGGCGCGGAATGGCCTGCGCCGTGGCGCCCAGGTGCGCGAACTCCGGCGAGCAGGCGTACACCGCCATGCCTCGCGGCGTCACCGTCAACTGGGCCTCGAGCACAAACTTGCCCTCGCCCACTGCAACCTTTGTCGTGTGCATACCCATGGGATCTCCTGTCGCCCGCGATGTACCTGAGACCATCTTCGCCTGTATTGCGACTATACAGGCAAGCGCAGCCTGCGACAAAGGGGGCAGGCACCTGACACATTCTGTTAGAGTTGCAGGGATTGAATCCCGCTTATTCATGCGACATTGGAGTGACAACCTTGACCGCCGCAACCACGCCTAAAAGTAAGTCAACCGCCGCCGCGCTCTCCCCCGCGCGCACCAAGCTCTGCCTGGCGCTGCTCGTGCTGCTGGGATTCTCGCTCGGCTGCTCCGAGTTCGTGGTCATCGGCATCGAAAGTGACTTGGCGACGGAACTCGGCATATCGCTTGCCACTGCGGGCCAGCTCATCAGCGTTTTTGCACTGGTCTACGCCATCGCGACGCCGGTGCTTGCGCTCAGCACGGGGCGCTTCCGCCGTTACCAGCTGCTCGTGTGCTACAGCATTATCTTTGTGCTCGGCAATCTGGTCATGGCGTTGGCGCCCAACTTCCAGGTACTGTTTATCTCGCGCATTGTCCTGGGATCCGTCTCGGGCGCACTGCTCGCCGTGGGCGTGACGTACATCCCCGAGCTGCTGTCCCCGCAGCAAACTTCGCTTGCCATCTCGGTGGTATATGGTGCGTTTTCCGTGGCAATGGTCTTTGTCACTTCGATCGGCAAGTTCGTGGCCGACACGCTCGATTGGCACGTGGCCATGTACGGCACGCTGACCTTTGCCGTTTTGATCTGCGGAGCGCTCGTGGCGTTTATGCCGCGCGCTGGGCAAACCGACGAGCCTGCCACCTTTCGCGAGCAGGCGGGGCTTCTACGCGAACCGAGCATCATCACCGGCATGCTCATCTTCTTGTTTGGCGTGGGATCGGTCTATGTGTTCTACGGCTACGTGACGCCTTATCTTGAGCAGGTGCTGGGCATGGGCACTGTTCAGGCGAGCACCACGCTTATGGCCTACGGCGTGTTCTGCCTGATCTCGAACATCTTGGGCGGATGGATCGACGCGCGCTTTGGCATGAAGGCACTGCTGGTTACGTTCGCGCTGCAGGCGGCGGCATTGTTTGGGCTGTTTGCCGTGGGCGCTGCCATGCCGCTCGCACTTGTCTTTGTCTTTAGTCTGGCAATGCTCATGTACCTGTTCTCGGTCTCGTGCATCACGCACTTTATGGACGTGGCTCGCAGCCGCCATCCCAAGTCGATGGTACTCGCAAGTTCGGTTGAGCCCATGGCGTTTAACGTCGGTATCTCGTTTGGCACTGCAGTGGGCGGCGCCGTGGTAAGCAGCGTTGGCATTGCATACGTAGGCGCCGTGGGCGCTGCGCTCTCGCTTGTGGCCTGGGCCCTTACGCTGGTGACGATTAAGCTGGCTCGCTGGGAGCGCAAGCGGGCGAGGGCGTAAGCGCAGATGCGATACTCGAGCTCGATGATGGCGATCGAAAGGAAACCGCATATGCAACGTGTACTGTTTATCTGCTATGGGAATATCTGTCGCTCGACGATGGCTGAGTCGGTGTTTACCGAGCTGGTGCGCCGCGCTGGGCGCGCGGGCGAGTTTGTCATCGATTCTGCAGCGACCTCAACTGAGGAGATCGGCAACCCGCCGCACCACGGTACCGTTGCCAAACTGCGTGAAGTCGGGATTCCTGTCGTTGCCCACCGTGCGCGCCAGGTGCGTCGCGCGGAGTATGGCGACTGGGATCACATTGTCTATATGGATGCTGAGAACGCGCGTGGCCTGCGTCGCATCTTTGGCGACGACCCCGACGGCAAGATTACGCGCTTGCTCGATTGGACCGAGCGCCCCGGCGACGTGGCCGATCCCTGGTACACCGGCAACTTCGACGCCACCTACCGCGATGTGCTCGCCGGCTGTACCGCTATGCTCGAGCAGCTGTAGGCAAGCGAGGTCGCGGGCCACGCCTTCGGCGCGAAACAAGCGTGGATAATCTCCCGCATGAAAAATGAGCGTGGATTTTCTCCCACTTTGAGCGTTCAAGTGCACTCTAAACGGGAGATAATCCACGCTCATTTTCTCGAGACAGCGGCTTGATACGACCATGAAACTGCCCCTTTGTCACATTCGGGACTGAGCCTAGACCGGCTTGACCTCCAGCTTTATCCCCTCGGCACGGGCGTCACCCAAAACATCCGAAAGGGCCCAAGTCGCATATAGCGGCAGATAGAGAACAGCTCCGTTGCGCTCAACGTTGCCTCTCGAGAAAACAATTCCGAGCCTTACGCCATATTCGGCAGTATCAAGCACATGACCGAGCGCAGCGTGCGCGTGGTAATAGGAGCCCGATTTAACCTCGATCGGAATGGCCGTCCCATCCGGTCCGTCGACCACAAAGTCCACTTCACCGCGCTTTTTTGTCTGATAGTAGTAAAGCTGGCGATTTTGGGCAGCCAGCTGCTGGGCCACCACGTTTTCGTAAATTCCGCCCAGATTGGGTTCCTTGCTATCAAGATACGCCGCCTGGGCGACTCCAACGGGGTAGCGCGCCATCAACATGCCCGTATCCGATTGATATAGCTTGAACTGCGATGGCCGCGCCGTCTTGAGCAGAGGCGATTTTGGCTCGGTTACGATATCGGCCTTGAGAGCAACGCCGGCATCGACAAGCCAGACAAAATCTCGCTGGTACTTGTCGTAATGCGCCTTGGGGTCAATGGAATTGAGCACGAAGCGTTTGTTTTCGCCCTCAAGCATAATAGGGAGCTGATCGTAAATGCTCTGCACCTGAAGGGCTCGCCCGCTTGCATACTTGGAGATATCCCGCCGGTACTGTTCGTTGAGCTCTAACTGTAGCTGACGAACAGAGGCAAGGTCGCCCCGCGTGTCAAGGAAACGCTGCACGACCTCTGGCATTCCGCCGACAACGGTATAGGTCCTGAAGTTTGCCATCATCGCGTCATGAATGTAATCAGGAATGGGCTTCTCGCTGATACACGCGTCGCGTATCGTTTGGCGAGCTCCCTCGCTCACCCCGATTGCCCAGCAAAACTCCTCAAAATCGAGCGGGAACATCCTAAGCTCGTGAACATATCCCACGGGATAGGACCTAACGCCCTTGAACTGGGTCCCGAGCATTGACCCCGAAAACGCCCAGCGGCACCTCCCGTCCTCAACAAGGAACTTTGCCATCGTCATGATGTCGGGAGCCTCTTGGACCTCATCGATAAACACGAGCGTTTTGCCTGGCGCTATCGGCTTTCCCGAAAGAAGCGTCACCCTGCTGATGAAATCATCGGCATCTCGCGCCTCGAGAAGAGCATCTTTTGCCTGGCGATTTTCCATGAGGTTGAGCTCAATGTAGGTTGCATGGCTGGCTTTGCCAAATGCGCGAATCGAATAGCTTTTGCCGATCTGGCGAGAACCCGTAATGAATAAGGCCTTTTGCTCGGCAGACTTCAGCCAACGCTCCAGCTCTGCCGCTATTTTCCTACGCAGCATAGGCTCTCCCCTCAATATCATCGAATGAAATGCAGAGTTTATATGCTTGATTATCGATGAAATGCAGAGTTTTTAGAACCTAAAATCGGATGAAACGCAGAGATTTAGGATTATAAGCAAAAAGAAGGAGCACCACCGGCGGATGCGATAAAGGGACCGCCCCTTTATCGCATCCGGCTATTCGTCGACGATCTCGGCGAGCCAGACGTTCAGGGTATCGACCTCGGGACAGCAGAACTTTGCCGTGCCTGGCTCGTTACCGGGCACGGTACCGCCGTAGCGCAGGATATCGATGTAGGGAAAGCCCACATGACAGGCCATGGCGCACATCTTGCCGCGGTCTCGGTCGAAGTCAAAAACGTCGCCCGGTTTGTGACCATGGTGGCAGCGGCACGCACCCAGCTGGTCCACGCAGCTCACGCGGATACGCGGACGCTTGCCACGCGGCGCGCTGAGCGGCTTGTTCTCGCCCGCAGGCTTGACGCCGCCCTCGCCAGCGTTACTCATGGTCGATCACGTCCAGGCAGGCCTCGATGGGCAGGCCGGCCGACTTGTCCTCTTGGTCGGCATTGCGCTCGATAAGCTCGGCTACCACGCGCATGGCATCGGACGTCGCGCGCTGCAGACTCCAACCTGCCATAACGCGGCCGACGAGCACCGCCGAGAACGTGTCGCCCGTGCCCGGGAAATAGACCGGAATGAGCTCAAAGGGAATCGTGAAGTACTCCCCCGCTACATGGTCGTAACCGATAACCGCGTTCGTGCCATTGACCACGGCGCTCGTAATGACCACCGACTTGGCACCCAACTCGCGCACGGCGTCCACAAGGGCGCGGGCCTCATCGGGCGTGATCTGCCCTGCAATAGGCGTATCGGCGAGCAGACAGGCCTCGGTGTAGTTGGGCACCGCGTAGTCTGCGCACTCCAGCAGGTGCCGCATGAGGCCAATCGTGGACTCGGGCACGCCGGCATAGAGCTTGCCGTTGTCGCCCATGATGGGATCGACGAACACCTTGGTGCCCTTTTGCGCACGGCGGTGGCAAAAGTCCGAGATGATGCGCGTCTCTTCCTCGGTCACGATAAAGCCGGTCGAGATGGCGTCGAACTCAAAGCCGAGTTCCTCCCAGATAGCGAGGCTTTGGCGCACGTACTCGGTGGTGTCGTGGATGTAGAACTTGGGGTAGTTGAGCGTGTCGGACACAAGTGCCGTCGGCAGATTGTGGATACGGTAACCCATGTGCGACAGCACCGGCAGCATGGCGGAAAGCGCGACCTTGCCGTAGCCGCACATATCGTTAATCAGCAGCAGCTGAGTATTCTTCATGAGGGTCTCCCTTGCTTCGGGCGCGGCGCGCAGCGCCACAGTGCGACTAAGTGTAGCGCAGGGGACGTTGTGAACGGGCGCTGGCACCGCGGAGGACGAATTGTTGCGGAAAGGTTTCGGAAAATGATCCCTTTTCCTCCGTCCCCAAGGGATCACATGCACCGAAGCGGACCGTGGCGGAATCACATGTTGAGGACGGACAGACACTATGACCCAATCCGAGGGCACTAAAAAGATAGGAGCCCCCGCTCGTGACCGCGGGTCGGGGCTGCGACAATGATGTTGAAGTGCCATAGG
>CABRDB010000043.1 GCA_902469555.1 uncultured Collinsella sp. | reverse complement strand
GCCGCCTTCCTGGCCTCGACATCATGCTTCACTCTCAAATCAACGCGCATAAAGAAAGCCTCCCATTTCTCATGTCCAAGAAATGGGAGGCAGTTCACACTCCCGATGGGGCCGATGACATCTCGCTATGCTTGGGCGCACTTGCCGCTACAAGCAGACGCCGTCCTTCCAGATACTGATCTCGTGACAGCCACGGCGCTCAGCACTCGTGAGCTTACCGCTCGCCGTCTCCAGCACCAGCTGGTACAGATCGTGGGCAGCCTCGTCGAGTGTGCGCTCACCCGTGGCAATCACGCCAGCGTTAAAGTCCATCCAGTTGGCCTTGTGGTCGCACAAACGCTGATTGGTGAACACCTTGAGGGTAGGCGCCGGCGCGCCAAACGGTGTGCCGCGGCCGGTCGAGAACAGAATCACGTGGCAGCCGGCAGCCGTCAACGCCGTGGTGGATACCATGTCGTTGCCCGGACCGCACAGCATGTTCAGGCCGTGTTTATTTGCCTGGCCGGCATACGGCAGCACGTCGACGATGGGGGCAGATCCGCCCTTTTGCACGCAGCCGCAGCTCTTGTCCTCGAGCGTGGTAATACCGCCGTCCTTGTTGCCGGGACTCGGGTTCTCATAAACGACCTCGCCGTGGCTAATAAAGTAGTCCTTAAATCCATTGAGCATGTCGGAGGCAGCGTTAAAGACCTGCTCGTTCTCGCAACGGTCGAGCAGGATGCTCTCCGCGCCAAACATCTCGGGCACCTCGGTAAGCACCGACGTGCCGCCACGGGCGACGACCATATCGCTCACGCGACCGATCGTGGGGTTGGCGGTAATGCCCGAAAGACCGTCGGAGCCGCCACACTTAAGACCAATGACCAGCTCGGAGGCCGGAATGGGCTCGCGCTTGGACTGCTTTGCCAGGTCTGCCAGCTCGGCCAGAATCTTGTGGCCCTCGATTTGCTCGTCGGCTACATCCTGGCAGGTGAGAAAACGAACGCGCTCGTGATCGAAGTCACCGAGCTCGTCGAGCACCTGCTGATGCGTGCAGTTCTCGCAACCGAGCGACAGGAACAGCACGCCCGCGGCATTTGCGTGACGCGACAGTGCCACCAGCAGACGACGGGTCTGGGCATGGTCGGCGCCGGTCTGCGAGCAACCGAACGGATGCGGGAAGTAGTAGACGCCCTCCAGCGAGCCATCGACCAGATCCTGGGCCTGCTCGCACATGGCACGGGCGACTTCGTTGACACAGCCGACCGTGGGGATGATCCACAGCTCGTTGCGCGTCGCGGCACGACCGTCGGCGCGGCGGAACCCCATAAAGGTCTCGGGCTCAACCGGCTCAACGACCGGATGTGTGGGGTTGTAGGTATACTCGACCTCGCCCGAAAGGTTGGTCTTCACATTGTGCGTGTGGAGCCACTGACCGGGCTGGACATCGCCCGTCACATGACCGATAGGAAGGCCGTACTTAATGACGTCCTCGCCGGCGGCAATCGAGCGCACAGCCATCTTGTGGCCTTGCGGAATATCCTCTGCGGCCACGACCTCGCCCACCCCGGGAACCGCGACGGCAGTGCCCTTGGCAAACGGCGACAGCGCAACGATCACGTTATCGGCCGGATTGATCTGGATAGTATTCATTACAAATGGTCCTAACCCTACAGGTTGAGCAGAAGTCGAGACGCGGGCACGCCGTCCCGCGCCCGCGTCTGCGCCGGAAATTTACGCCTGAGCGTTGGCGAAGGCCTGCTTGGCGCCCTCGGCACGCACGACAGCGAGCGCGCTGACGACAAACTCCTCAAGACCTGCGATCTGCGTAAGGTCCTCGCCCCACATCTGCTCGTTGGTGAGCACGTCGTGCACCAGCTGGGCATCGTCGGCGCCGGCATGGGCGGCGTAGAAGTCGAGCACGAAGGCGTCGTCCTGAGCGGTGTACTCGGTGCCGTCGGAGCGACGCAGGTGCAGGCCGTCGCCCTCGCGGGACACGAGCTCCTGCGTGTAGAAGGAGATGAGCGTAGCGAGGCTCGTCGCCAGGCACTTGGGCAGGTTGCCGGTCTCGGCAACGTAGTCCTTGAGCGTGGGCAGGTCACGAGCGCGCCACTTAGCCGTGGAGTTGAGGCAGATGGAGAGCAGCGCATGATCAATAAACGGGTTGTCGAAGCGGTTTTCGACGGCGGCGGCAAAGGCCTTGCAGTCCTCGACATCCAAGTCGGCGGCAAGCGTCGGAATGACCTCGTCGTAGAGCATGGTGTTCATGAAGCCGCGAATGGTCTCGTCATGCATGCAGTCGCGCACGATATCAAAGCCGGCAACCCAGGAACCCGGAACGAAGGCGGTATGGGCACCGTTGAGGATGCGGACCTTGCGCTTTTTGTACGGGGTGACGTCGGGAGTCACAAAGACACCCGGAAGACCAGCCTTCACAAAGGGAAGCTTCTCGGCAAGCGACTCGTCGCCCTGGATGCCCCACATCTGGAAGGGCTCGCGCACGGCCAGGAAGGGATCCTCGTAGCCCAGACGCTCGGCAACCGCCGCGGCCTCCTTAGGATCGCGGATGCGGCCGGGGACGATGGTGTCGACGAGCGTGGTGCAGACGGTGCAGTCGTTAGCCATCCACTGCGCAAACTCGTCCTCCCAGCCCCAGTCGCTCACATACTGGTTCATGATGCGCAGCAACTCCTCGCCGTTGTGATCGATGAGCTCGCAGGCGAGGACGATGACGCCCGGCTTACCGGCAGCCCAGCGGGTGTGGAGCACCTGGGCAAGCTTGGCGGGGAAGCTCGCGGGTGGCATGTCGTCGGCCTTGCAGGACGGGTCATAGGCGATACCGGCCTCGGTGGTGTTGGAGACGATGATCTCCAGGTCGTCGGAGACGGCGACCTCCATCATGGCGCGGTAGTCGTCCTCACGATACGGGTTAAGGCAGCGGCTGCAGGCGCTGATCACGCGGGACTCGTCAACCGTGTTGCCGTTCTCCTTGCCGCGCACCAGCACGGTGTACAGGTCGTCCTGGGCATTGATACCGTCGGCAAAGCCAAAGGCACCGTTGATGGGCTGCACCATGACGACCTTGCCGTTCCAGCCGGTGGCCTCGTTGCCCATGTCAAAGAAACGGTCGACGAAGGCGCGCAGGAAATTGCCCTCGCCAAACTGCAGAACCTTCTCGGGAGCATCCTTGGGCAGCAAATAGCCCTTGTAGCCGATCTTCTCGAGCGCATCGTAGCTGATGTTCTCCATCTGTGTCTCTCCTTAGATAGCTGTTAGCGTGCAAGCAAAACGGGGGCGCCGCGTGTGGCAACGGCGCTCCCGAGTTCGATGTGATTCGATGCAGGCTTATGCCTCGACGGTGTCCAAATCAAAGCCAAAGTAGCGGACCGCGTTGTTGTAGCTGATGTCGCGCACGATACTGCCCAGCAGCTCCATGTCGGCCGGGTACTTGCCCTGCTCGACCCACTCGCCGATCACGCTGCACAGCACGCGACGGAAGTACTCGTGGCGCGGATAGGACAGGAAAGAGCGGGAGTCGGTAAGCATGCCCACAAAGTTGCCCAGCACGCCCTCGTTAGCCAGAGCCGTGAGTTGCTCGCGCATGCCGACCTCGTTGTCGTTGAACCACCAGGCGGAGCCGTTCTGGATCTTACCGGCGGTCGGAGCCTCCTGGAAGCAGCCCATGACGGTATCGATCATGGTGTTATCGATGGGGTTCAGGCTGTACAGGATGGTCTTGGGCAGGCCGCAGGTCTCCTGGATGGAGTTGAGGAAATCGGCGAGCTGGTCGGACGGCGTGTAGTTGGAGATGCAGTCGTAGCCGGTGTCGGGACCGAGCTTGGCGAACATGGCGCGGTTGTTGTCGCGCTTGCAGCCAAAGTGCAGCTGCATGGCCCAGCCCAGACGGACATACTCGCCGGCAACGAACTGCATAAAGGCAGTCTTGTACTTGAGGACCTCTTCCTCGGTAAGCGGCTCGGCAGCCAGACCCTTGGCAAAGATAGCCTCGATCTCGTCGGCGGTAGCCGGGACGTACATAACGTAGTCGAGTGCGTGGTCGGAGGCGCGGCAGCCCAGCTCGTGAGCAACGTCGTAGCGCTTGGAAATGGCAGCCTTCATGCCCTCAAAGTCGCTGACCTCAACGCCGGCAACCTCGGAAAGGTGCTTGCAGTAGTCGGCAAACTCCTGGCCGCGCTCGATGCGCAAAGCGGCATCGGGGCGCATGGCGGGAACGACCTGAACGTCAAAGCTGTCGTCGGCGGCAATCTTCTTGTGCCACTCAAAGCTGTCGGCGGGGTCGTCGGTAGTGCAGATCATGCGGACGTTGGACTGCTTGATCAGGTTACGGCAGGTAAAGCTAGCCTCAGCGAGCTTGGCGTTGGCAAGGTCCCAGACCTCCTGGGCAGTCTTGCCGTTGAGGACGCCCTCGTAGCCAAAGTAGCGCTTAAGCTCCAGGTGGCTCCACTCAAAGACGGGGTTGCCAACGCAGCGACCCAGGGTCTCGGCCCACTTTTGGAACTTCTCGCGAGCAGGGGCGTCGCCAGTGATAAAACGCTCGTCGACGCCGTTGGCACGCATCAGGCGCCACTTGTAGTGGTCGCCGCCCAGCCAAACCTCGGTGATGTTCTCGAAACGCTTGTCCTCCCAAATCTCCTTAGGAGAAATGTGGCAGTGATAGTCGACGATGGGCATGCCCTCGGCAAAGTTGTGGAACAGCTCCTCGCCGGTCTTGGTGCTCAGCAGGAAATCCTGATCGTCCATAAAGTTTTTCATCAAACAGCCCCTTTGCTGGCAAGGCGGGCGCACGGCGCGCTCGTTATCCTTTAGGTGAACGTTCACTATACTAATCCATTGCACCTCAAAAGGTGAACGTTCACCTAACCACCACGGGGTGAACGGTAGATTTTGCCCGTTCAACGGTTGCTGGGGATGTGACTTGCATGTATTGCGGACTGGTTGGCGTCCCCGAACACCGAACTTGAGCGCTTTTGCTCAGGTGGGTCATGTCCCGACGTACATTTTTGGGAGTATTCAGCATTGGAGCGCGCCGTGCGCCATCCTCAGCGTCCTATTTGGAACGCAGATAGCGCCCGATCGGCATAAAAAGTGCCCCCGATGGCAAATTACGCCATCGGGGGCACTTAAAACAGTCGTTCTGCACCTCATTCAGGACATGCCAATGCTGAATACTCCCAAAAATGCACGTCGCAAGAGGGGGTACCTGCTCAATCGGCTAAATACCCGCAAGTTCGCAGTAGCGGTCGACATTGCTGGCAAATACCATCTCGACAGCACCCTTCTGGACGGGCACCGTCGGGGTCCTTCCCCACAGCAGATAATCGCCCAGCGTCTTAGCGCCGCGATACGCCAGGCTCGTCGGGTCCTTATAGACAATATTGGTAAAGATACCGCGGCGCAAGGCCAGAGCACTTTCGGGAAACAGGTCGTTGCCGATCACCATGACCTGACCGGCCTTGCCGGTCGAGACGAGCGCGTCGGCAACCACTTCGGAACCAACGGCAAAAACGCTACAGATAAGTTCGGGGGCGTCCGGCGCACTCAAGCGCTTTTCGAGCTCATGCTCGAGTTGTTTGACTTGCGCATGGGCACCTGCAAGATCCTCAACCTGCCATGGAATATCACGTTCGCGCAGGTAATTGTGGAAGGCGCGGGCGGTTAGATAGTGCGAATCGGTATATGGGTCGCCTGTCAAAAGGAGCACGCGGGCGTCGGCCCCAGAAGCATGGACCAGGTTTGCCGCCTGCTCGGCCATAAGGCTGCCTGCCGTCGAATAATCGGCCAAGCTCGCACCCAAACGATTCAAATGCGGACGGTCGCCGTCGACAAGCTCAATCGTCACGCCCGCCTCGGCGATCTGCCCCAAAAGCTCAGTCGCACGATCGTCGCCCGGCGCATAGGCGAGCAAGCCATCAATCTTCTCGCCCACCTGCAGACGCTCGTCGATTTGCTCGAGTGCATCAGCGTAGCCGCCCACGCCAAATTCAACGCGCTCAACCGTAATGCCCCGGTCGATGACCTCCTGTTCAAAGCGATTGCAGCCTTCCCACAGGTAACGGAAAAAGTACGCTCCCTCGCGCGATGCGCGGGGCAGGCAAAACACCAGATTGATATCCTTGCGGCGCAGGCTTGAGGCACTTGTGTTGCGGTGATAGCCCATGGCCTCGGCCTTAGCGTTCACCTTGGCGCGCACGGATTCGCTCACGCCGGCCTTTCCCGTCAGAGCCTTGTGCACGGTATTGATGGAAACGCCAAGCTCGGCGGCTATGTCCTTCATGGTTACGCGAGCGCTCATGCGGTTACTCCGTTATAGATAAGTTGCCAATTAATAGTCCAGTTAACGATACCCCAAAAATACTCTTCGACTCGCCGTACTCTCCCTCAAATGCACAAAGCGCCCCGCGAACGGATGCCCGCGGAGCGCTTGGATGTCCGGACCTTATTTGATACCGCGACCCAAGTCTTCGGCGATTTTGTCTACGCCCTTAAGTGCAGCGCACGTCTTTTTGTTGGAGCAATGCCCCGTGCAAACGCCACCCTGAGCGCAGTCGGCGCAGGTGCCCTTGCGGTAGATGCGCACGCACACGGCGACAAACGCAACGCCGATAACAGCCAGTACAACAATATCGATAGGTGCCATAGCAAGCCTCCTCTAGTTAACCAGCACTTACTTTACCCCATTCTCCACCTACCAAATAGGGACAGGTTTATTTTGGTCGGTTTTATCTGCGGAAACGCCACATCTTACTTCTGGAGCAAAGCAATCTGTCCCCCATTGCGTCAAAAAGCCCGAGTGTCACTGAGACACCCGGGCTCGTGGAAAGGGGTTGATCCTTATTCGGACTTAGGCGGAAACTGCAGCGGAAGCAGTGTTGGTCTCGTCCTCGTCGGTCCAAGCGTGCTTGGGCATAGGACGGAAAATCTGGAAGAGCATCGCGACCAGCAGCACGATAGCCACAACCGTCCAGAAGCCAAACTGCCCAAGGACAAGCAGGTTATAGAACTGGTTGATGAACAGGCCGATCACCCAAGCGAAGGCGCACTCGTAGCCGAGGGCAATCGCGGTCCACTTGCCGGAATCCATCTGGTTGCGGATGGTACCCATAGCGGCAAAGCACGGAGCGCACAGCAGGTTGAACGCGCCGAAGGCAACGCAGGCGCCCATGGTGGGGAACATGCCGGCAAACGCGGTCCACAGGCTCGGGTCGGTCTCGCCCGCGTCGGCGACGGACAGCAGCGAGCCGGCGGTGGCGACGACGTTCTCCTTAGCGACAAGGCCAGAGACAGTCAGCGCGGTAGCCTGCCAGGTGCTAAAGCCGAGCGGGGCGAAGATCCAAGCGACCAGGTTGCCGAGCATGGCAAGCACGGAGTAGTCCATGAACTCCTCGGGGATGCCGTCCATCGCAGGCAGGAAGCCAAAGGAACCGTTGTAGCTACCAAAGTTGGAGAGGAACCAAACCACGACGGTGGACGCGAAGATGACCGTGCCGGCCTTCTTAATAAAGGCCCAGCAGCGCTCCCACACGTGCAGTGCCCAAGAGCGGATCGCCGGGAAGTGGTAGGCGGGAAGCTCCATAACGAACGGCGTCGGGCGGCCGGCGAAGAGCTTGGTCTTCTTGAGCATGAGGCCCGAGGCGATGACGGCAAAGACGCCCAGGAAGTAGAAGAGCGGGCTGATCCACGCGGCGGTGGTGGAAGAATCGCCGATGATGGAACCCATGAGCAGGGCGATGATCGGCAGCTTGGCGCCACAGGGAATGAACGTGGTGGTCATGACCGTCATGCGGCGGTCCTTCTCGTTCTCGATGGTCTTGGTAGCCATGACGCCGGGGACGCCGCAGCCCGAAGACACGAGCATGGGGATGAAGGACTTACCGGACAGGCCAAAGCGGCGGAACACGCGGTCCATGATGAAGGCAACGCGGGCCATATAGCCGCAGTCCTCCAGGAAAGACAGCATCACGAACAGCAGGAACATCTGCGGCACAAAGCCGAAGATGGCGCCCAGGCCGCCGACGATACCGTCACAGACAAGCGAATCGACCAGACCGCCGTCCTCGGTGCCACCCGCCACAAGCGCGTCGTGGACCATGGTGGTAATACCCGGGACATAGGGGCCGTACTGCGCTGGGTCGACCGAGTCGGCGTTGTCGCCCGCGGCCTCGACAGCCGCGTCGTAGGCGTCGCGACCCTGACCGAGCACATACCAACCGTCGGTACCGAAGAGCTGGTCGTTGGTGAAGTCGGTCACCGTGCCGCCCAAGGTGGAAACGGCGATGTAGTACACGCAGAACATGATGACCACAAAAATCGGCAGACCCAGAATACGGTTGGTAACCACGCGGTCGATCTTCTCGGAGGTGCTCATCTTTGTCGGAGCCTTGGTGAGGCACTCGTCGATGATGTGGGCAATCACGCCATAGCGTTCGCCGGTGATGATGGACTCGGCGTCGTCGTCGCAATCCTGCTCGCACTGGGCGACCAGTTGCTCAACGCGAGCGGCTTTCTCCTTGGTGAGGTTGATGAGCTTGCAGGCATCCGCATCGCGCTCGAACAGTTTGACGGCATAGTAGCGGCGCTTGTTGGCGGGAACGCTTGCCGGCAGGTTGTTTTCGATGTGGTCCAGAACGTCCTCGATGGAGGAATCGAACTTGTGCTCCGGCACCTGGCCCTTGGAAGCAGCGGACTTCTTAACCTGCTCGAAAAGCTCCTTGATACCCTTGTTCTTAAGGGCCGAGATCATCATGACCGGGCAGCCGAGCTTCTTGGAGAGCTTGTCCGTGTCGATCTTATCGCCGTTCTTCTCGACCAAGTCGGCCATGTTGAGGGCGACGACTACGGGCAGGCCGGTCTCGATAACCTGAAGCGCCAGGTACAGGTTGCGCTCGAGGTTGGTGGCATCGACAACCTGGACGACCACATCGGGCTCGCCGCTCATGAGATAATCGCGCGAGCATTGCTCCTCGGGGCTGTAGGGGGAAAGCGAGTAGATACCAGGGAGGTCCGTGATGGTAACGTTCTTGTCGCTTAGGAGCTTGGCCTCCTTTTTCTCAACCGTGACGCCGGGCCAGTTGCCAACGTAGCCGTTGGCGCCGGTGATCAGGTTGAAAAGCGTGGTCTTGCCGCAGTTGGGGTTACCCGCCAGCGCGACATGGATCTGAGAATCCGCCATTCAATCCTTCTTCCTTGTGTGCCTGCGCTGCTTTCTCCGCGCAGGCTGGATAATGTGCTTCAAAGTGCTGCATTAAGTTAGAAAAACCTAACTTTATCTGCAGAAATATACGTAGCAAGCCCCTACTGGACCTCGACGACGGCCGCCTCCTCCTTGCGGATGGAAAGCTCGTAGCCGCGCACGTTGATCTCGACCGGATCGCCGAGCGGTGCTACCTTTACGACCTTGAACGAAGTGCCCTTGATGAGCCCCAGGTCCATAAGGTGGCGGCGAAGCGCGCCCTCACCGTGAAGCTTGACGATGGTGGAGCTCTCGCCCACCTTAACGTCACCCAACGTCTTCATCCTCTTGTCCCCCTTTCGGTTTTTATCAAATGCTGTGGACTAACCGACGGTCATGATGTGCATGGCAACCTTGGAATCGATGCCAAAGCGTGCGCCGAGCACAGTGACGATGATATTGGCGCCACTCGAGCTCACCACGTGGATTTCGCTGCCCTCGACAAAGCCGAGGTCCTTGAGGTGGTGCTTCATATCCTCATTGCCCTTTACACGAGACACGCGCACGGTTTCGCCCGCTTTTACCATCGAAAGCGGCATTGCCGGCATCTGCGGTCCGCAAGACATGAGTGGCTCCTAACGTCAGTTCGTCCTCAACATCGACGCGGTAAAAGTTAACCACGCCTATGTTCGCTTTAGTAAACTAACACGTGGTTAACTTTTTGGAAAGGGTCCCCATTCAGATTTCGAAAAAGTTTCCTATACGAAACAAAAGGGCGCGGCAAAGGACCATCCTTTACCACGCCCTATCATGCTTAGAGCGAGAGATTTCTGATCGACGTAACGCAGGAAGCCTCGTCTACGCCCGAAACGCGGAAGATGATGTCCTCGCCGCACTCGCCGTAGAGAGCCATGAGTCCCATGACATCGCGGCCATCCGTGTGGCGATCGCCGATACTGACTGACACGTCGCAACGATGCTTGGCAATGATGTCATAGAGCAGCGCAACCGGGCGGGCATGCAATCCCAACGGATCTTTAATCGTCTTTGTAAACTCGACCATGTCCCCTCCCACGACATCGTACATTCGGCTGGCAAACCCAGCCATGTGGTAGTTATTGTAGCGTTAGATGCTTGTTGAAGCCCGCCAGAAGGCTCAACCGGAAAGTGCGACCCGTTATTTGGCTGGATTCTGGGACGCAGTTTCCCAAAGGGGCCTGTTTGGGAAACTGCGACCCGTTTTGGACGCAAATTCTGGGACGTAGTTTCCGCGACGCCCAGTCAACCTATACCCTCGCAACCTCGGCGTATAAAAAACGAGGGAAGACACACGTCCTTCCCTCGTTGCAAGCAAGATGTAGCCGCTCGCCTACATCAGGCGCAGACTGACGTCCTTGAGCTGGGCGCCGCTAACGGCACTCGGAGCGCCCGACATAAGGTCGGAGCCGCTGGCCGTCTTGGGGAACGCCATGACGTCGCGGATGGAGTCGGAACCGGTGAGCAGCATGCACACGCGGTCCAGGCCCAGAGCGAAACCGCCCATCGGGGGCGCACCAAACTTGAGGGCCTCCATGAGGAAGCCGAACTGAGACTCGGCACGCTCCTCGGTAAAGCCCAGGAGCTTGAGCATGGACATCTGCATCTCGGCGTTGTGGATACGCATACCGCCGCCGCCGGCCTCAAAGCCGTCCATGACAAAGTCGTAGGTGCAAGAACCGGCTGCCAACGGGTCGGCCTCGATCTTGGCGATGTCGGTCTCGGTCGGCAGGGTAAAGGGCTGGTGCTCGGCAGCATAGGCCTTGCGATCCTCGTCCCAGTGGAACAGCGGGAAGTTGACGACCCACAGGAAGTCGTGGCCCTCGCGCTTGATCTCGAGCGCATTGGCCATGTGCGAACGCATGCCGCCCAGGATCTCGTCGGAGAGCAAGCGCGGGCCGGCGGCGAACATCACAAGGTCGCCGGGCTCGACATCCATGCGCTCGCGCAGAGCCGCCATCTCCTCGTCCGAGAAGAACTTGACGATGGGGCTGTTGATAGAGCCGTCCTCGCGGAAAGCAATCCAGGCCAGGCCCTTGGCGCCAAACGTGGAGGCCACGCCGGCAAGCTTATCGATCTTGGCACGTGCCCAGGCACCGGCGCCCTTGGCGTTGATGGCCTTGACGACAGAGCCCTCCTCGTTTGCGGCAGTCGCAAAGACCTTGAACTTGGAGTTGGCGAAGATGTCGGTCAGGTCGACCAGGTGCATGCCATAGCGGGTATCGGGCTTGTCGGAGCCATAGGTGTCCATGGCCTCCCAGTAGTCCATACGACGCAGCGGCGTAGGCATCTCGACGCCCATGCGGCCGAAGGCGTCGGCCAGGACCTCCTCGAGCGCGCTCATGACGTCGTTCTGGTCCACGAAGGACATCTCGATATCGACCTGGGTGAACTCGGGCTGACGGTCGGCACGCAGGTCCTCGTCGCGGAAGCACTTGGCAACCTGGTAGTAGCGCTCGACGCCACCGACCATGAGCAGCTGCTTCAGGAGCTGCGGGGACTGCGGCAGGGCGTAGAAGTTACCCGGCTGAATACGGCTGGGAACGATGAAGTCGCGAGCGCCCTCGGGCGTGGACTTGAACAGGGAGGGCGTCTCGACCTCCATGAACTCACGGTTGTGCAGCGCCTCCCGAATGGCAAAGGTAAAGTCGGAGCGCAGCTTGAGGTTGGCCATCATCTCGGGACGACGGAGGTCCAGATAGCGATAGCGCAGGCGGGTGTCCTCGCTCGTCTCGATGCCGTCCTCGATCTGGAACGGCGGGGTGACGGACGTGTTGAGCACCTCGGCGTGGTCGGTCAGGACCTCGATCTCGCCGGTCGCGAGCTTGGTGTTGGTGGTCTCCTCACCACGAGCGCGCACGACGCCGTGGATCTTGATGGGCCACTCGGGACGCATGGTCTCGGCGATCTTAAAGGCATCGCCGTCGGAGTGCTCGGGGTCGAAGGTGAGCTGCGTGATGCCCTCGCGGTCACGAAGGTCGCAGAAGATAAGGCCGCCGTGGTCGCGGCGACGACTCACCCAACCGGTGAGGGTGACCTCTTCGCCCACGTTCTCGAAGCGAAGCTCGCCGCAGGTACGGGTGTGCATGGAATGCTCATCGATGGGACGGGTCTGGCTCATACCAGTGATCCTCCTTTATGGATCTGTGCCGCCCCGTGTCGTTCCGGGCGGCGTCGTACAGATTTGCCCAGCCTGCGTAAACCGCGCAGCCAGACATGGCGTTCTATCTTATCGCACCTGTGTCGATGTGCCGCGGAAAAGTGGCTCCTGCCCAAAGACTTGACGGAGACGAAACAATTGATGCGTCGCGGCACCCGTCTGCACGCGTCACGTGCGACAATATGCCCCAATAAAACAGCACTTGGAAAGGCCCGTCATGACTGCACGGCTCATTGTTATGGATATCGACTCCACGCTCATCAACCAGGAGGTCATCGACCTGTTGGGCGAGGAGGCCGGCGTAGGCGAGCAAGTGGCGAAGATCACTGAGCGCGCCATGCGCGGCGAACTGGACTTTAAGCAGGCGCTCGAGGAGCGCGTGGGGCTGCTTGCCGGCTTGGACGAGAGTGTGTTCGAGCGTACCTTTGAGCGCGTGACGTTTACTCCTGGCGCGCTGGAGCTTGTGCGCTCAGCGCACAGCAAGGGCTGGAAGGTCGGCGTGGTAAGCGGCGGCTTCCATGAGGTGGCCGACAAGATCGTGGCCGCCGCGGGCATCGATTTTTGCCTGGCTAACCGCCTAGAGGTCGTGGACGGCAAGCTCACCGGTAAGCTGGCGGCAGACATCGTGACCAAGGAATCCAAGCTCATCCAGCTGCTGGATTGGGCGGTTGAGTGCGGTGTCGACATGGCCCACACCGTCGCGATCGGTGACGGCGCCAACGACATCCCCATGATTCAGGCCGCGGGCACGGGCATCGCGTTTTGCGCCAAGCCCAAAACGCGCGAAGCCGCCCCGTTTGCCATCGATGAGCGCAACCTGATGCTCGCCATGGACATCATCCTGCGCGACTAGTCGATCCTTCTAACAAGAGAATCAGTCTGTCCTATAGTTTCCGAACAATTTTGTCTTAGTGTTCGGAAACATACCCTTTGAGTGCTAGACTTTGCGCCGTCGAAGGGAACATATATGGATAAGCGAGATCTTGAGCAATTGCTGAGCGATGTTGCCGGCGGAGTAGTCACCCCGGCAGTCGCCCTCACGCGCCTCCAGACGGCGCCGACCGCCGACCTGGGCTTTGCACAGCTCGATCTTTCACGCGGGGTGCGCCAGGGAGCCGGCGAGGTTGTCTACGGTGCCGGTAAAACCGCCGAGCAGATTGCCGCCATTATCGAGGCGCTGCGCGATGCCGGCCAGGAGCGCATCCTGGTCACGCGCCTGGACAGCGAAAAAGCGGCCCGTACCTCGAAGCTCCTCGACAACGGCATCGACCTGGGATATGTCCCGGACGCACAGCTCGCCCTCGTGGGCGGCAAGCCCTCCCCTACCGGCAACGGACGCATCGTCGTCGCCTGCGCCGGCACGAGCGACTTGCCCGTCGCCGAGGAAGCCGCGTTGACGGCCGAATTCTATGGCAACGAGGTCGACCGCCTCTACGACGTGGGTGTTGCCGGCCTGCACCGCCTGCTCGCGCATGCCGAGGAACTTGCACAGGCGCAGGTGGTCATCGCCATCGCCGGCATGGAGGGCGCGTTGGCGAGCGTTATCGGCGGTCTGGTGAGCTGTCCGGTCATCGCCGTTCCCACCAGCGTGGGCTACGGCGCGAGTTTTGGTGGCGTAGCCGCGCTGCTCGCCATGCTCAACTCCTGCTCCAGCGGCGTTTCGGTCGTCAATATCGACAACGGCTTCGGTGCCTCCTACCAGGCAAGTCTTATCAATCATCTGAGCGCCGGCACACCCTGCGCCCGTTAAGGAGCATTCCATGTCCAACCATCAGCACACGCTTATCATCGACGGCACCTCGGGCATCAGCGGCGATATGACCGTCGCAGCCCTGCTCGACCTGGGCGCCAGCGAGGGGCACCTGCGCGAACAGCTCGCCACGCTGCCGGTCGACGGCTTTTCGATCGCCGTCACGCGTGCAAACAAGCATGGCATCGACGCCTGCGACTTTGACGTCCAGCTTGCAGAGGAGCTCGAGAACCACGACCACGACATGGCCTGGCTCTACGGCAACGAAGCAGCTGCCGAGCACACACATGAGCATGAGCACCACCATCATGATCATGGTGAACACGAACACGAACACGAGCACACACACGAGCATGATCATGAGACCCACGGCCATGGCCACGAGGGCCATCATCACGCCCACCACCATCACCATCGTTCTTTGGCGGACGTCACCGCCATCATCGACGGCTCGCAGTTAAGCGATGGCGCCAAGCGTCGTGCGCTCGCCATCTTTACCGCGCTCGCCGCCGCCGAGGCCAAGGCCCACGGCAAAACGCCCGAGACCGTCATGTTCCACGAGGTAGGCGCCGTCGATTCCATCGTCGACGTCTGCTCTGTCGCCATCTGCCTCGATGACCTGGGCATCGAGGATATTGTCGTCGAGTCGCTCTCCGAGGGCCACGGCACCATCCACTGTGCCCACGGCCTCATGCCCATTCCCGTCCCCGCTGTCGTCAACCTGTGCCAGGCGGGCAATATCGCCCTCACGCCCGCACCGGTCGCCGGCGAGCTCGTGACGCCCACGGGCGCCGCCATCGTCACCGCGCTGCGTACGTCCGACCAACTGCCCTCACGCTACCGCATCGAAGCCGTCGGCTACGGCGCTGGCAAGCGCCCCTACGAGGGTTGCTCCGGTACGCTCCGCTGCCTGCTCGTTCACGCGGACGCATAGCCATGGATGCCCGCAAGGCAAAAAGCCGCGCTGCCATCGTTTCGGCGTTCTCCGAGCTGCTGCGCGAAGAGGACTACGGCAAGATCACCGTCGGCGACATCATCGCGCGCGCCCACGTAGGCCGCGCGACATTCTACGGCCTCTTTAAGAGCAAAGACGACCTACTGTCCGAGCTCGTGAGCGACATCTGCACCCACGCCCTCGACGACGATGGTACGCCGCTCGACGACCCACTCGTGCAAGTCGAGCATATCCTCAACAACCTCTGGGAACGCCGTCAGGGCGTTCGAGCCCTCGTAGCCGGCGCCGGCTCACGCGTCTTCGCCGACTGCCTCCGCAAGACCATCATGTCGCGCGCAGCCGAAACCGTCCCCGTCGACCCCGCAGGCCCCGCCGCCACCATGGACCGCAGTTTCCTACTACACCACATAGCCTCAAGCTTCGTAGGAATGGTCCAATGGTGGGCCTGGCACAACTTCCAAGCAAACAAAGCCGACGTAGCCAAAGACTACCTCTCAGCCATAAAGCCCCTCTTCACCTAAGTAAGAAGCTCATCCCAAATCATCGACCCAACCCAGGCCGCCACGCATCCCAAAGTGTCATTCACACTTCAACGCCCCCAACAGCAACAAGCCCCTCCCATCTATATTCAGATATATATGTTGGGCTGCTTGTTCGAAGGCAACTGGATTCCCGCAGGGTCCGGCATAGGTTAACTTTCCGCCGCATTCCGCAGGACGCAAGAAGCTCCCGCCGCACGAAGTGCGCAGCGGGAGCTTCTTGCATGTCCGAGGACGCGGCGGAAAGTTAACCTATGCCGGACCCGGGCGTTATATCAATTGTCTTGGCCTAGAACATGCCCAAGAAACCATGCACAAACAGCGCGGCCAGAGCGGCACCGATAAACGGAGCGATGCCAGGAACGAGCAGGCCGTACTTCCAGTTGTTGTCAGCCTTATTCTTGATCGGCAGCACCTGATAGGCCATGCGAGGACCAAGGTCACGAGCCTGGTTCATGGCGAAGCCGGTGATACCGCCCATGCCCATGCCAACAGCCCAAACGATCAGACCGACGCAGATAGCGAGCATCAAAACGTTCTCGCCGGCGCGGCTAGCGGCAGCAAGGATGGCGCTGATGAACACGAAGGTGCAGATAGCCTCGCAGAAGAAGTTACGGGCATAGTTGGTGCCCTCGGTGGTGGGGTTGGTCGAGAAGATGTTGCGCTGGGCAATGGGGTCGACGACGCCCTCGGAAGCCTTGAACTCATCGGCGTACATAAGCCAAGCGATTACAGCGCCCACAAAGCCGCCGAGCATATCGGCGATCATGAAGGGGATGCAGCTGCCCCACGGCACCAGACCTACGATGCACTGGGCAAGCACCATAGCCGGGTTCATGCACACGGCGCCGCCAAAGACAAACAGGCAGACCGAGATGCCAAAAGACCAAGTGGTGATGGCAAACATATGGCCGGAACCCTGATACTTGGTGCCCTTGAGCACGGTATCGCAGTGCACGCCCACGCCAAAGATGATCATGAGGGCCGTTGCGCCGAATTCGCAGAGGAGTTTGGTAAGCATAAAACCTTATCTTTCTTGTCGGTTATAAACGATTCGTTTAGGCCGCGTACTAGTGCTGAGCGACGACAACGCCCAGGCCATCGGGAATGACGGCCACCTTGGCATCGGCACCCTTCATCTCAAAGGCGAGCTTGAGCGCCTCATCGAGGGTGTTGACCGGCGTCATGTGCATATCCTTGATCATCTGGTGATCGCACAGGTCGGTGACCATGATCACAGGGTGATGCGCCAGGATGCGGGCAAAGATCTGGCTCGTCCACTGGTCGGGCAGGGTCTCGTCCTTAGGACGGTCGATGCAGGCGCGCTCAAACTCCGCCGGATCGTTGTCGGCGATGTTGTGATAGAAGCCCTCGCCACCGTGGCCGTCGGCACAACCGGCGACGTCGATGATCACGCCGCCCTCGGGAAGCGTAGCCTCGGCAGAGCACATGCCCTTCACGGCCTGATAGATGTTCTGGTCGAGCGGGTAGCCGCCGTTAGTGGTGATGGCAATCTCGCACTCAACGGGCTCAACGCCGGCAAGGCTCTTCACGAACTCACAGCCGGCCTCGTGCGCCTTGTGAATGTCGCCGGCAAAGGAGCCGATGACCTCGTGCTTGCCGTTGAGCACCACGTTAAGCACAAAGGCAAGGTGAGCCATCTCGGCAGCGGCAAACATGTCCTCGCTCACGTGGTTGTGGCACAGGTTGCCGGCACGCGAATGGGAATCGTTCACAAACTGACCGTTGTGGTTGTACATGATGGTCTTGTAGCTGGCGATGCCAGGCAGGACAGACTTGCGGCTACCAGAGAAACCGGCAAAGAAGTGCGGCTCAATAAAGCCCTCGGCAAGCAGCAGGTCACAATCGGCGGCAATCTTGTTGATGATGCACTCGCCACCAGAAGGCAGGGTGCCAATCTTTTTCATCATGCTGTCGTCAGTCGCGACGTGCATAACGATTTCCTCGTTGGCAACAATCTCCTCGCCATACTTGTTGACGAGTTCCTCGTGCGTCGACGGACGGTGCATACCCGTAGCAACCAAAATACGCACTCGAGCCTCGGGCGCAGCGGAATGGAGGTGATGCAGCAGAATAGGCATCGTCACACGCGAGGGAACGGGACGCGTATGATCGGAGCTAATGATGACGATATCCTTCTTGCCAGCACAAAGCTCCTCGAGCGAAGGCGAGCCATAAGGGTTGGCAAGTGACTCCTCTACCAGCTTTTCCTGCGATTTTGTAGTCTTAAACTCGTTTTGATGACCTTCCATCACACCCGCGAAATTCTTATCCTCGAGCTCCAGATGCAACGTCTTGTGGTCAAACGGTAGTTCACATTCAAACAATGACGAGCGCCCTCTTCCTTTCAACTGACACACTAGATTAACCGTTGGAAGGATACGCCGCTCACCGAAAAACACCACCGTCCACCGACTCATTAACACAACGTTCATATTTGACCCACAACAAAATGGCCGCGATCCCAAACGGGACCGCGGCCGCTACAGTCGTAAGGCGAGAAGCACCACATGCATCTCAATCCCGATCGATAAGGCGCGCGGCGCGAAGCGCCAAACGCGCCGCCGGGACAGACCCCATCCAAAGCGCGCGAAGCGCACCAATATTCCCCCAGCCAGTAATCCGCCGAAGACCGGACATCGCAGGGCCCGCCATCAGTTTTCTTTTAGGCACACTCCGCAGGACGCAAGAAGCCCTCGCCGCACGAAGTGCGCAGCGAGGGCTTCTTGCATGTCCGAGGACGTGCCTAAAAGAAAACTGATGGCGGGCCCGGACGACTACAGGGCTATCGATTACCCCGTGTTCTGCAATCCTGCCGAGACGCCGGTCACAGTCGAAAGAATCAGGCTCATGTACTCGGCCTTCTTCTCCTCGGCCATCTCGTCCTGGTTCATACGCACCTCGCGAAGGGCGCGGACCTGGGCGATGGACAGGGCGTCGACGTAGGGGTTACGCACGCGAACGGCGCAGCCGAGCACGCGACGACGCTGCAGCGGCCACTCATCACCGACGATGGCAAGGACCCACTTACGGGTGAGCTGCATCTCGGTAAAGACCTTCTTGGACAGATCATCGCGGTCGCCCAGATGCAGATACATCTTGGCGATGCGCTGATCGGTCTTAGCAATCGACATCTCGATGTTGTCGATAAAGGTGCGGAAGAACGGCCACTCCTGGTAGGCAGCCTTGAGCTGGTCAAGATCGCCAAGCTGCTCGCAGGCGGTGCCCAGACCGTACCAAGCGGCCAGGTTAATGCGCGCCTGGCTCCAGCTGAAGATCCACGGGATGGTACGCAGGTCATCGAGCGACTTGGCGCCCAGACCGCGCTTGGCGGGACGCGAGCCGATCGGCAGCAGACCGACCTCGGTCAGCGGCGTCACGGTCGAGAACCACGGTGTAAAGTCCTCGGTGTTCAGCAGGTCCAGATAGCGTTCGTGGCTTGCAGTGTTGAGCTTCTCGGCCATATCCCAGAACTTCTGCGTGGTCTCGGTGTTGGTCTTCTCGACACTCGGGGCCGACTGCAAAAGCGTTGCGGCGGCAACGGACTCAACATGGCGCTGAGCCAGCGTGCGGTTGCCGTAACGGGCAAAGATGACTTCGCCCTGCTCGGTAAGCTTAAAGAAGCAGTTGACCGAACCCTTGGGCTGCGCCAGCACGGCCTTGTTGGCCGGGCCGCCGCCACGGCCCACGGCACCGCCGCGACCGTGCATGAGCACCAGGTCGATATCGTTCTTCTCTGCCCACTTGGCGATGCGCTCCTGCGCGGAGTGCAGCGCGAGCATGGCCGTGGTAGGACCGGCATCCTTGGAAGAGTCGGAATAGCCCAGCATGACCTCCATGCGGCGGTTGGTCTGGGCAAGGCGCTTTTGCACCACGGGCAGCGTAAGCATCTGATCGAGCACGTCGACGCAGCCCTCGAGGTCCTCGAGCTGCTCGAACAACGGGATCACGTCGAGCTCGGGGACATCCTCCTCGTGTGCAAAGGACAGGTGCGCCAGCTCAAAGACGTCGGCCACATGCTGAGCGCTCTTGGTAAACGAGATGATGTAGCGGTGCGCCATCTTCTTGCCGTAGCGCTTTTGGATGGAGCCGATAGCGCGGAAGGTATCGATGACCTCGCGCGTCATGGGCTGCAGGTCGCCATGGATACCGTTCTCGTGGATATCCTTAAGGGCGCGGGCATGCACCACGGAGTGCTGACGGAACTCCATCTCGACCATATGGAAGCCGAAGGACTCGACCTGCCAGATGATGGTTTGGACCGGGCCGTAGGCAGCACGGACGGCACCGCAGGCGGCCAGCGAACGCTGGACGACGCGCAGGTCATCCAGGAACTCGTCGGCGCTGTGGTACATGGTGTCGGTGATACGACGGACGGTGGCGTTCAGGCGGTCGGCCATGACGAGCATGACGGCGCGATGTGGCTCGTGCTCGGAGATCAGCTCGGCGCGGGCCGTGTAACGAGGGCTCATCTCGACCTGATGGTTCCACAGGTTAATGAGCTCGGCCGACGGCTTGCTGTAGGTAGCCTCGAGCGTGAGGTTGCGGCCGATGTGGCGGCACTTGTCCTCGAGCTTGAGCACCATGTGCGTAAAGTACTTGGCGGCGACCTCACGGCTCACCTTGGCGGTGACGTTGGGGTTACCGTCGCGGTCGGAACCGATCCAGCTGCCGGGATGGAAGAACGCCGGGCACAGCGGCGGCACAGTACCGGCCTTGTCGCCCAGCACCCAATCGTCAAAACGACGATAGATAACGGGGATAACGTCGAACAGCGTGTTATCGAAGATGTCGATGATGGTATCGGCTTCCTCGACCGGCGTGGGCTTCTTGAGCGCGATGGGACTCGTACGCACCAGGGCGTCGATCTCCTGCAGCATATGGCGCTCGTTCTCCACCAGGTCGGAGCCGCCCAGACGCGGACGCTCCTCCAGCAGGTTGGAGATACGGCGGATCTTGCCCTCGACGGCCTTACGACGGGCCTCGGTGGGATGTGCGGTAAAGACAGGGTGGAACTCGAGCTTGTCGAGCAGCTCGTTGGCACCCTCGACACCCAGCTCATTCACCAGCTGGTGATAGGCAACGGTAAGCTCGTTGGCAGGATCGACCTCGGTATCGGTCGACGCACCGGCCTCGCGCTCGCGCAGCTGCGCCACACGGTAGTTCTCCTCCGACAGGTTTGCCAGATGGAAAAAGCTCGTAAAGGCGCGAACGATGACCTGCTGCTTATCGAGCGGCAGGCTGTCGATCAAATCGACGACCTCACGAAATGCCACGGCAGTGGGCTCGTCGGCGGTGGGCACGCCCTGCTCGTCGACGGCTTCGTCGGCAGCGCAGGTACCGGGGTTGCCGGCATTGACCACAATCTCGGCTGTCAAAATCTTGTCGAACAGGTCCGCGATCTCGGGATCATACTCGCTAAGCACACGGCGCTCCAGGCGCAAGAACAGCGCCAGATTGTCGCGCAGCTCCTCGGGGATCTCGATCTCGGCGAGACGCTCCCTGGACTCGGCATTCGAGCCGATTCGGTTAACGAGGCGGTTGACCACGGCAGCGACACGCGCCGCGGCTTCGGGTACAGACTGGTTGCTTAGGTTCTCAGCCACGTTTCCTCCCATTCCTCCTTCTATGCACGTAACATGCGGTATTCATTATAGGCGCTTGAGAAATACTTTCGACACTGATTGCGCTTTACCACACAAAAGTATTTTCTGCATTGCAAAGGTTTTTGCCCTAAATGGTCGTATTTCTCGGTGAGCGGCATACGTAAACGGGGGCATTCCGCATAAAAGCGAAACACCCCCGTAACAATCGCTCTCCATGAGCAGGGCACGTTAGCAGGCCCGAAGCTCAAAAAGATGCGCTACAGGCGCTCGCGAACCGCCTCGACGACGTTGTCCAGATCGGCGAGCACCTCGTCATGGCTCTGCATGTCGCGCACTTTGACCTTGCCGGCGGCAAGCTCGTCGCCACCCAGGACCAAGATGAGCTTGGCGCCTACCTTATCGGCTTGCTTAAACTGGGCCTTGAGCGAACGACCCTGATAGTCGGCCTCGGTCACGATACCTGCGGCGCGAAGCTCCTGCGTAATGGCAAAGACGTTCTGACGCAGCTCCTTGCCGGCGTTGGCGACATAGACGCACGGGGCCTCATCGGCACCCAAATCGCTGCCAAAGGCCTGCAGGGCCAGCAGGGCGCGCTCAAAACCGACAGCAAAGCCGACGCCCGCCGTGGGCTTGCCACCCTCGAGCTCGACCAGGCCATCGTAGCGGCCGCCGCCGCCGATGGAGCCGACGCCGGCGCCAGGGGCCTCGACCTCAAAGACAGTACGGGTGTAGTAGTCCAGGCCGCGCACCAAGGTGGGATCCTCGACATACTCGATACCGGCGGCATCCAGATAGCGCTTGACCTGCTCGTAGTGCTCGCGGCACTCATCGCACAGGTTGTCACCCATCAGCGGAGCCTCGGCCATGATCTCGCGGCAGTGGTCGTTCTTGCAGTCAAAGGCACGCAGCGGGTTGAGCTCGGCGCGCTCGCGGCACTCATCGCACATCTCGTCTGCGTGATCGAGGATAAACTGCTTGACTTGCTCGCGGTAAGCCGGACGGCACTGAGCGTCGCCCATCGAGTTAATGAGCAGACGAAGCTTGGAAAGATCGAAGCCCAGGCGCTTGTAAAACTCCATGAGCATGATGATGCACTCGGCGTCTGCCGCCGGATCGGGAGCGCCGAGCCACTCGATGCCCACCTGGTGGAACTGGCGCAGGCGGCCCTTCTGGGGACGCTCGCCGCGGAACATGGCCTCGGCGTAGTACGCCTTAAACGGCGTGGAGCCCTGGGGCACCAGATTGTTCTCGACGACAGCGCGCACCACGCCGGCCGTGCCCTCGGGGCGAAGCGCCAGGCGCTGCTTGGGCTTGAGTTTGGTGTCGGTGCCCTCGGTAAAGACGCGCTCCAGGTTGGCACCGCTGAACACGCGGAACATTTCCTTGCGCACGACGTCGGTCGACTGGCCGATACCGTGGACAAACACGTCCACCTGCTCGATCGCGGGCGTCTCGATGGGTTTAAAACCAAACGGCTCGAACACGCCGGCCGCAATCTGCTGCATCTTTTGCCAGGCGCGCATCTCGGCGCCGATAAGGTCGCGGGTTCCCTCCGCCTTCTGTGCCTGCATGGGCAAACACCTTTCTTTTGTATCGCGTCATAGGTAACGGTCATTATACGGCACAAACACAAACAGCGGTGGCGCGTCTGACCGAACGAGGGTATGGGGACTCGTTCGGCCAGACGCGCCGCCGCTGTTTGTGATCCCTTTTCCTCCGTCCCCTTCGGATCACGTGATTCCTTGGGGACGGAGGAATAGGGATCGTCCTTTGGCCTGCGGCGACCTTGGAAACCGAATGATGGTACGAGCATCCATTCGGCTCCCAAGACCGCCGCGGGCAGAGTTGGGTGAGCCGGCAAACGCGGCAGCGTGCTTACTCCCCCGCCACGCTCGCGCGCAGCTTGGCGGCGATGGGCTCGGATACCAGCAGGAACACGAGCATGACCACGGAGCACGCCAAGCACACGATCCAGGTGCTCGCAAAGGAGCCCGTGGCGTCGAACAGCACGCCCGAGACAATGGCGCCCACGGTGCCGCCGACCATCTCGAGCGAGGTGATGGTACCCGTGACCTTGCCGAGGTCGGCCATGCCAAACTGCTTGGACGCGGCAATAGTAGGCGTGATGGTGCCCATGCACGTTCCGACGCCAAAGCTCACGGCAGCCACGATGGGACCAAGATCGGTCGCGGGGAAGCACAGCGCCACACAGGCGACAATACACGCAACGGATCCCAGCACGTTGCCAAAGCGCAGGCCAAAGCGATCGTAGATGGCGCCGAGCGAAATCTTGGCGATAACGACGGTGACCATATAGGCCGAAAGCACCGTACCGGCCCACATGGGATCGTGGCCGCCCGTGACGATCTTGGCGCCGTTGACGGTAACGCTCGTCATGTTGGTGACTTGGTTGGGCAAGATGGCGCCGTTAACGAGACCCATAAAGAGGAAGGCGACGACAAGCAGCCAAAACGCCGGGCTCTTCTTGATGCGAGACCAGCCGACGCTAACCTCGGGCGCCGTGTGCTCGTCCTTGTCGCCAGCCGTCGAGACGGACGGATCGTCCGGGTTCTCGCCGAGCGGCTTAAGGCCGATCTCGGAAGGCTTAGTGCGGAAGGAGTAGGCCGTGATGGGCAGTGCCGCCACCATGCAGACGGCAGCGAGTACCAGGAACGCAGAGCGCCAGCCCACACTCACGATAAGCGAGCTCACGATCGGCGAGAGAATAGCGCCGCCAAAGCCCGAGCCCGAAAGTGCGATGGAGATGGCAAGGCCTCGCTTGGCGGTAAACCAGTTGGCGGTCACTAGGCTGATGAGCAGGCGGGTCGAGGCCACAGCGAAGCAGCCCGAAACGGCAAAGAGCACGTAGACCTGCCACAGCTCACCGACAAAGCTCATGCTGGCAAGAACGGCAGAGGTAGCGATAACGGTGAGCGAGCCCAATACGCGGCCACTCACCTTATCGGCAACATGGCCAATGACAAGCGATCCGATAACGCTCACCACGGTAGAGATCGCATTGGAGATGTTGTACTGCGCAAGAGATATTCCCAAGTCGCTGACGATGAGCGGCTGGAACAGGCTCATGCAGTTGACGAAAATCGTGTAGCACGTGGCCATGATCACGAAGCCGGAGGCCACCACGAGCCAGCCGGGGAAGAACTTACGCTGCTGGGGCATACTGCTCCTTATTTAACAAACGAATAGCCGGCGCCGGGCGCCGGTAGTGCCCAAGATTGCCTTGAAAGACAAGGGCATAGGCCTTACGGCCATGCCCGCAGGCTTGAAAGGCAAGGTTGGGTGCTACCGGTGGTCGGCGATATAGCCCAAAGCGACGGCGGTATAAGCCGCAGCACCGAGCGGCAGCTCGGCATCGTTAAAACGTGCCTTGGGATGGTGCTGGGCAAAGTGTTCGTCCGTGTCGGTTACGGCCGCGCCCACGGTAAAGTACGCACTCGGAATCTCGCTCGAGATAAGCGCGAAGTCCTCACTCGCCATGGCATGGAAAAGCGGCAAGAAAGCCGCCTTGGGCAGCACTGCGCCCACGTAGCCAAGCGACACCTGAGTCATATCGCTGTCGAGTACAAGCGGCGGAACATCCGAAAGCGTCTCGATGGTCGCCGACGTACGATATGTTGTGGCAACGCCGTTTACGACCTCCGCGATGCGGGTCTTGAGGTGCTCCATGAGCTCGACGTCAAAGCCGCGCAGCGTGCCTTCGAGCACGCAGGTATCTGGGATGACGTTGGCCGCTTGGCCACCGGCAAACTTACCCACGGTCAGTGCGACCTCCTTGGCCGCCGGCACTTCGCGAGCGATAAGCTCCTGGAGCGCCAGATGCACATGCACGCCGGCCGTGATGGGGTCGATGCAAATCTCGGGGCTCGAGCCATGGCCGCCCTTGCCCTGAAGCGTGATACGAAAACCGTACACGCCCGAGAGCGCCGGGCTGCCGTAGAGCACCAGGCCGAGCGGCGACTGGCTATTGACATGCATGGCAAAGGCGACCTGAGGACGCGGGTTCTGCAGCAGACCGTCGGCGATGGCGGCGCGGGCACCCTCAAAGGTTTCCTCGCCCGGCTGGAACAGCAACTTGACCGTAGCGTTGGCATCAACAAGCTCTGCCTCGCGCGCTTTGAGCATACGAGCCGCACCAAGCAGCGCCGTCGCGTGCATATCGTGACCGCAAGCGTGCATGCAGCCGTTGGTGGATGCAAAGGACTCGCCGGATTCCTCGGCAACGGGCAGGGCGTCCATGTCGCCACGCAGCATGATGACCGTACCGGCCTGCTCATTCGTGCAGATGCCATTGCCTTGGGCCGCGGCGGCACCGGCGCCGACAAGGCCCACAACGCAGGAACCATCGACGAGCGTAGCAAATGGGATGTCCATCTCGGTCAGGCGCGCTTGGATATACGTAGAGGTCTGCGGGAGGCTATTACCCAGCTCGGGCATCTGATGTAAATCGTGTCGCCACGCAGCGAGCTCGTCTGCAAAAGCCTGAGCTTCTGCAACAAGACCGTCACCGATAGCGGTCTGCGCCGCCGCGGTGGCCTTGGGCGCTGATTGCGGTTGAAGATCGGACAGTGCTGGTGCCATAGATGCCCTCCAGTAACGTTTTTGCAGCAAGCACTTTGATAGCGTAAAGTGCAAGGTACTACTTTAAGGGCGACGCATAAAAAATGCCGCCCCGGGAGGCGGCGCAACAAATTGTTTACAATTGCGGACGCGGCTTTCGACGCAAAAAATCGAAATGCGTCTCGCTCAAGATAATCGAAAGAAAGATGAGCGCGAAGCCGGCGAGCAGGCGCGAGGTGAGCGCCTCCCCCATCAGCAGCACCGAGAACAGCACACCCGAAGGCGACTCCATCGAAAGGAGCAGCGAGCCCGTTGAGGCCGGGACATGCGCCAGGCCGACGTTTTGGATGAGCAGAGCCACACACGTACAGCCCACCGATAGAAACGCCATCACACCGATAAAGCTCGGCGTCCACACGGACAGCGGCGCTTGGGTCTCGAATAACAGCGACGAGATCAGGCTCAGCACGCCGTTGCCCACAAACATCCAAAACGTGATGACGTTGATGTCCATCTTGCGGCCATACTTGGCGGTCACCGCCATCTGGATGGCAAAGAAGACCGCACCGCCCAGTGTGATGACATCGCCGACATTGAACTCGACGCTATCGAGCGCCACCAGACCAATGCCCGCCAGGCACAGCAACGCGGCGCCCAAGTTGTAACGAGTAAGCTTTTCGCCGCTTAGGACGTAGCTCGCAAACGGCACGAAGATGCAATAGGTACCCGTCAAAAATGCACTCTTGCCCGCCGTGGTCTGTGCCAGGCCAATCGTCTGCAAACCGTACGCGCCCCACATAAGTGCGCCCATACCAAGTCCGACGATAAGGTTGCGGGCATTAAAGTGCGCGATGATGCGTTTGTGGAAGATGGCGAACATAACCAGCGAAGCCGGAAGAAAACGAATATAGAGCAGTTCGAACACCGGAATGGTGTCGAGCGCATCTTTCATGGTGGTAAAGGAATAGCCCCAGATGACCGCCACCGATAGCAGCAAGACCTTCCAGAAGAACGGGGAACGCGCGCCGGCGCCGCGGGAGGTGCCGCCGGCGCCCAGGTCCTCCCGTGCGACAGGGCTATCGGGCATGTTTTCGATTTCGTTGGCAGCGTATTGGGCCATGGAACATCCTCACACTCAATCTGGGCGTGGTGTCCGCACGCGTATGGCTGCGTGCCGCCTCATGGTCAAATAAAAACGGGGCGCACCGGACCCCCGGCACGCCCCGCTACTGTAGCAACAACCGGCGTTGCATCGCAATCCAGCCCACTAAAGCGTTTTGTTCCGCCGTTCTACCGAACGGCGGACCGGCCGACGCTGCGCGAGCCGCATTCACGCCAATCTGACGTTCAATTTCAAGGGCGCGACCAGAAGGTCAGCGCCCTTTCATTTCACGTCACCTTGGCGCAAATGCGGCTCGCTCGCTGGCATTAGTGCTACATCAGCGTTAACGTTGCCGCACTAAATTAGCTTTGTCGACTCCAGCTTTTCGATGATCCAGTCGTTGACTTTGATGACCGGACGGCGGAAGACGACGCCCAGGGCCAGCGACGGAATCAGATAGCTCGCCAGAATACCCAGCTCAACCCAGTACTCCATATGGTAGGCGCCTGCCATGGCAGCATGCATGGCGTTGATGCCGTGAGTGAACGGCAGGAACGGATAGATCGCCTGGAACACAGGACCGGTCATCTCGATGGGGAACGTGCCGCCCGAACCGCCGACCTGCATGACCAGCAGCACGACGGCGAGCGCCTTGCCGATATCGCCAAACGAAACCGTAAGCGTGTAGACGATATTGGAGAACACGAGACTCGCGACCCAGCCCGCCAGCACAAACTGCAGCGGGTCGTCGCACTGGATGCCAAAGAACAGGATGTCGCCCGCACACACGAGCGTTGCCTGCAGCAGGGCCAGACCGCCAAAGAACAGGTAGCGGCCCAGGTAGATCTCGTGCAGGCGCACGGGGATGAGCTCGTTGATAAGCTCATCGTCAACCGAGACCTTCATCATGGCCGCCAGCACGATCGAGCCGACCCAGAGCGACAGAATCGTGTAGAACGGCGCCATGGCCGAGCCGTAGTTGCGGATCGGATAGACCGGCTTGCGATCGAGCGCGACGGGGCCGGAAAGCGACACGGCCAGACCCTCGGGATCGTTGCCAATCATCGTCTTGATCGTGGCGAGGTCATCCGACATCAAGGCGCCGTCGAGCTCGTCCTTAAACGCACTGATCTTGTCCGACGCCTCGCCCAGCTGATCAGAAGCCTTGTTGACCAGCTTTGCAGCCTTGGAGAGGCCCTTTGCCAGCGAACCGGATGCGTCGGTCAGGCCGCCTACGGCGCTATCCAGGTCGCCCGAGATGCCATCAAGCGAGTCCAGAATGCCCGAAACCGTCTTCTTGAGCTCCTTGGCCTTAACCGAGAACGTGGAATCGTAATCGGATTTGGCACCCGCGATGCCGGCCTTGGCATCAGCGATGGCCTGATCGACCTCGGCACGCGAGTTGTTGACCTCGGCCATGCTATCGGAGAGAGACTTCGCGGTAGCCGCCAGATCCTTGGCATTGTTGCGGTACTCAACGGCGATTCTGCCCAGCGACGTCGCGGCGGACTTGAGGCCGTCCTTCAAATTCTCATCGCTCACCTGGTCGGCAAGGCTGCGGAGCTGATCGGCCATCGCATCGATATCCTTGGCGCGCGCATTGAGGGCCGCAGCGGCATCGTTGAGTTGGGACACCGTAAGGTCGACATGCTGGTTTGCGGTGTCGAACGCCTTCGCGAGCTCGGCAGACACATTGTCGAACGAACCAGCACTTCCATCGATTGCGGCATCGATGGCATCGTTTGCCGCCTTAAGCGCTTCTTTGGAATCATCGATGCCGCTTTTGGCATGTTCCATGAGCTGCTTTGTCGACTCATCGACGGCACCAGTCTGCTTGAGCATGCCGCTCGCCGACGTCAGCGAATCGGACGTGGAGCTCAAAATGCCCGCCAGCGACGAAGCATTTGCCTGAACGTCTCGCAGGTCCTCAATCGAATCGCCGAGCGTCGAGGACAGGTTGGCGATAAAGTTGCTGACCTGGTCGGTGCTCATGTAATCGAGCAGGCTGGACACCGTCTTAAGACCGATGCTCGTAATGGTCTCGGTAAAAGTTTCGTTAACCTGGCTCTGGACGGCGCTCGAACCCTTCTCGGTCACGATCTGCGCAATGGCGTTGGCCTTCTGATTCTCGTAGAACTCGATATCGGCATGCTTCACGTCGGTCGAGAAAAGCGTCATCATGTCAGCGCTAAACGTTTTGGGGATAACGACGGCAGCATAGTACGCGCCCGACTTAACGCCCTCGATAGCCTTTTCGCGATTGTTGAGCACAACCCAATCGAAGCTCTCGTTGCCGCGTAGGGTGGCGGTCACGTTTTCGCCCACGTTAACCTCGACGGGGATCAAATCGCTCTCGTAACCCTCATCGGTGTTGACCACGGCGATCTTAAGATTGCCGGTGTTGCCGTACGGATCCCAGCTGCCGGCGATGTTAAACCACGCGTACAGACACGGTACGATAATGAGGCCCATCACGACAACCAAGCCGATCACGGAGCGAGACACGTTTTGGACATCGCGCTTAAACAGATGCAGGATGTTCTTCATTTATGCCTCACCTCCTTTGGAGTGCTTGCCAAGCGCGGTGGTATCTCCATCATTTGTGGCTGTGCTGTCGCTGCCCTGAGATTTATGGTGCGAGCCGATATGCGGCAAGCGGCCCGTGGACTGATCGCCGCCCTTGGCACCACGCTCGCTGGCGTTGAGGCCAAACATGTGGCGGGCGGCAGGAATGGCGGCCGTGTGTTCGCGCATCTCGCGACGCAGGTCCTCATCCGAAAGCGCCGAGATGCGCATCTGGGTATTGAGGCTCGCTCGGATATATTCGATATTGATAAGCCAGCCGCAGATGGCAATAACCGAGATGATCCAAATGACAAGCAGGATGATCTTGCCGTTATTGTCGATATCGAGAACCGTCGACAGGACAAAGAGCAGGACCTGAACGCCCACCACGGCGGCAAAACCGCCCTTGATGTAGTACGGGTAGCGATGTTCAAAGGCGACCGCATGATCGAGCAGTTCGCGACGGTACGAATCGGAATCGAGCATGACGCGCATGGCCGTGCGCAGCGAGTAGCGCTGGCGCGGCAGGTCGTTGGACTCGCAAATCATCATACCGGTCGTGGAGAGCTGTTTATCAAAGAGCAGGTTAAGGTTGAGCAGCAGCGGACGCAGCTGCAGGCCGATAAAGAGCGCCACGATCAAGAACACGCCCAGAATGCACAGGTTAAACAGGTAGTTGAACGAATACATGCCGCCGACCGTCTCGCGCAGCAGATTGATGCCGTAGGTAAAGGGCAGCAGCGGGTGCAGCCACTGGAAGAAGCCGGGCATCATCTCGATGGGGTACATGCCCGACGAACCCGGGATCTGCACGATGACGAGAATGACGCCGATAGCCTTGCCGATATGCTTAAACGTGGTGGACAGCGCATAGATGATATTGACGTAGGTGAACGAAATGGCGATGCCGCCCAGCACGAACAGCAGCGGGCTGACGCACTGCACGCCAATCACCAGATCGCCTACCGTAACGATGATGGCCTGCAACGCGCCCAGGATCACCATGAGCAACCAGCGGCCAAAGTAGCCTTGGCGCGCCGTAAAGCTGCCAACACCTTCACGGTCGACCTCGAGCTTGTAAATGGCGATGAGCACATAGCCGCCCACCCAAAGCGCCAGATTGGTGTAGAAGGGAGCGATGCCCGAGCCAAAGCTCTTGACCGGATAGATTGACTTGGACGTCAACTCAACCGGAGACGCCATGAAATCTGCCACGTCATTGACATCGACGCCCATCAGATCGGCCAGCTCGCCCATGGACTCGGAGGTCTGCAGCGCCGCGATGTCATTGGCGGCGGTTGCAAGCTTGTCCTGGACCTTGGCAAGCGAGGAATCGGTCTGGGACAGCGTGGTCTTGGCCTGGCCGAGCGTAGCGCTAAGCTGCGCCAACGTGCCGCGCGCATTTGCAAGTGTAGGTGTCATACCCGAGACGATACCGGTCAGGTCGCCCGAAACGGCAGCAAAAGAGTCGAGCGCGCTCGAGGCCTTCGGCAGCGCGTTTTGGCCCAAGTCCGTCTGGGCTTGGCCAAGGTTGGTCGCACCGGTATGAATTGCGTTATTGATAGCGTCACTGGCACCCGAAACAGCCGCTGCGTCATTCGCCATGGCGCTCGACTGCGCGGACAGACCGTCCTTGATGCTCTGAAGCTTTTCATTCTGCTCTCGAAGCAAATCGATGGTCGATACAATGCGCGCGTCAATTTCCTCGGAACCTGTCGACGTGTCATTGGCGAGAATCTCTAAGTGCCCGATAACGGCCTTATTGTGGTCGATCGTCGCTTGGAGAGACTCGAGCGAGTTGTCGATACGGGTGGTCGTAGATGTGACCGTGCCCGTCAGCTTGCCGATGGCAGCGTTCGCAGAGGCTGACGTCTTGGTGAGCGCAAGGCTGCCTTCCGAGAGCGCCCTGGAGAGCGAGGCGACAGAGTTGCCCGCCGTGGCGCGAGCCTCGCCCAGCAGGTCATTGCCCTGGGAGATCGCCTGCGTCAGCGACGGCGCCTGACCCTGCAGACCGGCAAGTGCCGCATCTGCCGAGGCAATGGAACCACTCGTCTTATCGATGGCGGCATTCATGTCGCCAATCGAATCACGCACTTCGCCCAACGTATCGGAAGCCTCTGATACCGAACCGGCCAACGAATCCTGAGTCTGGGTTGCCTTGTCCTTTAAATCGACTCCGGCATCCTTGGCAATACTGGCAACGGTCTCGCCCACCGTGGAGACAAATTCCGAGTTGATCTGCTCCTCGATGGTGTTTGCACCGGTGTCGGTAACCTTGGGCGCAATAGCGCTCTTCTTCTCATTGACGTAGTACGTAAGCTTGGGCTGATGGTAGTTGCCGTCGAGCATCGAAACCAGGTTATCCGAGAAGTTCTTGGGGACTACGATGGCCGCATAGTACTCACCGCTCTCGACGCCCTCTTTGGCATCGGCCGCAGAATCGACGAAGGTCCAGCCCAGCTGATCGTTCTCCTTGAGCTGATCGACGACCTGATCGCCCGCGTTGAGCTCGCCCACCAGGTCGTTTTGGGTGCCCCGATCGTTGTTGGCGATGGCAATCTTGATGCCCTGGGTGTTTCCGTACGGATCCCAGTTGGCCACGATGTTGTACCAGGCATACAGCGAGGGAATAACGCACACGCCAAGGGTAACCACCAAGGCGACGGGGTTCACAAGCAGTCGCTTAATGTCGCGCTTAAATATCGCAAAGGAGACCTTTGCATTGGATAGTTTGCTGCCGAGACTCACGCTTGGACCATCCATCCTGTCGTTGAATCGAATCGTACTATCGATAACCATTGTACGTAAGCGCTTTAGCGTCTCAGAGCACAATGGTATTGAGTTTTGCGGGTAGCAATATACTACGAAGACGAATTAACGTACAGTTGTACAGTATCTTTAATTTCAGCAGGTCACAAAACCACAACCCGCACAAATTAGCAATTCAAATAGTCATCGGGGACGTTCTTAAACGACTGGTCAAACAAGAACGCCCCCAACGACTAGTTTGGACCACGGTAACATCGATGTTTTAGCAATGCCAGCGAGCGGGCGCCAGAGCGAACAAATTGGCATGAAAAGAGGACGGCATAGACCTTCTGGTCATGCCGTCCTCTTTGAATGACAAGTTGTCGCTCTGGCGCCCGCGCAGCGTCGACTGGTCCGCCGTTCGTTAGAACGGCGGAACTGAGGGCAGCGTCGAGCCGTTACGCGGTTTGGTAAAACCGCGTAACTACCTAACTACATCAAGTTGCAAACAGCCGCCGCGAAGGCAACGGGGTCCTCGGGGAGGATGCCCTCGACCAGCAGGGCCTGATCGTAGAGCAGACCAGAGTACTGCTTGATCTTGTCGGCGTCGCCTGCCTTCTGGGCAGCGACAAGCTTGTCAAAGACCGGGTGCTTGGCGTTGAGCTCGAGCACGCGTTGGCTCTTGGGCATGCCGTCGGGCGCGCCCTCGGGTCCCTTCTGGAGCACCTTCTCCATCTCGAGCGAAAGTGGGCCCTCGGTGGTGATACAAGCGGGGGCATCGGTCAGGCGCGCGGAGACGGCGACTTTCTCGACCTTGTCACCGAGCGCCTCCTTCATAGCGCTAAAGAGGTCCTCGTTCTCCTTGGTGGCGTCCTCGGCCTCCTTCTTCTCGTCCTCGGTCGCCAGGTCAAGATCACCGGTCGCAACGTTCTTGAGCTCTAGATGACGATCCTCGACCTCGGGCTCGGCACCGTCGGCCACAGCCTTCTCGGCAGCCTCGCGGGCAGCATCGTCCTCGTAGATCTTGGGCATATCGGCGGCAACGTACTCACGCATAGCCTGGAACGTGAACTCATCCACATCCTGCGTCAGCAGCAGCACGTCATAGCCGCGGTCGAGCACGCCCTTTACCACGGGCATCTTGGCCAAGCGCTCACGCGAGTCGCCGGCGGCGTAGTAGATGGCCTTCTGATCCTCAGGCATGCCCTTGGCATACTCGGCCAGGGTAATCATCTTCTGTTCCTTGGCAGACCAGAACAGCAACAGGTCGGCGAGCTCATCGGCCTTCATGCCATAGCTCGAGTAGATGCCGTACTTAAGACCGCGGCCAAAGTTCTCAAAGAACTTCTCGTAGGCCTCGCGGTCGTTGTCACGCATATCCTCAAGGTCGGCGGTAATCTTCTTTTCCACACGCTTGGCGATGGCCTTGAGCTGACGGTTCTGCTGCAGCGTCTCGCGCGAGATGTTGAGCGACACGTCGGCGGAATCCACGACGCCGCGGACAAAGTTGTAGTAGTCGGGCAGCAGGTCGTCGCACTTCTCCATGATCAGGACGTTGGAGCTGTAGAGCGCCAGACCCTTCTCGTAGTCCTTGCTGTACAGATCGAACGGCGCGCGTCCCGGCACAAACAGCAGGGCGTCATACTCGAGCGTGCCCTCGGCGTGGAAGCTGATGGTGCGCGCAGGATCGTCAAAGTCGTGGAACGTGGACTTGTAGAACTCGTCGTAGTCCTTCTGCTCGACATCGGAGCTGTGCTTCTTCCAGATCGGTGTCATGGAATTGACGGTCTCGAGCTCCTGGTAGTCCTCGTACTCGGGCTTGTAATCGTCGCCGGCGTCCTCGGGCTTGGGTTTCTGGCGGCTCTTGGACACCATCATCTGGATCGGGTAACGCACATAGTTACTGTACTGCTGAATCAGGCTCTTGAGACCCCACTCGGTCAGGAAGCGATCGTAGGTCTCGGCCTCGCCGTCGGCATCGAGCTTCTCGTTCTCGCGCAGCGTCAGGATGACATCGGTACCGTGCTCGGCGCGCTCGCCGTCCTCGATGGTGTAGCCCTCAAGACCGTCGGATTCCCACACATGGGCGACATCCTCGCCGTAGGCGCGGCTGACGACCTTCACATGGCTGGCGACCATAAAAGCCGAGTAGAAGCCCACGCCAAACTGACCGATGATGTCGACATCGGAGCCCTGCTGCTCGGCGTTCTCGGTCTTAAACTCCTCGGAGCCGGAATGGGCGATGGTGCCCAGATTGCGCTCCAGCTCCTCGGCGGTCATGCCAATGCCGTTATCCGAGATGGTAATGGTGCGGGCGTCTTTATCAAAGGAGACGCGAATGGCCAGGTCGCCCTGGTCGATCTTGACGCTCGGGTCCTGCAGGCTCTTAAAGTTGAGCTTGTCGACGGCGTCGCTCGCGTTAGAGATAAGCTCGCGCAGGAAGATTTCTTTATTGGTGTAGATGGAGTTGATCATGAGGTCGAGCAGTTTTTTGCTCTCGGTCTTAAATTGGCGCATGTGCAGTCCTTTCGCGCTACCCCTGTCCGCAAAAACGGCTCGGTCGCCCGAGCCGCATCGCAGACCTGCTATGTTCAGACTTAGATTTTATAACCCATTAACGCGCATATATACATACGGAATCGAAAAACTGTATGTCCGAGCGCTCTGATGCGCCAATTGCCAAGGAGTGTCCCAAACTGCCGGCAGGAAAGGAACGTTCCTATCTGCCATCTACGCGCTTGGCCATCCAGGCATGAGGCTGGCCCTCGTCTTCGTAGTCCACCGGGGCAATCTGCGTGTAGCCCGCCTTGGCATAGAGCGGCAGCACGTATTCCTGAGCATGCAGCTTAATGAGCTTGGCGCCGGCATCACGCGCGCACGTATCACTGGCCTCGACAATCTTGCTCGCCAAACCGCGACGGCGCATGCTCGGCAGCACGGCCACGCGCCCCATAATGTAGGTCTCCCCCGCCGCGACACCTTCGTCCAAGTCGCACGCCGGCGACACCGGAGCCTCTGCGTCAGCCGCGCGCTCAAGCTCTTCGGGAAACACGCGCGAGCAACCGGCAAGCTCGCCGTCTACATAGAGCGTCACATGAATGCAGTTCGGATCCTCGTCGATAGCGTCGAACTCATTCTCGTAGCCCTGCTCGTCCATAAAAATGACGCGGCGCACCGACGCCGCGTCATCAAAGCATCCCGTCTTAAGTTGGATATCCATGGCTGCCCTTTCATTCAATGCGAACGTTAGGGACAGATTTTAGCGAAAATGAGCTCCGCGTACGCTAAACTTCGCGCGAGCCTTCGCCAGGCAGTCGTAATGACCCACGTTATGGGCATCGCTCGCGATGAAGCTGTACAGGTTCTGATCGAACAGGCGCTGTGCCGGCTTTTTCTCGCGACCAAAGCGACCGCCGGCAATAAAGTCCGCCGAAGCCTGCAGCTTGCAGCCCATATCGACCAGGCGCTCCGCCACGCTTACATCCTTTTGAACCGCACGATAGCGCTCAGGATGAGCGATGATCACCTGGTAGCCACGGCACTGCAAATCGTAAATCGTGTTCTCGTACTCTCTAAACGCATACGCATCGGCATGTGTCGAAAGCTCGAGCAGAAACTCGTTGGTTCCATCGAAATGCAAGTGCTCCGCGGCATCGATACCAAGTTCAACGAGCTTTCGATGGTTGACCTCGAAGCCCATCTGGAGCGGAAAACCGTCAGCGTTATCACGCAGCAGCTCAAAGGCATCCCACATCTTGTCGTAATCAAAATAGGGATCACGGCAGTGAGGAGTGCAAACGATTCTGGTTACACCGGCCCGCTTGGCAGCCTCGAGCATCGCCAAGCTCTCATCGAGATCGGCGGCGCCGTCGTCTACACCCGGCAAGATATGGCAATGAATGTCACGCATAGGTCAGCCTTAATCAACTAAACGTTTGCTCGGTTGGTGAAGATGCCCTTTTTGGAAGTCCCATGATCGTCGGAGCCCTTCTTAACCTTCTTACCGTCCTTGGTGTAGTAGGAGTAGTAGTACTCGCTGGTCTCGGTCTCGCAGTAGTTCATGACGGTACCGATGAGCTTGACCTTCTCGGACTTCTTAAGCTGGCCGATAGCGTTGAGTGCCTCCTCGCGCTTGGTGAAGTCCTCGCGCACCACGAACAGCGTACCGTCGGTCAGGCTGGCAATCTCGGCAGCATCGATGAAGGTGCCGACCGGGGGAGCATCAAAGATGACGTACTGGAACTTGGCGGACAGTGCCTTTACCAACTTGGCAAAGCGGTGAGAGACGATGATGTCGGCAGGATTGGGAATATGCGGCTCGGCATCGAGGAAGTAGAAGTTCTTCTGACCCGTCTCGACAATTGCCTGGTCAATGGAGATCTGCTCGGAAAGGACCGCATAGAGTCCGCCGCGCGAACGAACGCCGAGCATATCGGAAAGGGACCTGCGGCGCATATCGGCCTCGACCAGGAGCACGGACTTGCCGCTCGTGGCGATAGCCTGGGCAAGGTTGATGGAAACCGTAGACTTGCCCTCGTTGGGAATCGAGGACGTGACGGTAATGGTGCGAATGGGGTCGTCCACGCTCGCAAAGCGGATGTTGGCCAGAAGGGTCTTGGCGGCATTCTGTACAACGAGCTTATCGGTGTTCTTTGCCTTAGCCATGCCTATTTACCACCTTTCATAGCCGGAATTCGGCCAACAACGGGAATGCCCAGGAGCTCTTCTGCCTCTTCGGCACCGCGGATGCGGGTATTGAGCATGTCTGCCAAAACGACATAGGCAACTGCGATAAAGATACCGGCGAGGAACGCGACAGCAACGTACAGCATACGCTTGGGACCGCTGGGGGCTTCGGGGGTCTTAGCCTCGTCGATAACGTTGATGCTCTGGGCAGCGCCGACGTTCTGAGCGACCGTACTCACCGAGCTGGCCATGGCCTTTGCGACCTTAGCCGTCTCCTTGGCATCGGTGCCGGTAACCGAAAGCGTAATGACACGCGTGGTGGTCTCGGAGGAAACAGACACCTTGTAGTCATCCAGATCGGTGAGGCCCAGTTCATTGGCTGCGCCGCTCTTAACGCTATCGCTATCCAGCAGCGTGGCGATATCGTTGGAAAGCATCTGACTCGCCGAGAGATCGTTGTAGCTCATCTGACCGCTATCGTCGGTCTTGGCGAGAATGTACATGCTCGTCGTCGCGGTATAGGTGTTGTCCATCGCAACGAAGGACACGATGCCCATGGCGATCGCGCAGACCACCGGAAGGGTGATGACCAGCTGAAGGTGCTTCTTCAGCAGCCGGAACAGTTCGAGAAGGGTCATGCAGCTTGCCTTTCATTTCCCCAGTTCGGATTGACAAAACTGTCCGTATGTTATCGCATCTTTTTACCGAGACCAAACTCTATACATAAGAAACAGGCTCTCCTGTAAAAATGTCGGAAGCAATCGTAAAATTGCACAACAACGCCGCACCCGAAAGTCAAATGCGGCGTCTGCATCAATATCTATGTTATATCGCTATGCGAATGGCTCGTCCTGCTGTATAGGAAACGTCACCGTAATGGTGGTTCCCACGCCCAACTCGCTCGACAGATCGAGCGTGGCGTGATGATACAGGGCCGCATGCTTGACAATGGCAAGCCCCAGACCGGTTCCGCCGCGTGCCTTGGACCTACTCTTGTCCACGCGATAGAACCGCTCAAATACCTTGCCCTGTTCTTCAGGCGCGATACCGATTCCCGTGTCGGCGACCGCAAGGAACGGATGGCCTTCGTCGTTGGTGCCGCACTGCAGCGTAACCGTACCGCCGGGTCGATTGTAGCGGATGGCGTTGCTTGCCAGATTATAGATGAGCTCGTCAATCAAGCGCGACACGCCCTCGATGACCACAGGCTTGGTCTCATGACTTATCGTCACATTCGCCTGACGGGCGACCTGTTCAAGACGCTGCTCGACCGCGTAGATGGCACGCGAGAGCTCAATAGGCTCCGTGGACCCAATGGGCACCGCCTCGCCCTCAGCTGCACGCTCGGCCTCGTCCAAGTTAGACAGCGTAAGGATATCGTTGACAAGCGCTGCCAAGCGGCCCGCCTCACGATAGATGCGACCGCCAAAGTTGCGCAGGTCGCCCTCGCCCTCGACCATGCCGTTTGCGATGAGCTCGGCATAGCCCGAAATCGCCGTAAGCGGCGTCTTGAGCTCATGGGTGATATTCGCCGTGAACTCGCGGCGCATACGGTCGTTGTCCGCCAGCACCGCCATTTGGCGCTTGAGCTCCTGGCGCTGCGACTCAATACGCTCAAGCATGGGGACCATCTCGGCATAGGCGTGCTCATAGCTACGGCGTGGGTGGTCCAAATCCACCTCTTGCAAAGGCGCGATGATGGCACGGGACTCGCGGCGCGCCATAAAAAACGAGAGTACCGCACCCGCTGCTGCGATAAGCAGCATCGGCGCCACCATCGACAGCAAAATCGCCGCAACGCCAGGCTGGGCCTGCGCCAAGCGGACAACCTGGCCGTTATCAAGGGCGACGGCGCGATACAGCATAATCTCGTCGAGCGTAGAGCTTGCGCGCTCCGCGGAACCCGAACCACTCTCAAAGGCCTCGATGACCTCGGGGCGATCGCCATGGTTGGGCAGTGTGGAAGGCGACGCCTCGTTGTCGTAGGCAACCGATCCATCCTTGTTAATCAGCGTGATGCGCAAGTCCTCTCGATCGAGGCTACGCAAGAACGGGATGGGCTCCTGCTGCTCGTCGAGGGCGGCAGCAATGAGCTCGGTTTCTTGCGCCAGGTTGGCACTCGTGGCATCCGCCAAGGTGTTTTGCACAAAGAACGCACCCAGCACCGTAAACGCCACGATAACCGCCATGGCGCAGACAAAGATCGTCACAAAAACGCGGTGCGACAGCGTATGTTTTCCCTGGGGGGCGAAGACCACGGGTTACTCCTCCGATGCGGTGGCCGCGGTGTCGTCACCTTCGGCACCATCACCGGCAGAAGGCTCGGCCAAGCGGTAGCCCACGCCGCGCACGGTCTCGATGGCGCTGGCATGCTCGCCCAGTTTTTGGCGAAGCGTCTGCACGTGCACGTCAACGGTGCGCGAACCGCCGTCGAAGTCCCAGCCCCACACGCTCTGCAGCAACGACTCGCGGGTAAAGACCACGCCGGGCTTGCGCATGAGGTACTCGAGCAGGTCGAACTCGCGCAGGGTGAGCTTAAGCGACTCGCCGGCAACAGTCACCTCACGATGGCTGGGCGAGAGCACGATGTCGCCCACGCTGAGCACATCGCTTGCCTGTTTGACCATGCCGCCGCGACGCAGCAGTGCGCGGCAGCGGCTGGCGAGCTCCATGAGCGAAAACGGCTTAGTCAGGTAATCGTCGGCACCGCCATCGAGCGCCATCACCTTGTCGAGCTCGGTATCCTTGGCGGTAAGCATCATGATGGGCACCGTCGCCGTCAGGCGATCGGCACGCAGTCGACGCATAATCGCCAAGCCATCGGTATCGGGCAGCATGATGTCGAGCAGGACGGCATCGGGTACCCGTCGCGCCACGGCAGCCTTAAACTCACCGTCGCACGAAAAGCCTTCGGCCTCAATCCCCTGCTTGCGCAGCGCATAGACCGTCAAATCCCTGATGTTGTCATCGTCCTCGACGTAATAGATCATGTTGAACCCCTTTGCGGCCGGCATGACCGCATCTTAACCCTAAAGGTACCTTTACTAGATGGTATCAGCCAAAACGCCCCGTCAAATAATCCGCCGTGCGCGGATCGGTCGGATTCTTGAAGAGTTGCGCGGTGGGCGCGTGCTCCACCAGCTCACCCAGCAAAAAGAATGCGACCGAATCGGAGATACGCGCCGCCTGCTGCATATTGTGCGTAACGACCACGAGCGTGCAGGTCTCTTTGAGCTCGCAGGCCAGCTGCTCCACCACCAGCGTCGACACAGGGTCGAGTGCCGAGGTCGGCTCGTCCATCAGCAGAATGTCGGGCTGCACGGCAAGTGCGCGGGCGATGCACAGGCGCTGCTGCTGTCCACCCGAAAGACCCAGGCCCGACTCCTTGAGCTTGTCCTTGACCTCATCCCATAGCGCAGCGCGACGAAGGGAATCCTCGACCAGCCCATCCAGCACAGCGCGATCGCGCACGCCCATGCCGCGCGGCCCATAGGCGACGTTGTCGTAGATGCTCATGGGAAACGGGTTGGGGCGCTGGAACACCATGCCCACGCGCTGGCGCAAACGGCAGATGTCGTAATCGCCCAGGATATCTTGACCATCGAGCGCAATCTTGCCCTCGATGCGGCAATCCTTGATGCCGTCGTTCATGCGGTTAAAGCAGCGCAGCAACGTGGACTTTCCGCAGCCCGAAGGCCCGATGAACGAGGTGATCTGCTTGTCGCGGATCTTGATATTCACGTCCTTGAGCGCATGATGGTCGCCATAGAACAGGTCGAGGCCCTCGACATCGATGCGCGTCGGCGAGGCGGCAAGATCCTCTGCCGTGGGGCGAGTCGCATCCCCAACCTCGCGCTCGTGCGCGGCCTCGGCCTGCGCTTTCATGAGTTCTTCAAGCTCCGTGGGCTCCACAGCCGCAGCAGCCGTCATACCGCATACCTCCACATCGATATCAATTCAGCAGTATCGATAGTAGGAATCGCGGCTCATATGCACGTGAGCGCATTGTCAAGTGTTTGTAAGGGCACACTGGCTATGCGGCGGGCAGCTCGATGGTGAATATCGTGTGTTCGGGCGTCGATTCACATGCAACGGTACCGCCGTGCGCGCATACGATCTCCTTGGCGATGGCAAGCCCCAGTCCAGCGCCGCCGCGATTGGTCGCACGCGCCGCATCCAGGCGATAGAACTTCTCAAAGATCACCTTGAGCTTTGCCTCAGGGATGGGATCGCCCTGATTGATAAAGCGCACGCGCACGCCACCGCCGTCCCGGCGTCTGGCCTCGATCGTGATGGTCGAGCCCTCATAGCTATAGGCAACGGCGTTTTTCATGATGTTGTTGAACACGCGAGCCATCTTGTCGCCATCCACGAGCACCGTCAGGTCCTCGCGAATATCAACTTGGGCTTCCTTATGCTGCTCGTTGAGGATGGGATAGAACTCGTCAGCCACCTGAGCCAGCAGCAACCCCAGATCAACATAGCCGCGCGTGAGCACGATATCGTGGAAGTCAAAGCGCGTGATATCGAAGAACTCTTCGATGAGTGCATCGAGCCGGTGCGCCTTGTCGAGCGCCACGCCCGTAAAGTGCGCACGTTGCTCAACCGGCAGCTCGGGAGCCTCTTGCAGCAGCGAAAGATAGCCCACCACACTGGCAAGCGGGGTGCGTAGGTCATGTGCCAAGTACGTGACCAAATCGTCCTTGCGATGAGACTCGTCACGCAGAGCTTGCTGCACCTTGTGCTCACGGTCACGCACGCGGTTAAGGGCGCCCTCGACCTCCAAGAAGTCGCCGTCAATGTTGTCCCAGGTGTCGGGGTGATCGATCAGGCGATCTTGAATACGAGCGGCCAGCACACAATCGGCATGCTGCTCGCCCTGCTCGTAGCCCTGGTAGTACAGGGCGCGGCCGCACAAGAACAGCACGCACACGGCAAGCGCCAGCACAAAGCCAAGCATGTTGAATACAAAGCCGGCATCGAACAGCACCGGCCCTTCAATGCCGCCGAGCGCCATGGCGCCAATCGCCAACGTCATGGCCCACGCGGCGCCGCCAATCACCACGCAGCGGCGAACGATCTCAAATCGATCGATCAGCAAAAAGCCGATAAGCAGCACCGCCAAGATTCCGGCGATGTTATCGATGCCAATCAGCAGCAGGCTCAGCAAAAAGAGCAGCACCGTTGCAAGCGCGCGGTTGTCGACGACCGACCTCACGTATTCAAAGAGTCGATCGGGCACCTCGAATGCCTGCCTATCGTCTTTTGTCATATCCACTTCCCCACCATCAAAGGCGCTATTCGATTATGTAGCCGACGCCCCAGACGTTTTTGATAAAGCGCGGCTTTTGTGCGTCGTCGCCGATCTTTTCGCGCAGGTGGCGAATGTGCACCATCACCGTATTGTTGGAGCCGGGCATAAAGTCCTCGTTCCACACCGCGCGGAACAGGTCCTCCACGGCCGCCACGCTGCCGCGATGCTCGACCAGATACAGCAAGATGGAATACTCGATGGGCGTGAGGCGAACCGGTGAACCGTCCACTGTCACGGAACGAGCATCGCGGTTGATCTCCAGGCCGTCGAGCTGAATGGTCGGCGACTCGGCCGCCTGTGCACGGCTACCGTAGCTGGTGTAGCGGCGAAGTTGAGCGTGCACGCGCGCGATGAGCTCCAGCGGACGGAACGGCTTAACCACGTAATCGTCCGCGCCAAGCGAAAGGCCCTCGATCTTGTCTTGCTGGGCATCGCGCGCCGTCAGCATGATCACGGGATAGGTATGGCTGGAACGGATTGTACGCAGCAGCTCAAACCCATCGATATCGGGCAGCATGACATCCAGCAGCGCCAGATCGAACTCCTGCTCCAAGATTGCCTTGGCGGCATCGGCCCCGCTATAGGCAATCTGGACATCAAAGCCCTCTTTTGTAAGGTAGATACCAACCAAGTCGGCGATGGCCTTTTCGTCATCAACTACCAAAATGCGCTCGTTCATGCGTGCTCCTCTCGCGCTCCATTATGCCCGAGGCGACGCATGCCACACACAACAAGCGTGGGTGATTAAGTCGGCCTTAAGCACCCTTGTGCCCGTTCGGGCGCGGATGTGGGCCACGCACGCACGCGATGATCGCCGACGCCGGCAAACGATATACTCTAGTTCCAGAAGAGACCATCCCGTCGAAAGCGAAATCCGTGAAGTCCCTCACCTCTTTTGCAAAGCGCTCAGCCCAGCTTGCCGCCGGCTTTGTCTGCGCTATCGCCCTTGCCGCTGGCGTGCCCACCGTCGCCGGCGCCCAAGTGCTCACGACCGACAATGTTTGCGGCAAAACCGCCGATGCGCGCGGCATCACGGCCGAAAACCTGCCCGATATCGATGCGACCAATGCCCTCGTCATGGGCAAAGACGGCACCGTCTACTATGCCCGTGGCGCCGATGAGCAGGTCAAGATCGCCTCGATCACCAAGGTCATGACCGCGATCCTAACCGTCGAGAATTGCAAGATGGACGAGAAGGTCACGGTAAGCAACGCCGCAGCCACCGTGGGTAATTCGACCGCCGGCTTGCTCGAAGGCGACGAGCTTACCGTGGAGCAGGCACTGCGCGGCCTGATGATTCCCTCGGGCAACGACGCCGCCATCGTGCTCGCCGAATATGTGGGCAAGAAGATCGACCCTAAGACCAAAGACGCCGAGGCCACATTTGTGAAGGCCATGAACGAGCGCGCTAAGAAGCTCGGCTGCACCGGTACGCTTTTTGAAAACCCGCATGGTCTGGACTTTGATGAGTGGGCTGGCGATATGCACTCAACCGCACATGACGTGGCGCTGATGATGCAGGAGGCCATGAAAAACGACACGATCCGCGAGGTCGTAGCGAGCGAGGATTCCTGGATCGAGGTCACGGGCGCCGACGGCACCGACCATTCGCATTCCATGGACACGCATAACTATTTGCTGGGCCAAGATGGCAACATCGGCGGCAAGACCGGCACCACCGACGACGCGGGCTATTGCTTTACGAGCGCCTACAACCGCGACGGCGACGAGATCTACACCGTCGTTTTGAACTCCACCACCACCGACCAGCGCTTTACCGATACCGCAACCCTTGCCAATTGGTACTACGGCCACAAGGTCACGGTCGCGATCGCCAACACGCAGGAAAAGACCGCCAACGGCAACCCGCTTATGGCACGCATTAGCCAGACAGATTGGACGGACAAGACAATCGACGCCACGCTCGCCGATCCCACGGCGCAAGCGACCGTGTTTTCTCTTGCCGGCGAGGTGACCGAAAAGGTTAGCTACGACGATCTTTCGGGCACGGTGCATGTGGGCGACAAGGTAGGCAGCGTTACACTCAAGCAGGATGGCACCAAGATTGCCGTCGTGGATTTGGTTGCCGACGAGGAAGGCTCGGGGCCGAATCCCATTGAATGGCTGCTCGTGAAGCTCGATCGCTTGGGCCGCCGCATCGACAACCGCCCACTTGCGGCAGAGAGCGAGACCGTCGCCAAGGCTCCTGAGGTGTAGAGCGCAAGAATAATCAGCCCACTGAAAGGAGGCGTCCGAAAGGATGCCTCTTTTTTTGAGGGTTCGAATCCCCAGCCTCCTTTCTCCACACAAAAAAAGGGCCCCAAATGGGGCCCTTCTTTAAATTCGTACTGGCGGAGAGCTGGGGATGTCCGGGCATGCTACGCATGCCCTCCGGCTTCAAAGCCTGGCGGCTTTTCGCCCACGGGCTACAAACGCTTTCGCGTTTGCTTAACGCCCG
>CABRDB010000042.1 GCA_902469555.1 uncultured Collinsella sp. | reverse complement strand
GCCCTCGCGCTCGCCGCGGTCGATAGCCAGCACGCGGTGGTTGGGTATACGGCGCAGCGGCTCATCATAGCTGTAGTACGGCTCGTAGGGGGTCTTCTCGGCGGGGTCGGTGGCCTCGACGACGATGTCGGCGGTGTTTTGCGTAAAGGCGCGCAGGTCGGCGACGTTCTCGGGATCCTCGGCCACCGTCTCGGCCACGATGTCCGCCGCGCCTGCGAGCGCCTTTTCGGGCGTGTCAAAGCCATCATCCTCGTTGACGTATGCCGCGGCAGCGTCGAGCGCGCTGCCCTTGGCCGAGGCCTGCATGATGATCATGTTGGCGAGTGGCTCCAAGCCCGCCTCGCGAGCCTTCTGCGCGCGGGTCATGCGCTTTTTGCGGTAGGGCTTGTAGAGGTCCTCGACACGCTGGAGCTGCGTGGCCTCGCGAATCTGCTGCTCGAGTTCGGGTGTGAGTTTGCCCTGGGCGTCGATGAGCAGGATAACGTCCTCTTTGCGCTGTTCAAGATTGCGCAGGTAAGACAGGCGCTCGTCGAGGGCGCGCAGGGCGACGTCGTCCATGCCGCCCGTGGCTTCCTTGCGGTAGCGCGAGATAAAGGGGATGGTGTTGCCCTCGTCGATGAGCTTGACGGCCGCCTCGACGTTGGCGGCCTTAAGGTTGAGCTCGCGGGCGAGCTGGGCGATAAGATCCATGGGACTCCTTGCGTTTAAGGTGCGTTTGCAGCACAGGGCTACCAAGGATACCACCCGCCACTCCACCCAAGTAGTCATTTTGGGACGGGGCTTTTTTAGCTACGGGACTGCGGACGGGAGACGGTGGAGTCCCTCCTTACAAAACGAGGCCCTGGCCAAACGGCCAGGGCCTCACCACTTCTTTTCAGGCTGCGAGAAAAGACCGTGTGCGCAGGAGCTCCGTTGGGAGCGTAGGGCTGTTTTGAGCTATTCCAGCTCAAACGCTCCGGTATACAGCTGGTAGTAATACCCACGCTTGGCGATCAGCTCGTCGTGGTTGCCGCGCTCGATGATGCGGCCGTGGTCCAGGCAGATGATCGCGTCGGAGTTGCGCACGGTGGACAGGCGGTGCGCGATGACAAACGTCGTGCGGCCTTCCATGAGCTTGTCCATGCCCGCTTGCACGATAGCCTCGGTGCGGGTGTCGATGGAGCTCGTGGCTTCGTCCAGAATCATTGCCGGCGGATCGGCGACGGCAGCGCGGGCGATCGAAATCAGCTGGCGCTGGCCCTGCGACAGCTGGGCGCCGTTGCCGGTGAGCATGGTGTCGTAGCCGTCGGGCAGGCGGGTGATAAAGTCGTCGGCGCCCGCGAGCTTGGCCGCCGCGATGCACTCCTCGTCGGTGGCGTCCAGGTTGCCGTAGCGGATGTTATCCATCACGGTGCCGGTGAACAGGTTCACGTCCTGCAACACGACGCCCAGCGAGCGGCGCAGATCGGCCTTGCGGATCTTGTTGACGTTGATGCTGTCGTAGCGAATCTTGCCGTCGGCGATGTCATAGAAGCGGTTGATGAGGTTGGTGATGGTCGTCTTACCGGCACCGGTGGCGCCGACAAACGCGACCTTCTGGCCCGGCTTGGCAAACACGGACACGCCGTGCAGCACCTCGTGGTCGGGCGTGTAACCAAAGTCGACGTTATCCATGACCAGGTCGCCGCGCAGCGGCACGTACTCGATCTCGCCGGTTGCGCGGTGCGGATGTTTCCATGCCCACATGCCGGTGTGGTGGTCAGCCTCCTCGAGCTGCCAGGTATCGGGGTTGACCTGCGCGTTGACGAGCGTCACATAGCCTTCGTCGGCCTCGGGCTTCTCGTCGATGAGTTCAAAGATACGGTCGGCGCCGGCGAGGCCCATGACCACGGCGTTGATCTGCTGCGAGATCTGGCCGATCTGTCCGCAGAACTGCTTGGTCATGTTGAGGAACGGCACCACGACGGCGATCGACAGCGCCATGCCCGAGATACTCAGGTTGGGCACGCCCAGCGCCAGGAAAATGCCGCCGGCAAGGGCCACCAGCACGTAGAGCAGGTTGCCCAGGTTCATAAGGATGGGCATGAGGATGTTGGCGTACATGTTGGCCTTCTGTGAGACCTCGAAGAGCTTTTCGTTGCGCTCGTCAAAATCGGCCTCGGCGGCAGACTCGTGGCAGAACGCCTTGACGACCTTCTGGCCGTTCATGACCTCCTCGATATGGCCCTCGACCACGCCGAGCTCGGTCTGCTGCGCAATGAAGAAACGCGCGGAATTGGAGCCGAGCAGCTTGGTCATAAAGGTCATAAAGGCGACGCCGGCGATGATGACCAGGCACATCCACACGCTGTAGTACAGCATGATAAAGAACACCGTGACGATGATGATGATCGTCATGAGTAGGTTGGGCAGCGACTGGCTGATCATCTGACGCAGCGTGTCGATGTCGTTGGTGTAGTGGCTCATGATATCGCCGCGCTGGTGCGTGTCGAAGTAGCGGATCGGCAGGTCCTGCATGCGGTTGAACATCATCTCGCGCAGCTTCTCGAGCGAGCCCTGCGTGACGATGGCCATGGCGCGGTTCCAGAAGAGCGACGACAGGATGCCGACGCCGTAGATGCAGGCGAGGGTGGTCACAAGCTTCAGAATCTTGGGCTGCGCGGTCGTCCAGTCGCCCGACTGCCACGAGTCGCTAATAATCTGCAGGGCGCTCTGAAGGAAGGTCGCGCCGATGGAGTTGATGATGGCGCAGAGTACCACGCCGGCGACGACAAGGGGCAAAAGCACGGGATAGAAGCCAAAGAGCGTCTTGATGAGGCGCGACATGGTGCCGCCCTTACGGTTGAGCGCGCGCTCGGCGGTCGTTGCCTTACTCATGTGCCTCGCCTCCTTCCTGGGTCTGAGCTTGCGTTGCGGATGCCTCGGTGTCAGCCTCGACGGTCCCTTCGCCCTCAGCAGACATCTTGTTTTGCGAGGTAAAGGTCTCGCGGTAGATCTCGCTCGTCTTGAGCAGCTCATCATGGTTGCCGATTTGCGCGATGCGGCCACCCTCCATGACGATGATGCGGTCTGCATCCTGCACGGAGCTGATGCGCTGGGCGATGATGAGCTTGGTCGTGTTAGGCAGATAGCTTGTCAGCCCTGCGCGAATCTTGGCGTCGGTCTTGGTGTCGACGGCGCTGGTGGAGTCGTCCAGGATCAAGATCTTGGGGCGACGCAGCAGGGCACGCGCAATGCACAGGCGCTGCTTCTGACCGCCGGAAACATTGGAACCGCCCTGTTCGATCCAGGTGTCATAGCCCTTGGGGAAGCCGTCGACAAATTCATCGGCGCAGGCCAGATGTGCCGCCTCGCGGACTTCCTCGTCGGTGGCATTCGGGTCGCCCCAGCGCAGGTTCTCGGCGATGGTGCCGCTAAACAGCACGTTTTTCTGCAGCACCATGGCGACCTGGTGGCGCAGTGCGTCCAGGTCGTAGTCGCGCACGTCCATGCCGCCCACGCGCACGGTGCCTTCGGTGGCGTCGTACAGGCGGGCGATGAGGTTTACGAGCGTGGACTTGGCCGAGCCGGTGCCGCCGATGATGCCGATGGTTTCGCCGCTCTTAATATGCAGGTCGACGTCGTCGAGCGCCTGGCGCTTCGCGTGCTCGGAATACTTAAAGCTCACGTGGTCAAAGTCGATGGAACCGTCGGCAACCTCGAGCACGGGCTCGGCGGGATCGGCGATCGTGGGCTCGGCAGCCAGCACCTCGGCAATGCGGTGTGCCGATTCGTCGGCCATGGTCACCATGACAAAGATCATCGACAGCTGCATCAGGCTCATGAGAATCTGGAAACCATAGGTAAAGGTCGAGGAGAGCTGACCCACGTCGAACAGCGTGCCCTGGCTCGTGATGATGAGCTTGGAGCCCAGGTAGATGATGACGACAAACGCGCCGTTGACGCAGATGTTCATCATGGGGTTGTTAAAGGCGAGCAGCTTCTCGGCGCGGGTGAAGTCCATCTGGACGTCGCGTGCGGCGGTCGCGAACTTCTCCTTCTCAAAGTCTTCACGCACATAGCTCTTAACCACGCGCATGCCGGTGACGTTTTCCTCGACGGACTCGTTAAGGGCGTCGTACTTATGGAACACGCGCGAGAAGATGGGACGTACCTTAAAGATGATAAAGAACAGTCCAAAGCCCAGCAGCGGAATGATGACCAGGTAGACCATGGCGACGCTGCCGCCCATGATAAATGCCATGGTAAAGGCGAAGATCAAGACCAGCGGCGCGCGCACGGCGATACGGATGATCATCATAAAGGCCTGCTGAACGTTGTTGATGTCGGTGGTCAGGCGCGTGACGAGCGAGGAGCTCGAGAACTCATCGATGTTGGCAAAGCTGAACGTCTGGATTTTGTAGAACAGGTCGTGACGCAGGTTCTTGGCGAAGCCGCAGCTCGCATGGCTGCAGGTAACGCCGGCGGCGGCGCCAAAGGCAAGCGACGTAAGCGCGATGAGCACCAAAAAGCCTGCGGTGGGAAGCAGCTCGGCTACGGTGGCGCCGTCTTTGATGGCGTCGATCAGGTTGGCGGTGATAAATGGAATCAGCATCTCGCAGAGCACCTCGCCAAGCACGAGCAGCGGCGTGGCAACGGTGACTTTCATATAGTCTCGGATGCTGCCCATGAGGGTTTTAATCATCCAGTTCCTCCCAGGTTACGCGGATTTTATCGAGCATTTCGGCGAGGTCCTCGCGCTCGTCGTGGGTGAGCGCGCTAAAGGCCCGTTCTCTAAAGCGGATGCGGGCCGCCTGGTCGATGCGGGCGTTTTCCCGGCCGGTTTCGGTTAGGCGAATGGTGAGTTGCCGTCGATCCTGGGGGTTACGGCTGCGCTCGATGAGGCCGTTGACCTCGAGCTTGGACAGGATCTCGGAAAGCGACCCCGGCTTGAGGTCAAAGTGCATGCCGAGTTCTTGCTGAGACATCTCGCCGCCGGGCTGCTTGGCCAGTAGGCAGATGATGGGCGCCTTGCCGGATACGCCTCCGCCATGAAAATGCATGTAATGGCCGCAAAAGCCCAGGCCGCTCAGGATGCGCTTGGCGAGTTTGTCTTCGGCGCTGACCGCTTCGGGTATGTCTACCGGTTGCGACGGGTCACCGCCGGGCTCATGCGGAAGGACGAGTGGTTCAACACACATATCTAAGCTTCGCTCCTCTCTTTAGTTAGGTAGTGGAATTGTTTTGTGCCTAACCAATTTAGGAGCATGAGAAATCAATGTCAAGGTACCAAACTTATTAAGTTACGGCGTTTTGCCAAACGCCGTAACCGCTCGACGCTGCAAACCCGCCAGAGCGGCAATCTGCCTTTCAACTTCGGCGGCATGACCAAAAGGTCAATGCCGCCTCGTTTCAAGGCACCTTGCTCGCCCTGGCGGGTTTTCGCTCATATGACCCAATCCGCTGTCAAGAGCCACAATGGCCCCG
>CABRDB010000041.1 GCA_902469555.1 uncultured Collinsella sp. | reverse complement strand
TCATGGCCGCTATCGAGGCCAAGGGTGCGAAGTTTGCCGCCGTCGAGCTCGAGGTGGGCATCGATACCTTCCGCTTGGTGGAGGAGGACGACCCCACGCAGCACGTCATGCACACCGAGCGCTACCACGTGTCGCAGGAAGTTGTCGACGCCGTGCATAAGGCGAAAGCCGAGGGTCATCGTGTGATCGCCGTCGGCACTACCGCGGTGCGCTCGCTCGAGAGCGCGTTTGACGCAGAAGCCCCGGTGTTCGATCCGGCCGTGACGGCGCGCTATTTTGAAGGCCGCGAGGACGGAGCCGACACGCTTGGCCGCGGTGACATCGTGGTGCGCGAGAACGCCACGACGCAGCTCTACCTCATGCCCGGCTCGACCTATCACGTGGTAGACGCGCTGATCACGAACTTCCACGTGCCGCGCTCCACGCTCATGATGCTCGTGAGCGCACTTGCCACCCGCGACCAGATCATGGATGCCTACGCTGCTGCTATCGAGGAGCGCTACCGCTTCTTCAGCTTTGGCGACGCCATGCTCATTCAGTAGGTTACGGCGTTTTACAAACGCCGTAACCGGTCGACGCTGCGCGGGCCGCATTTGGACAATCTGACGTTCAACTTCAAGGGCACGACCAGAAGGTCAGCGCCCTTTCGTTTCACGTCACCTTGTCTCAAATGTGACCCGCTCGCTGACTCTGCCATTACATCGGTGTTGCCGTGGTTGTTGAGTAGTCATTGGGCACTTGGCACTTGGGGACGTTCCTTTTGTGCCGGCACCTGGGGACAGTCCTTATGTCATGAGATCGGTGCAAGAGGGGTAGGTTGCCTTGCGTCGATCTAAATAAGTTGCGGTGAGATAGTTCTTGAATTGGCCTTTTTGGGGCTAAACAGGAACTATCTCACCGCAACTGCGTTGAGCGTTTTTTGGCGGTTGGTTTACTTGCTTGCGAACAGCCAGACTAGGATGATCACCAGGATTGCGGCGACGATGCAGACGATGGCGCCGGTGAATTTGATGCGTGAGTCGCGGGTACGCTCGCGCACCGCGTCCTCGGTGGCCTCGAGCTGGGCGACTTCTCGCTCGGTCTCGGCGTGTTCGGCTTTGTCTCGGGCCAAGGATCCTGCAAGCGACTCAGTGATCTCTGGATGGTCATGTACCTCGGTCGCCTGCTCGATGATCGACTGTGCATGTGCGGCATCTGCTTGGGCGTTGGCGATGCTTTGCTCTTGGTCGCGGCGTGCCTTGTCCTCGGCGGCGATCTTCTCGCGCAGTTCGCGCTGGCGCGTCGTGGCGGCAGTTTTCGCCGTCTGCAGCTCGTCGCGCGCGGCATCGGCCTCAGTCGTCACGGCTTGGTGTGCGCGTTTGGCTTCGGCAATGGGGGCTTGAGCCTGCTCGACGGCCTGCTCGGCTGCGGCAAGCGAGTGCTCAAGGTCGGCGGTGATGCGCGGGACATCTTCTTCGGCTTTACGCAGGGCATCTGCCGTGTCGGAGATCTGCATCGAGAGCTCGCTGGTGCGCACCGTATAGCTGGCGGGATTTGCCGAGGGATTGCGTTGCAGCTCGGCATACTCATGACGCAGCGTCTCGAGCTGGGCGCGCGTGGCGTCGACGGTTTGTTGTGCGGCCGCAATGCCGGCGTCTCGCTCGGCCTTCACCTTGTCGCGGATACGCTTGGAATCCTCAAGACGTCGAACGAGGCGGTTGCCGGTCTCGCGCGAGCTCGCCTCGCGGGCCTCCACGGCGTCGAGCGCGGCCTTCAGGCGGAGCTCAGTCGCGTCATCCTCTGTCTTCATTTGTTCGAACTGACTCTTGAGCCCTGTCGCTTTGGCGGCGTGGGCATCACGGTCAATCTCGGCTGCCGCAGCGGTCTTTTGCGCTGTGGCGATCGCCTGACGCTGGTCGGCGACGATCTGGTCGTAGCGGCCTGCGATATCCTGGCGCGTCTCGAGTTCCTCGGTCTGATCGGTAATGCGCTGCTCAAGTTCGGCCAGGTGGGCGCGGGCATCGGCAAGTGCCTTTTTCGCGGCGTTCATCTCGCGCATGGCCGAGGCACCTTGGGCGATAAAGCTGCCCACGGCGTTCGCAGTGTTCGAGACAGCGGTCCCCAGATCGTGGCTCGCGGCGGGGTAGTGCGGGGCGGTCGGGCGAGCGGTGTCGGCAGCGTCCGCATTGGCAGCCTGCGGCGCGGCGATATTGCCGGTACCGCCCTCGACCACAGAAAAGCCTGCTGCGTGCGGATCGACCGCATCGGCGCCAATCGTGGGGTGCTCGAGCTGCAGAAACGAGGGCATGGTGCTGCCCTGGTCGGCAACCGGAGTCTCGCCGGGCACAAAGGTCGAGGCGGCCTCGGCAGCCTCCTCTTCCTCGGCATCAATATCGGCATCGGACACGGCGTCTTTCATCGCTTTGACGGCGTCCATCATGGAGTCCATGACGGCATCGAGCTCTTCTTCCGAAGACACCTCGATGGGGCCCGCAGCTTGCGGGGCGTCGTCCTGTACAGGGGCGTCGTCCTGAGCGGGCGCATCGTCGTTTTGCTCATCGGCGTTTTCTGTTTCTGGGGTTTCCGCCGTAGCGCTTTCGTCCAAGATGGGGTCGTCGATGTCGATACCATCGCAGGTCACAGCGTCAGTATCTGCGGTGACGTCTGCGGGATCATCAATATGCTGTTGAGTCTGGGGGTCCAGCTCGTCTGTCATAGGCATGTGCTCCTCATCGTTGTTTGTCACCCTATGATAAAGTCTCGCGCCGACATCCCGCGCGCCGCAGCAAAGTTTCAAAACGTGTTCGATGGCTCGATCTGATAACAACAACTCGGCCGCTTTATCCAGTTTGTACTTGACAATCCCTTCGCCGAATGACGTTGCGCCGTTCGCCTGCTGCGGTCTTTATTTTTCACTTGAACACGCTAAAGTTGCATTTCAGCTTTTGGCGCGTGAAGTTGGATACGCGCAGTCGGCGGGCGTGCCCGTCGCGATTCGAAAGGACTTTGTATGGGACTTTTCACTGGTAAGACCGTGATCGTCACCGGCGGCGGCAAGGCCACGCTCAAGGACGGTTCCGCTGGCTCCATCGGTTACGGCATCGATATCGCTTTTGCCAAGGAGGGCGCAAACCTCGTTATTACCGGCCGCAACGTTGCCAAGCTCGAGGCTGCCAAGGAGTCCCTCGAGGCCGAGTACGGCGTCAAGGTTCTGCCTGTTCAGGCCGATGTCTCAGCTGGTCAGGACAACGAGGCCGTCGTCCAGAACGTCATCGACAAGGCCATTGAGGAGTTCGGCCGCATCGACGCCGTCGTCAACAATGCTCAGGCCAGCGCCTCGGGCGTGACCATCGCCGATCACACCATGGACCAGTTTAACCTGGCCATTTACTCCGGTCTGTATGCTACCTATCTGTACATGCAGAAGGCCTATCCGCACCTGAAGGAGACCAAGGGCTCCGTGGTCAACTTTGCCTCGGGCGCCGGCCTGTTTGGCAACTATGGCCAGTGCAGCTATGCTGCCGCCAAGGAGGGCATCCGCGGCCTGACCCGCGTTGCCGCCAACGAGTGGGGCCCCGACGGCATCAACGTCAACATCGTGTGCCCGCTTGCTTGGACCGCTGCGCTCGAGAACTTCCAGGATGCCTACCCCGAGGCGTTCAAGGCCAACGTCCACATGCCGCCGGCTGGTCACTACGGCGACGTCGAGAAGGAAATCGGCCGCGTGGTCGTTCAGCTCTGCGGTCCCGACTTTAAGTACATGAACGGCGAGACCGTCACCCTCGAGGGTGGCATGGGCCAGCGTCCTTAAGGGTTACGGCGTTTTGCCAAACGCCGTAACGGGCCGACGCTGCGCGGTCACCAGAGCGACAACTTGTCATTTAAAGAGGGCGGCATGACCAGAAGGTCTATGCCGCCCTCTTTTCATGCCAATTTGTTCGCTCTGGCGACCGCTCGCTGACGTTGCTAGGGCATCGGCGTTTGCGTTGCTGACGAAAAGTAGTCGTTGGGGACGTTCTTAAATGACTAGTCGAAGGGGACAGTCTTGTCGGCACTTGGGGACGGTCCCTAAGTGCCGGCAGATTGGGACACTCCTTTGCAAGATGGCGCTGAAGGCTGTCCCCAACAACTAGTCATTTAAGAACGTCCCCAACGGCTAGTTGTTTAATGCACCAGTTTCTGTCGAGTCGGTGCTTCTTGCGGGTTGCCCGTATAATGGTTTGCGTATGAACCGCAACCAAGGAGTTCCAGTTTATGGACCAGAGCCTTTTTAAATTCGACCTGATCGCCGAGGATCCGACGACGCACGCGCGTGCCGGCGTGCTGCACACCCCGCACGGCGACATCGAGACGCCGATTTTCATGCCCGTGGGCACCAAGGCAAACGTCAAGGGCATCCCTACCGAGACCGTCAAGCAGCTCGGCGCCCAGATCGTGCTTGCCAATACCTATCACCTGTCCATGCGCCCCGGCGAGGACACCATCGCCGAGCTGGGCGGACTGCATAAGTTTATGAACTGGCACGGCCCCATCCTCACCGACTCGGGCGGCTTCCAGGTCTTCAGCCATAACGACGCCGTCAAGCTCACCGACGAGGGCGTGCGCTTTATCGTCAATGACTACGACGGCCGCCACGTGTTCTGGACGCCCGAGGACAACATGGAAATCGCCATGAAGCTCGGCTCTGACATCTGCATGCAGCTCGACCAGTGCCCCGGCTATCCTGCCACGCGCGCCTACGTTGAGCGCGCGGTTGAGCTGTCGAGCATGTGGGCCGAGCGCTGCTATAAAGCTCACACCCGCGATGACCAGGCACTCTTTGGCATTGTTCAGGGCGGCATGCATCTGGACCTGCGCCTGCGCTCGCTGCGCCATCTGGAGGAGTGCGGCGACTTCCCGGGCTACGGCATTGGTGGCTACTCGGTGGGCGAGGATCACGAGACCATGTTCGAGACCCTGGCACCGCTCGTAAGCGAGTACATGCCCAAGCACAAGCCGCGCTACCTGATGGGCGTCGGCAACCCCACCACCCTCGTGCGTGGCGTGGGCGTGGGCATCGACATGTTCGACTGCGTGCTGCCGACGCGCACCGGCCGCATGGGCACGGCATTCTCCAGCGAGGGTCGCCTCAACTTCCGCAACGCTCGCTTTGCGCACGACGATGGTCCCATCGATCCCACCTGCACCTGCCCGGTGTGCACGGGCGGCTACAGCCGCGCGCTCATTCGCCACATGGTCACGCAGAAGGAGATGCTCGGCGGCATTCTGCTGTCGATGCACAACATCTACTACTTGCTCAACCTTATGCAGCGTGCTCGCCAGGCCATTATCGAGGGTCGTTACGGCGCGTTCGTGAGTGACTGGATGAACAGCCCTGCGGCGGTGGATTACTAAGGGCGACAGACACGCTTGCAGCGCGTGGGCAACGGCAAAAGCTGAGCGGCAGCCGCACGTCACATTCACTGACGTCGTCTGCGCGACCGCTGACCGATAGCTTGCAAGCACTTGATGCATCGTGGGTACCATACCGAATGGTTGATGTTCGGGCGGGTGTTTGGCGCATGGCGTCGACCCCGCCCGTTTTTCTTTTTCTCGATAGGAGTACCCATGATTAAGAACGAGAATGTCGAGGGCGAGCCTGCCTACGACGAGACGTACCGCCGCGGCCCCGTGTTCATGCGCGGCCCCATGATTCCTAAGGACAACACCTACGCCAACCTGCTGGCGCCCGAGGAGTCGACCGACTGGCTGCATGCCGACCCCTGGCGCGTGCTGCGCATTCAGGCAGAGTTTGTCGACGGCTTTGGCGCGCTTGCCGAGCTCGGGCCCGCGGTGACCATCTTCGGCAGCGCCCGCACGCCCAAGACCGATCCGCTCTACAAGGCGGCGCGCGCGGTCGGTCGCAAGATTGCGCAACGTGGCGTGGCGGTCATCACCGGTGGCGGCCCCGGCATCATGGAAGCGGCCAACAGGGGAGCGGCGAGTGTCAACGGCAAGTCAGTTGGCCTGGGCATTGAGTTGCCGCACGAGCAGGGGCTCAATAAATACGTGAACCTCGGCATGGACTTCCGTTACTTCTTTGTGCGCAAGACCATGTTCGTCAAATACAGCTCGGGTGCTATCGTGTTTCCCGGCGGTTTTGGCACGCTCGACGAGATGTTCGAGGTGCTCACGCTGGTGCAGACGCACAAGGTCAAGCGCATGCCGCTTGTGCTGGTGGGTACCGAGTACTGGCAGGGCCTGTTCGACTGGCTCAACGGCCCGGTGATGGATGCCGGTATGATCAGCCCGCTCGATCCCGAGCTCGTACACATCACCGACGACCTCAACGAGGCCGTCGACATTGCCCTGAGCGGGCTGATGTAGATCAATCGTGCCCACGCGACATGAATACGCATGGCAATCTGATGTTATTTAACATCAGATTGCCATTTATATTGGGTATACTGGTGTAAAAGACGAGGGCGAGGAGGTCGCAAATGTCTACAGCAACAGTTAAGCCTACGACGGTTCGAATCGAAGAGGGGCTCAAGGAGCAGGCGACTGAGTTCTTGGATTCGGTCGGCCTCAGCCTCAATTCCTATCTCAATCTTGCCGTTCGGCAGCTGGTAAATCAGCGAAAGATTCCTTTTGAGATTGTAGGAAGGGCGGAGGTGCCCAACGAGGCGACGAGGCGTGCCATGGTGATCGCCGAGGCTCATGAGTTGGGGATTTTGCCGGACGATAGCCTGTCATTCAATAACGCTGATGAGCTTATGTCATTCCTCGATGAGGAATAGCGATGTTCGAGATTAAAGTCGAGGCTCAATTTAAGGTGGACTACAAACGAACGATGCGCATGCATCCGCAGCTAAAAAGTGAGTTTAAAGCGGCGGTTGCAGAGCTTGTGGCTCATGGGTCACTTCCGGCGGAGTATGGCGCCCACGAGCTCTCAAACCCGGGCGGAAACTACAACGGCCACATCGATTTCCACCTATCCGATGGCTTGGTCGATGTGGTCGTTCTTTATCTTCCCCATAAGACTAACCCAGCGATTAGGCTGGTGAGAATGGGCACTCATCAGGAGCTGTTTCAGGGTCCGCTGGGCTGATCGCCGATTTCCAAGTTGCGGTGGAATAGGGATTGATTGGCGGCTGATAAGCCAAAAACAGTCCCTATTCCACCGCAACTGATGTGGGCGTCCCTAGTGAGTTGGCTGGTAGCGGGGGCAGTAGCTGATGGCGATGGCGTCGACGCCCACGTGGGTCGCGATGGTGCAGCCGATGGGGCCGGTGCCGGCGTCTACGTAGTCCTGGCCCGCGAGCGCCTGGTTGACGAGCTCTTGTTCCTCAGCGGCACCGGTTGTGAGCACGCGTACGCTTGAACCCGGGTGTTCTGCCAAAAATGCGAGGCAATCGGCCATGGTGTTGGCAACGATGCGCTTGGCGCCGCGGCCCTTTTTGATGGCCTTGATCTCGCCCGATTTCCACTCCGGCGAAACGGCCAGGCGAATGTTGAGCATTTGCGTGAGCTGGCCGGCGAGCTTGGGCGCGCGGCCGTTCTTAACGAGGTTCTCGAGCGTGCGGGGAATCAGCAGCAGGTGGGCGTCGGGCAGCGTCGCGCGGATCTGCGCCTCGGTCTCGTCCAGGCTGCGGCCGTCCTCGCGCATGGCCAGCGCGTACTCCACCAGCAGGCCCTCGGCACCCGAGCCGGTGCGCGAGTCGATGCAGCGCACGTCGAGTTCGTGCGTTTCGGCCGTCAGGCTGGCGTTGGCATAGCAGGCGGACCACTCGCTGCACAGTGAGATAAAGATGGCGCTATCATGGCCGTCGGCGAGCACGCGGTCAAAGAGTGCCTTGAACTCGCCGGCGCTCGGCTGCGAGGTGTGCGGCAGCTGCTCGGAGCCAGCCATGCGCGTGACGTACTCCTGGGCGGTGATCTGTACCTGGTCAAGCAGGTCCTCGCCCTCGATGATCACATGCAGTGGAATGACGTAAATGCCAAGCTCTTGGGCGCGGGCGGGGGAGATGTCCGACGTGGAGTCGGTTATGATGGCAAAAGACATAATTGCACCTTTCGTTGGGGCGCTTGCGCGCCGCCTTCTGAGAGCAAAGTGCGACAAGTATAGTGGAGTCGTTCCACAGTTCTAGGTTCAATTGTTGAATAGTCAACAGTTTGAAGTGTCGGTGTGGAAATCATCAACTGGGGAAGAGGAATGCCGATGGAGGCACTGGAGATATGTAGGCGGCCGGTCGTGCTGTTCGATTTCGACGGCACGGTGGCAGATACGGGTCGGGCGGTGATGACCTCGACGCGCAAGGCGCTGGCTGCGCGCGGGTTTTCGGAGGCGCAGATGGGTGACCTGCGCCGCATGATCGGGCCGCCCCTGTGGAAGAGTTTTCACGACTTTTATGGCTTCTCCCGCGAGGAGTCGCTTGTGGTGGCCGACGAGTACCGCGCCTTTTTTGACGAGCTGGGACCGGAGGAGTATCCCGTGTTCGACGGGATCCCCGAGCTGCTGGATGGGTTGGTCGCCCAGGGCAAGCGCTTGGCCGTGGCGACGTCGCGCATGGAGGCGAAGTGTATCGACATGGTGCATGAGCTGGGTCTTTCTCAGTTTGAGGCGGTGGCTGGCATGAATCCGCTGCAGGGGCGCGAGACCAAGGCCGATTCGGTCCGCGATGCCCTGGCAGAGCTCGGTATGACGGCGTGCGATGCCGTGATGATCGGCGATCGCTTCAACGATGTGGAGGGCGCGCACGCAATGGGCGTACCGTGCATCGGTATCTATTCGGGCGCGGCGGCGCCGGGCGAGCACGAGGCGGCGGGTGCCGATGCAGTGGTGCACTCGGTGGCCGAGCTTGCTAAACTTTTCGCTATATAAGTACTTGATGTGAGGGGCGGGCGTACCCGTCGCTCATTGGTAAGGAGGCAGTCCATGAATCAGGTGGAGCAGAGCGTCGCTGAGTATGTCGACGAGGTCTGGGAGGATGTCGTCGCCGATATCGAGCAGCTGGTGAGTTATCTGTCCGTAGCCGTTGCTGCCGATGCGGAGCCTAGCGCGCCGTTTGGCCGCCCGGTTCGTGATGCGCTCGATTGCGCGCTCGGCATTGCGCAAAAGCTCGGCTACCAGACGAGCGACGACGAGGGCTATGTGGGCATTGCCGATATCCCGGGTCGCGGCGACAAGCAGCTCGCGACCATCTGCCACGTGGACGTGGTGCCCGCCGGCCCCGGCTGGAACACCGACCCGTTTGCGATGGAGCGTCGCGAGGGATGGCTGCTCGGCCGTGGCGTGATTGATGACAAGGGTCCGGCGGTGTTGTCGCTCTACGCCGGTGCCTACCTGCTCAAGCACGGCATTGTGCCGCGCTATACCTTTCGCGCACTGCTGGGCTGCGATGAGGAAGTGGGCATGTCCGACGTTCACCATTATCTGGAGAACCACGCAGACCCCGACTTTTTGTTTACGCCCGATGCCGAGTTCCCGGTCTGCAATGCCGAGAAGGGCCAGTTTGGGGCGACGTTTGTGAGCCCCAAGATCGACGGCGGGCGCATTGTGTCCTGGAGCGGTGCCGAGGCGAGCAACGCCATTCCGTCGCAGTCCATCTGCGAGCTTGCGATTGCCGCCGATGAGCTGCCGGCGCCCGTTGAGAACGCCGACCGCCTGGAGATCACGGCGCTTGATAACGGGCGTGCGCAGATTTTCGCCCACGGTATTGGCGGCCACGCTTCGATGCCCGAGGGGACGATCAACGCCGTCGGCCTGATCGTGACGTACCTGCGCGAGGCCGAGGACGCGTTTGGTGCCCGTGACGAGCGCCTGCTGACGCCTGCCGAGCACGAGTTCGTCAAGTTCCTGGCCTTTGTACATGCAGACGCCTATGGCCGCGGCCTGGGTATCGATGCGACGAGCTCGGCGTTTGGCCCGCTTACCTGCAACGCTGGCGTCATCCGCGTGGCGGATGGCCATATTGAGCAGGTCATCGACGTGCGCTTCCCCGACAGCACGAGTGCCGATACCATCCGCGAGCAGCTCGACCCGCTCGTGGGCCGTTTTGGCGTGACGTGCCAGCTGGGTCGCGCTAAGGTGCCGTTCTCGGTGTCTGCCGACGATCCGGCCGTGAAGGCGCTTATCGATACCTATAACGAGTTTACGGGCAAGCATGCCAAGCCCTTTGCCATGGGCGGCGGCACGTACGCGCGCAACTTTGCCCGCGCCGTCTCGTTTGGCCCCGAGGAGACCGGCCTGGAGCTGCCCGCATGGGGCGGCCAGATGCACGGCCCCAACGAGTGCGCCAACGAGGACCAGCTCAAGCAGGCGCTCAAGATTTATATCGTGGCGATCCTGCGCCTCAACGAACTTGAGCTGTAGGGCTTCCCCAGGCACCCGACCTTGCCCCTCAAACCGTCGCTTGCGTACCAAAGTACGCGGCGCTCCTCTTTCGGGGCAATCTCGGGCACCTGGGAAACCCCTATATCCTGCTTGGATACAAACTTGCATTACGAGCCCGGTGCTTCGGCCCGGGTTTTTTCTGTTGCGGTGGGGTAGTCATTGGGGACGTTCCTTTGGTGTAAAAGGTGCGCCATGTTCGGCGCTGGATTGTTATCCGTTTGTAAAGGCTGGGCAGAGCTTGCGGTAAGGGTCTATCAATAGCCCGTAAGAAACCGCAGATAAGGCGGTCGTCGCCCGATCGGGGCCGTATCTTTCCAAACAGCAAAGCGGGCGGGGTGCCCGCGAGTCGCATGTATGAAAGGAAGATCATGCTCGATCAGGCTTATTCTCGTCGTCAGTTCCTCGGCCTCGCTGGTGGTTTTGCCAGCATCGTCGGTCTCGGTCTCGTTGGTTGCGGCGGCTCCGGCGCATCCGACGCCGCCGACAAGGGTAGCGCCGCTGCTGCCGAGTCCGTCTCCGGCGAGGTGACCTACGACGGTGCCTCTTCGTTCCAGGCTCTCGTCGAGGCCGCTGCCGAGAAGTTCATGGATGCCAACCCGGACGTCTCCGTCTCCGGCTCGGGTAACGGTTCGGGCAAGGGCCTGACCGCTGTTGCCGCCGGCACCGTCACCATCGGCAACTCCGACGTCTTCGCCGAGACCAAGCTCGAGGCCGACCAGGTCAAGAACCTCGTCGACCATGAGGTCGCCGTCGTGGGCATGGGTCCCGTCGTCTCCAAGAACGTGACGGTCGACGACCTGTCCCTCGAGCAGCTCAAGGGCATCTTCTCTGGCCAGATCACCAACTGGAAGGAGGTCGGCGGCGACGACGCCACCATCGTCGTCCTCAACCGCAAGGCCGGCTCCGGCACCCGCGCCACCTTCGAGGCCGCCGTCTTTGGCGACGAGGCCGTCGACTTTAAGGGCGACGCCGAGCTCGACAAGTCCGGCGACGTCCAGACTCAGATGGGCAGCACCGATAACGCCATCTCCTACCTCGACTTCTCGCACTTCGATGACTCCAAGTTCAACGCCATCAAGGTCGAGGGCGTCGAGCCCAAGAGCAAGAATGTCACTGATGACTCCTTCAAGATCTGGGCTACCGAGCACATGTACTGCTCCAAGGACGCCGACGAGGCCACCAAGGCCTTCCTGGAGTTCATGCTTTCCGACGACGTCCAGGGCAAGCTCGTCGAGGAGCAGGGCTTCATCCCCGTCTCTGCCATGAAGGTCGTCAAGGACGCCAGCGGCAAGGTCTCTGCTAAATAAGTAATCGCCCCGGAAAGGTTTGCAATGGCAAAACAGCTGCCAAAGCGCGACCTTGAGAACGTGGGCCTGGGCGTCACGGGCGCGTGCGTAGCGCTCGTGACGCTTGTCGTTGCCGCGCTCATCTTTATGGTCGCCCAAAAGGGCCTCTCGGCTTTTGTCAAGGACGGCGTCTCGGTCGTCGAGTTTTTCACCGGCACCAAGTGGGACCTGGCCAACACAGCCGAAAACGGCCTGCCCTATACCGGCGCCCTGCCCCTGATCGTCACCTCGTTTGCGGTCATGGTGCTCTCCACGCTTATCGCGCTGCCCATCGCCATCGGCTCTGCCATCTTTGCGGTCGAGATTAGCCCTAAGTTTGGCTCTAAGATCTTTCAGCCGCTCATTGAGCTTTTGACCGGCATCCCCTCGGTCGTCTTTGGCCTGATCGGTTTTCACGTGGTCGTCGGTCTTATGAAGAGCGTTTTCCACGTGAGCACGGGCCTGGGCATCTTGCCCGGCGCCATCGTGCTGGCGGTCATGATTCTGCCGACGATGACCACGCTTTCGGTCGATGGCTTGCGCGCCGTGCCCGACGGCTACCGCCAGGGCTCGCTCGCGCTGGGCTACACCCGCTGGCAGACCATCTGGCACGTGGTGCTCAAGTCCGCCATGCCGTCGCTCATAACCGCGGTTATCTTGGGCATGACCCGCGCCTTTGGCGAGACGCTCGCCGTGCGCATGGTCATCGGCGGCATCGAGGCCATGCCGACGTCGCTGCTGTCGCCGGCGTCCACCATCACCACCACGCTCACCACGTCCATGGCAGTCTATGCCGAGGGCTCGGCCCAAGACGATGTTCTGTGGGCGCTCGGCCTGCTGCTGATGGGCATGAGTCTCATCTTCATCCTGATTATCCACCTTATCGGCCGCAAGGGGGCGAAGGCTCGTGGCTAGCACGCGTATCCACATCGACGAGGCGAGGCTCGGGCGTGTCCAAAAGCAGGACCGCTTCGCCACGGGCGTGTTGACGGCGATCGTCGCCATCGTCATGCTCATCGTCGTCTCCATGGTGGCCTATATCCTGTTCGAGGGCATCTCGACGCTGTTCCAGCCGGGCTTTCTCACGGAGCCGTCGCGCGCCAACGGAACGCAGGGCGGCGTGCTCTACCAGCTGTTCGACTCGTTCTACCTGCTGCTGATCACCCTGATCATCTCGGTGCCCATCAGCCTGGGCGGCGCGGTCTTTTTGGTCGAGTACGCACCCGACGGTCCCGTCCGCGACATCGCCTCCACTGCCATCGAGACGCTGTCCTCGCTGCCTTCCATCGTCGTGGGCATGTTCGGCTTTCTGGTGTTCTCGGTGCAGCTGGGCTGGAAGTACTCCATCATCTCCGGCGCCGTCGCGCTCACCATGTTCAACATTCCCATCCTGGTGCGCGTGATTCAGCAGGCGCTCGAGGACGTGCCGCAGGCCCAGCGCGATGCGTGCCTGGCCATGGGCCTCACTCGCTGGGAGGCCACGCTGCACATCCTGATCCCCGAGGCCATGCCTGCCATCGTGACGGGCATCGTGCTTTCGGCCGGCCGCGTGTTTGGCGAGGCCGCAGCATTGCTCTTTACCTCGGGCATGAGCTCGCCGGTTCGCCTGAACTTCTTGAGCTTTAACCTGTCGAGTCCCACCTGCGCCTGGAACGTGTTCCGTCCCGGTGAGTCGCTCGCCGTGCACATCTACAAGATCTATGGCGAGGGCAGTCCCGAGGCCCAGCAGATCGTTTGGGGCACCGCGGCGCTGCTGATGATTTGCGTGCTGCTGTTTAACGTAGTCGCCCGTATCGTGGGCAAGCAACTGGCAAGGAGGATGACGGCCGAATGAGCGATATGAATGCAACGCCCGCAACCGAGGCGGCCACGTCCGACACCCAGGACTTTCTGTCGAGCGTGGGGGAGAGCGAGAGGCGCGTGCGCGTGAGCGGCAAGGCCGTGAGCGACGAGGTCGTGCTCTCCGCCAAGGACGTCAACGTGTACTATGGCGACCACCATGCGCTGCACAATACGTCGCTCGACTTCCATAAGGGCGAGATCACGGCGCTCATCGGGCCTTCGGGCTGCGGTAAGTCGACCTTTTTGCGCAGCCTCAACCTTATGAATCGCGAGATTCGCGGCTGCCGCGTGGAGGGCGAGATCAACTACCGCGGGCGCAACGTGAACACCAAGACCGAGAACACGTACGAGCTGCGTCGTTCCATTGGCATGGTGTTTCAGCAGCCCAACCCGTTCCGCAAGTCCATTCGCGACAACATCACGTTTGCGCCCAAGCGCCACGGCATCACCGACCGCGACGAGCTCGACCGCATGGTCGAGGAGAGCTTGCGTGGTGCCGCACTGTGGGACGAGGTCAAGGACAAGCTCGACAAGAGCGCCTACGCGCTTTCGGGCGGCCAGCAGCAGCGTTTGTGCATCGCGCGCACGCTCGCGCTCAACCCTGACGTGATTCTGTTCGACGAGCCCTGCTCGGCGCTCGACCCCATCTCGACGCTGGCGATCGAGGACCTCATGTCGTCGATTGTGGCCGAGCGCGCCATCGTCATCGTGACGCACAACATGGAGCAGGCGTCGCGTGTGTCCAACCGCACGGCGTTCTTCTACATGGGCGATATGGTCGAGTACGACGAAACTGACGAGATTTTCCAACGGCCCAAGGATAAGCGGCTGAATGATTACCTCACCGGCATGTTCTCCTAGTCCGGGACATGCTTGGGGCCCGCGGCGGCCACGGTTGTCGCGGGACTGATTGGAGAGGCGGGTCATCTCTTTTGGGAGATGGCCCGCCTTTTTGCTCTGCGACCGAAACGACCGCCACAAAGGGGACAGGCGCCTTCGTGGTGGTTTGGGGTGGGGCTCGCTGCTATCATGGACAACGTTGAATTTCTACGAAGGAGCAGGGCATATGGCGATTCTTTTGGGATGCGATTCCGTCAGCCTAGAGTTTCCCACCAAGCATATTTTCGATAGCGTGACGCTCGGCGTGGGCGAGGGCGACCGCATTGGTATTGTCGGTAAAAACGGCGACGGCAAGTCGACGCTGCTGAGCGTGCTCGCCGGCACGCTGGAGCCCGATGACGGACGCGTGACGCACCGCCGCGGCACCACGATCGGTCTACTCGGCCAAAAGGATCAGCTTGTCGACAATGATACCGTGCATCATGCCGTTGTGGGCGACACGCCCGAGTATGAGTGGGCGTCGAGTCCGCGTACGCGCCAGATTCTGGCCGGTCTTATTAGCGATGTGCCCTGGGAGGGCATGGTGGGCGAGCTCTCGGGCGGTCAGCGCCGTCGCGTGGACCTCGCGCGCCTGCTGATCGGCGACTACGATGTGCTCATGCTCGACGAGCCCACCAACCACCTGGACATGCGCACCATCAACTGGCTTGCGCGTCACTTAAAGGCCCGCTGGCAGCGCGGCCAGGGCGCCATGCTCGTGGTCACGCACGACCGCTGGTTCTTGGACGAGGTCTGCACCAGCATGTGGGAGGTCCACGACGGCCAGGTCGATCCCTTCGAGGGCGGCTACTCGGCATATATCCTGCAGCGCGTGGAGCGCGACCGCATGGCCGCCGTTACCGAGGAGCGCCGTCGCAATATGGCGCGCAAGGAGCTCGCGTGGCTGAGCCGCGGCGCCCAGGCGCGTTCCACCAAGCCCAAGTTTCGCGTTGAGGCTGCTCGCGAGCTGATCGCCGACGTGCCGCCCGTGCGTGACGAGCTGGAGCTCAAGCGCCTGGCCGTGAGCCGCCTGGGCAAGCAGGTTATCGACGTGGTCGATGTGGACGCCGGCTATGCGGATACCGATGGCGCGCCCAAGCAGGTGCTCACCGACGTGACCTGGCTCATCGGTGCGGGCGACCGCTATGGCCTTTTGGGCGAGAACGGCGCCGGCAAGTCGACCCTGCTCGACGTGATCCAGGGCAAGATTGAGCCCACGCGCGGCCGTGTGAAGATTGGCCAGACGGTGCGCTTTGGCGTGCTGTCGCAGCAGCTCGAGGAACTCGAGCCCTACATGGGTGACACGATCCGCGAGGTGCTCGGCAACTATAAGAAGTACTACGTCATCGACGGCAAGGAGACTTCGCCCGAGAAACTTTGCGAGCGCCTGGGCTTTACGACGCAGCAGCTCTGGAGCCGCATCGGCGATCTTTCGGGCGGCCAGCGCCGCCGCCTGTCGCTGTTGCTGACGATCCTGGACGAACCCAACGTGCTCATCCTGGACGAGCCCGGCAACGACCTGGATACCGACATGCTCGCGATTGTCGAGGACCTGCTCGACGGCTGGCCCGGCACGCTAATCCTGGTGACGCACGACCGTTTCCTTATGGAGCGCGTGACCGACCAGCAGTGGGCACTGCTCGATGGCCATCTGACGCATATGCCCGGCGGTGTGGACCAGTACCTGCGCCTGTGCAACGCTACCGCCGAGGGCGAGCCCGTGGGTGCGCCGAGCGCCAAGACCGGCACGTTTGATACCGGTGCCGCGGCGGCTGCGGCCGAAAAGCCCAAGTCGAGCGGCCAGCCCAATGGCCTTTCCAACGCCGAACGCCAGAAGCTTCGCCGCGAGGTGAGCTCGCTCGAGCGCAAAATGGAGACGCAGCGCGCCCGCGTGGAGGAGGCCGAGGCCGCGATGGCTCAGGTCGACCCCACCAACTACACGGCGCTGGGCGAGCAGCAGGCGAAGATCGACGAGGCCCACGCCGCCATGGACGAGTTGGAGATGGCGTGGCTCGAGGCGAGCGAGAAGCTCGAGGGCGAGGAGTAGGCGAGGATGATCAAGGCCGCGTTTTTCGATATCGACGGCACGCTGCTGAGCTTTAAGACCCACCGGATTCCGGCGTCGGCGCAGCAGGTGCTCGACAGCTTTCACGAGCAGGGGATCGCATGCGTGATTGCTACGGGTCGCCCGACCTACCAGATGCCCGATTGGCTGTTCGACCTGGGCTGGGATGCATACATTACGCTTTCGGGCCAGCACTGCTTTGATGCCGAGGGGGTTTACCGCAGCTGTCCGATTGATTCGGATGACGTTGCGGTGATCGTGGACCAGGTGGCGCAGGGGCGCTACGACTCGCTGTGCATGCAGGGCGAGAACTCGTTTGTGAACCGCCTGTCCGAGCGCGTGGTGACGGCCGGCAGCAATGCGGGAATTGTCTACCACGAGGAGCCGTTTGAGCACGCTTTTGACGCGCCGGTTTACCAGTTCTGCGCCTTTGTGGACCCGGCCGACGAGCATATCGTGACCGATGCCGTGTCGCATTCGCTCACCACGCGCTGGTGCGATCTGTTCTGCGACATTATTCCGGCAAACGGCGGCAAGGACCTGGGCGTGGCGGCGACGCTCGAGCGGCTGGATATCGACGCGAGCGAGGCGATCGCCTTTGGCGACGGCGAGAACGACCTGTCGATGTTTTCCGCCGTGGGCACGAGCGTGGCCATGGGCAACGCGCAGGATACCGTGAAGGCCGCGGCGACCTACGTGACGACCGCCGTGGACGACGACGGCATCTACAACGCCGCCAAACACTTTGGCCTGCTGTAGCTGCGGATTCGGCATCTGGGGACGTTCCTTTTCTGCCGGCAGTTGGGGACACTCCTTGCGGGGCGTGTCCCCGTTTTGTTTTCGCCTCGTGCGTTTTGTGAAACACGGTTAACTTTTTAAACAACGTAGTAAGACATGGGCAACTTTTGCGGTAAAGTAAATCAAGTAAAAGTATCCAAAGGCTAACTAGAAGCCATCGCGAAAGGCGGCCCATGGCCCTACGTGAATCCGGAGAAGACTATCTCGAATCGATCTACGTTCTGTCGGAACGTCAGGGCATCGTGCGCTCGATCGACGTTGCGGAGTACCTCGGCGTAACCAAGGCGAGCGTTTCCAAGGCCATGGCGACCTTGGAGAGCAACGGCTATGTCGAAATGGGCAAGCGCGACGTTCATCTGACGGAGCGTGGTCTGGAGGTCGCTCGTCAAATGTGGGAGCGTCACTGCTTTTTCGTGGGGCTGCTGGAGGATGCGGGTGTTTCGGCTGAGGTCGCGTCGCAAGAGGGCTGCCACATGGAGCATTGCCTGAGCGAGGAAAGCTTTGAGAAGCTAAGGTCGATGTTGGGACGGGATGGTGCTTCGGCGCCAACAATGACCGACTAGCACTTCCGCAGCGGCGCGCCTCCCGCGCCAAAGGCGCGGGACAGCGATTGGGACTAGTGGTCCCATCAGCTAAGCCCAACTCAGATAAGGAACCCCGCCAGCAAGCGATGCCCAAGAACCACCAGCAACGTTACCG
>CABRDB010000040.1 GCA_902469555.1 uncultured Collinsella sp. | reverse complement strand
TCAGCGGCCACGGCCTCAACAGCAGCGGCCTGACGCTCTGCGCGATCCCACACGCCCGAGCGGCCGCCCTCCTTGTGCAGCAGGCGCACGTCGACGATCTCCATGCCGCGATCAACGGCCTTGCACATGTCATAAATCGTTAGGCACGCGGCACTCGCGCCGGTCAGGGCCTCCATCTCGATGCCCGTTTTGCCCGTCACGCCCGCCGTGACCAGCACGTGAAAGCCAACCTGTCCGTCCGCGCGCGCCGGTGCCCAGCCCTCGAGCACGTCCTCGGCCGGCGTCCCCGCCGCAGCGATGGGCGCAATGTCGCACTTGCTCTTGGTAATGAGCAACGGATGGCACATGGGGATGATGTCGCTCGTGCGTTTGATGGCCATAATGCCCGCCACGCGCGCGCAGGCAAGCACGTCGCCCTTTTTGGCGCGGTCCTGCAGCACCATGGCCTGCGTCTCGGGGTGCATGAGGATGGTGCCCTCGGCGATGGCAATGCGATGGGTCTCGGCCTTGTCGGACACGTCGACCATGCGTACCTCACCCTTGGCGTCCACGTGCGTCAGCTCGTCGCGACGGGCGTCACGGGTGGGCTCGACGGCAGCGCCGGCAGTCGGTCGCGCGGACGCGTCGGCGTTGTCGGCATTCACCGCGGCCGCATAGGCAGACATCGCGGCCCTGCGAGCGGCCTTGGTGGCATCGGCGTACCTGCTCTTGGCCATATGATCATCCTCCGATTTGGGACATAAATCGTTGCGTGCCCTCAATTATCGCGTGTTCCTGCGGTTTGTGGGCCACGGCATCGCGCCAAATCGAAAGTACCTGTATATCATCACCACGGCGCAGCGCCTCACGCACCGAATACTCGGCATCGCTGAACAGGCACGGACGCACGTTGCCATCGGCCGTCAGGCGCAGGCGGTTGCAATTCGCACAAAAATGGTTGGACATGGCGCTAATAAAGCCAACCGTTCCCGCCGCGCCCGGAAAGTGCCAATAGCGCGCAGGGCCCGCGCCGGCAGGAGCGTCGTTGATGTCGAGCGGCTCGAGCTCGCCCAGTCCCGCCGCGGCGCCCCCGGCATTGATGCGCGCTCGCAGCTCGTTACTCGGCACGGTATCGCTCGCGTCCCACAGCTCGGGATTGAGCGCGGGCGCATGCGGGTCCACAGCGCAATGCGAGCTCGTACGCTCGTCGCCAATGGGCATGTATTCGATAAAGCGCAGGTGAATGGGGCGGTCGAGCGTGAGCCTCGCGAGGGCTGCCACATCCTGGTTGAGCCGGCGCACAACAACGCAGTTGACCTTAACGGGCTCAAAGCCCCAAGCCAGCGCCGCGTCGATGCCAGCCATGGTCTGCTCGAGTCGGCCCAGGCGCGTGATCTTTCCAAACAGCGTAGGGTCGAGCGTGTCGAGCGAAATGTTGACGCGGTTAAGCCCGGCATCTTTGAGCTGCGGCGCCAGCTTGGGCAGCAGGGCGCCGTTGGTGGTGAGCGAGATGTCCTCGATCTGCGGGATCGCGCGGATATCGCGAATAAGCGGGATGATGCGGCGGCTGACCAGCGGCTCGCCACCCGTCAGGCGCACGCGGCGAATGCCCTCCCCCGCCACCAAGCGCACAAAGCGGGCGATTTCCTCGGCGCTGAGCAGCTCGTCGTGCGCGCGGGGTGCCACGCCGTCGGCTGGCATGCAATAGATGCAGCGGAAATTGCACTTGTCGGTAACGGCAATGCGCAGGTAGTTGATATCACGGCCAAAACCGTCATGTTGCACGAGCCAGTCCACGCAGCCCTCCCCTCACGCAGCGTTTTATTCTTCGGAAAACATAATACCCCACGACAGATTTATGCCGACACCCGTACGACAGGACAGGTCGCTTCGAGCAAGACCGGCTTCCCGAGCCCATCCTCAACACAGACCATCACAACATTCGATGCTTTTCCCGTTTTTGGCAAAAAACGTCGAATGTTGTGATGCTTTGCCTGCCCACGGCACCCCGTAGAAGGACCGGAACGTCCCTAAAGGCCGCCGTCCCAGTGCCGAATCACGAATTCTCGCAGGTCGTTTTGACGTTTCTGGAACGCTTCGCTTCGGTCGCACTTAAGACCCATAGCGAGTGCGATGGCGTTCGTCGCCCGGTGCAATTGCAGCTGGTGGGCAAACTGAGTCCCGGTGAGGACGATCATTCTAAAGCCCAGCGCGCTCAGCACGGTCATACGCTCCGCATCCGACGCGCTGCGCTGTTTATCAAGATGGTCCGAACCGTTGTATTCAATCCCCGTACCGCTCGCAGGCGCATATACGTCGATCTCGAAATACCCGGCCTTAGCGAGATATCTGAACTCATTGGGAACATCCACCCGATGGTTGAGCTCGATCTTGGTGTATCCCAGCCCTCCCTGGGAACGTTTTGCTACGACCATGATTGCGGTGGCCGTCTCCATGGGCGACCGCGCGCCATCGTGCACGCGCTTGAGCACGGCGGCCGCACGTATAGTCCCCTGACGAGATCGGTTCTCATTGCAATAGGCAATTAAATCGGCAGCGGTATACCTCTGCCCCATCTCGATATAATCGCCTGTCGACAGATGATTCAAATGGTATCGGGCACAGATTTCGTAGCCATATTCCAGCTGCTCGGGCTCGCTCATCCACGAACCCGCTTGGACAAAGCACATGGCCTCATCAACCACTAGAAGGCCCTCTGCCACCTCGATAAGATGACCTGGAGGTACCGGCGCTCCAAACACGTGGCACCTAAATCCAGCCGGCGTCGAGCGCTCAAAATCGAAGTTGACGAGCGTATCGATATGATCGAGCTCTTCTCGTGGAATACCAAGCGAGACCAGATAATCGGCAACGATCCCAACTGCCGTTGAAGCCCTCAGCCCTTTGGCATCGAGTCCCAATTTGGACAGGCCCGCAGTCGGCTCCGCCTCGTTAGCAAGCGAGTCCTCATCGTATAGACTGCTTGCTCGCGAGAGCGGCTCGGACGGGCGCGCCACGTTGTGGTACAGCCAGGCAGTCTTATGGGACAGGACGATCGGCAGGTCCATGAGCCCTCCAATGAAGTCGGATAACCAACCTTATTCCCCTGCCCACGGGTCCGCACACCTTCGTGCGCAAGAAAGCGATTCCACCCGTTCGAGTGGCAGAAAAACCATCACAACATTCGATGCTTTTCCCGATTTTGGCAAAAAACGGCGAATGTTGTGATGGTTTGAGGCGAGGTGAGGAACACGGAGGAATCAAAGCATCGTGCTCGAACGGGTTAATCCAACTCTTTTAAGCCATGCGCCAGCTGCCAGTACTCGCCGTGCTGGGCGAGCAACTCTTCGTGCGTGCCGCGCTCGATGATGCGGCCGTGTTCGAGGACCATGATGGCGTCGGCGTCGCGGACGGTGGACAGGCGGTGCGCAATCATAAACGTGGTGCGTCCGCGCATGATGCGGTCCATACCGCGCTCGATGAGCTTTTCGGTACGCGTGTCAATGGAGCTCGTGGCCTCGTCCAGGATGAGCACCGGCGGATCGGCGACGGCCACGCGCGCGATGGCGAGCAGCTGACGCTGACCCTGCGACAGGTTGGCGCCGTCGGCCGTGACCGGTGTGTCGTAGCCCCGCGGCAGGCGGCGGATAAACGAGTCGGCGCAGGCGGCCTCGGCAGCGGCGCGCACTTCCTCGTCGGTCGCGTCGAGCTTGCCAAAGCGGATGTTCTGCGCAATGGTGCCGCTAAACAGGTGCGTGTCCTGCAGCACAATGCCGAGCGACCCGCGCAGGCTGGCCTTGGCAATGTGCTTGACGTCGATGCCGTCGTACGTGATCTCGCCGTCATCGACCTCGTAGAAGCGGTTGATGAGGTTGGTAATGGTCGTCTTGCCGGCGCCCGTGGAGCCCACAAACGCAATCTTTTGCCCCGGCTTGGCAAACAGGTTGAGGTCCGTGAGCACGCGGGCGCCCGGCACGTAGGAAAAGTCCACGGCATGGAAGCGCACGTCGCCGGCAAGCGGGACCAAGCCACACGTGAGCTCGGTGCCGTCGGCGGCCACCGCGCGGCCCGACTCATCAACGGCTGCCACGTCATGCAGATGCCCGTAGACGCCCACGCCCTGGCCCTCGGGAATTTTCCACGCCCACGCGGCATCGCCCGTCTGCACCAGCTCCACGCAGCCCTCGTCCACCTCGGGCTCAAGGTCCATAGCCGCAAACAGGCGCTCGGCACCGGCCAACGCGTTGAGCAAGAAGTTGCCGAGCTGCGTAAACTGGTTGATGGGCATGGCGGCCTGGCGCACAAAGACCAGGTAGCTTGCAAGTGCGCCCACATCGGCGAGCCCCTTGATGCAGAGCATGCCGCCCGCCACGGCGACGATGGCATAGTTGACGTAGCCAATCACGACGGTCATGGGCACCATGGAGTTGGCATAGCTCACGGCGGCGGTACCGGTGCGGCGAAGCTCGTCGTTGCGGCAGGTGAAGCCGGCGACATTCGCTGCCTCACGGTTAAAGACCTTGATGACCTTTTGGCCCGAGACCATTTCTTCGATATATCCGTCCAGGTCGCCAAGCGATGCCTGCTGGGCAGCAAAGAAACGCTTAGAGCGCGCGCCCGAGTAGCGCGCATACAGCACAATGGCCGCATCGCACACGAGTGTGATAATCGTGAGCTGCCAGTTAAGGATGATGAGCATAGCCGTGGTGCCCACAACCTGAATGGCGGCCTGAATCACGTTGGCAAAGCTGTTGTTGAGCGCCTCGGAGACGGTGTCGACGTCGTTGGTGAAAAAACTCATGATGTCGCCCGAGCGCGTGCTGTCAAAATAACTGAGCGGCAGCGTCTGGATGCGCGCGAACAGGTCGCGGCGAATATCGGACACCACGTGTTGGGCCGCGCGCACCATGATCTGTGAGTAGCCCAGGGCCGAGAGCACGCCCGCGGCGTAGATGATCGCCGTCAGGATGACCTGCTTGGCGAGCAGTTCCTCCCCGCCCGTGGCCAAACCGTTAACGATGGGGCGCACCATGTAGGTGCCGGCGAGGCTCGCGATGGCGGCGACGGAGGCGAGCACGCCCACCGCGAGCAACGAGAACTTGGCATGCCCCATGTAGGAGAGCAAGCGGCGCACAGTGCGCTTGAGGTCGGCCGGGCGTGCTTGGGCTGCGGTCTTAGGCATGGCGCTCACCCCCTTCCAAGGGTGATCCGCATGCGACGGAGGAAAACGGATCCTTCGCGCAGTCATCATCGCTGCCGTCGCCGGTGCACGCGTTCCCCGCACACTCCATCTGCGAGGCGTAAATCTCCTGGTATATGTTGTCGCCCGCCAGCAGTTCCTCGTGCGTGCCCACGCCGTGGACACGACCGTCGTCCAGCACCACAATGCGATCGGCATCCATGACGCTCGCGATGCGCTGGGCGATGATGAGCACGGTAGTATCGGGAATCCGAGCGATGTGCTCGCGAATCTTTGCGTCGGTCGCCATATCGACCGCGCTGGTGGAGTCGTCAAAAATGAGCACGCGCGGATGCTTGAGCAGCGTGCGCGCGATGCACAGACGTTGCTTCTGGCCACCCGAGACACCGGCGCCACCTTGACCCAACTCGCCGTCCAGCCCGCCGATGCGATCAAGGAACTCGTCCACGCACGCCGCGCGGCAAGCCGCGAGGAGCTCATCGTCCGACGCCTGCGGATTGCCCCACTGCAGGTTCTCGCGCACGGTGCCCGTGAACAACACGTTCTTTTGCAGCACAATGCCCACGGCGTCGCGCAAGGCGACCAGGTCGTAGTCGCGCACGTCGTGTCCGCCCACAAGCACGGCGCCCTCGGTAGCGTCGTACAGGCGCGCAATCAGCTGCACAAGTGAGCTCTTGCCCGAGCCCGTGCCGCCGAGGATGCCCACCGTCGAGCCGCTCTCGATGCGAAGGTCGATATGCTCGAGCACATCCTCGGCTGCATCCGCACGGTATTTAAAGGAAACGTCGCGAAATTCGATACTGCCGTCCGCTGGCGCCGCAGTCGCGAGGTCTCCCGCGGGGTTGGCGATAAAGGGCTCCTCATCGAGCACCTCGGCGATACGGCCCACACTCGTAAGAGCGCGCGTGAGCAGCAAAAACACGTTGGAAATCATCATGAGCGAATTCATGATCAGCAGCACGTAGCTCATAAAGCCCGTGAGCGAGCCCACGCCCAGCTTGCCGGCGAGAATCATGCGGCCGCCAATCCACAGGATGGAGAGCGCAGCCACGTACATCGACAGCTGAAACACCGGCAGGTTGAGCACCGCGCTGCCAAAGGTCTTTGTCGCAGTGCGCGCGAGCTCGGTATTGACGGTGTCGAACTTGGCCTCCTCGTGCTCGGTACGAACGTAGGCCTTGACGGCACGCACGGCGGTGAGGTCCTCCTGTACCACGCCGTTGAGGTGGTCCATCGAGGTCTGGAGTTGGCGGTAGAGCGGACTGACGCGATAGGTGATGACGCCCAGTACGATTGCCAGCACAGGCAAGATGATCGCAAAGACGGTGGCGAGCGGGCGCGACAGCATCAGCGCGTAGATAAGGCCGACGATAAGCGTCACCGGGCCGCGCACCATAGGGCGAAAACCGTTGCCCACAGCATTTTGGATAACGGTGATGTCCGTGGTCATGCGGGTGACGAGCGAGCTGGCGTCGTAGTTGTCCAGGTTACCAAAAGCGAGCGTCTGAATCTTTTTGTACTCGGCCTCGCGCAGGTTGGCGCCTAGGCCCGAGGCAACGCGGGCGGACGTGCGGGCATAACCCAAGCCCAGTACCAGCGAAAGCGCAGCGCACACCAACATATACGCGCCCTGCAGCAGCATGTAGTTGATATCACCCGCAGGCACGCCCACATCGATGATGTTGGCCATGATGACCGGGATAAACAGCTCGAGCACCGTCTCGACCGACACAAAGAACACGCCGAGGATGGCATCGCGACGGTATGCCCCTAGATAGGAAAACAGTATTTTGAGATTGCGCACGCAGGTTCAACCCCCATCAAACGTTGTTCGCAAACGCACGTATTATTGCGCGCCGAATAATGGTGTCAAGTATTCCGAAATCGTTTTCTGCAAGGTTAGCGCCGGCGGCGAGTTCTCGTGATGTGTGTCCATATTCACTCGGAATAATGGTGCGCGAGACTTTTTCGCCCCACTGCCAACATAAACCTTGACTCTACAATCGTTGTAGGGTTTTCACTACACTGGTACGTAAACAAACCCAGCCAGAAAGCCCCGCCCATGGAACACGACCTCACACGCGGCAATGTCCTCAAGACCATCGCGGTCTTTGCCCTGCCTTATATGCTCTCGTACTTTTTGCAGATGCTCTACGGCATGGCCGACCTGTACATGATGGGGCAGTTTAGTGGCGCCGCCGGCATCACCGCCGTGGGCAATGGCGCGCAGACGCTCTATATCATTACCGTGACGCTCGTGGGCCTGGCCATGGGAACGACGGTCATCGTCGGCCACGCCGTGGGCTCGCGCCGCTTCGACCGCGCCGAGACCGCCATCGGCAATACCATCACGCTGTTTATGGGCGTCTCGGTAGTACTGGCCGTCATCTTGTTTGCACTTTGCCCGCAGGTTGTGGCGCTCATTGGCACGCCGCCCGAGGCGGTCGAAGGCACCGCCGCCTACCTGCGTATCTGCTTTGTCGGCATTCCCTTTATCGCCGCATACAACATCCTCTCGGCCATCTTTCGCGGCCTGGGCGATTCGCGCTCGCCCATGTACGTGATCGGCGTGGCATGCATCATCAACATCGCGCTCGACTTTCTGCTTATCGGCCACATGGGGCTCGGCCCCGTGGGCGCGGCGCTCGGCACAGTGACCGCCCAGACGGCCAGCGTTGCCCTCGCGCTCGTGTGGCTCAAGAGCCGCCGCACGAACATCCACGTTAAGCGCAGCGACCTGCGCCCCCAGCCCGAGGTGCTCGGCAGCATTCTTAAGATCGGCGTGCCTGTGGCTGTACAGGACGGCTGCATCCAGGTGGCGTTTATGTTTATCACCGTCATCGCCAACCACCGAGGGCTCGTCGACGCCGCCGCCGTAGGCCTGGTCGAGAAGATGATCAGCTTTTTGTTCATTGTTCCGAGTTCCATGGGCGCCACCGTCAGCGCACTCACGGCGCAAAACGCCGGCGCGGGCAAGGGCGATCGCGCGCGTCAGGTGCTCAAGGACGCCATGACGATCTCGGTGGTGTACGGCTGCCTGATCACGGTGCTGATGTGGCTGGTGGCGCCGGCGTTTATTGGCTTTTTTGCCAAGGACCCCGCGGTGGTCGCGGCCGGTACCGGCTATATGCACAGTTATATTTTCGATGCAATCTTTGCCGGCATCCACATTTGCTTTAGCGGCTTTTTCGCCGCGTATGGCAAGAGCTATATCGGCTTTGCGCACAACGTGCTGGCCGTGGCGCTCATTCGCGTGCCGGGCGCGTGGCTGCTGTCGAACGCCTATTCCGACACGCTGTTTCCCATGGGCATCGCTTCGCCGTGCGGATCGATTTTGTCGGCAGTCATCTGTGTTGTCGCATTTACCGTGCTCAACCGCCGCGGAGCTTTTGACAAACTGATGGCGTAGCGGGGCGACGCGAAATCGCCCTCATCGACGACATCATCAGCGACGACCCAGCGACCTACGTGACGCAGATCACGGTGCCGGTTGCCCCGTCCAAATAAGAACTGCCCAGAAAACGTTCGGCTGAAGGCAGAATCTTGACGTTATAGGCCATATTTTGCCTCAAGGTCATCGAGAGCCTCAAAGGCATCACGCGCCGTGCCAGCAGCACGCTCCCGCTCGGCCACAGCTATACGAGCCATCAGACGAGCCTTAGCCTGTTCCTGAACCATGAGGTCGTAGTCCTCGGATCGAAGTACAACAAATTTGCTATAGCCGTTTTTTGTAACAGTCACTGGACCAGGGGCCTCCCAACAAGCTCGCCAAACGCCGGGGACAATCCCCGATATGGCGGTTTTACTCCTCCGGAATCGGAAACGCACGGATGAACTCTGCAGGCGAGAAGGTCTTGATGGTCGAGCGCACAAAAGCGGCGCGGTCACGCGTGATAATAAAGTCCACGCCGGCACGCTCGGCCATCGCACGGATACAGCCGTCCTCAAAGTCCGGCTCATCGGAATAGGCGGAGGCAAAACAAGCCTCTTGGTCGAGAGACTCTACCGAGTAGCTCTTAAGGCAGTCGCGCACTACCTCGCGCCCGCGCGCCTCGCCGGCCTGTTTGGTGAGAATGTAATACGCGTCCTTGAGAGAGCAGGCCGAAACAACGCCTTCGATAAGCCCCACGTCGACGAGCCCCTTGATCGTTTGCGCCGCTGCGTGCTCCGGCCGGCCCGGAAGCACGCAATCGAGCAGAAAATTGGTATCGAGAAATGCTCTCATAGGTAGCGCTCCCTCGCGACGCGCTTTTCATCTTCAACCGTCATCGTATCGAGCGGCGTTCCTTTTGGCATTTTGGCTACGATATCGAGATACTCCTGGTAGTCCTCATTCTCCGCGAGCATCTCACGGATCTCCTTCCAGGTGATCTTGGGATGCCACATCGTACCCACGTCGCGCTTGGGCTTGTCCGAGCCGCACGTCGGCTTTGCACCCCCGCGCTCCTGGGCAGCGTCATATTCCACTGCAACCGGGCTTTGATAGTCGAGCGGCACGATCTTGAACAACGGCTTGCTCCGCTTGAAGACCACAACCTCCTCGCCCTCATTGGCAACCTTTTCGGCCACCTGCGTAAGGTTTTGGCGCAGTTCCGAAAACGCGACGGTAACCATAACTGCTCCTCTCAACATATATCTTCACTGCTAAGTATACACGTTAATGTTAATGTTAAAGTGTATAAAACTCATCACAATGGGGCAGCCCCGTTGTGGGACCTCACTGCGGGGCCCCTTTGCTTTGTATGAATCTTCTATCGCTCCGGAACGACACCGCTCCGCAGGGTCACCCTCAGCAACCTACATGACGCAGATCATGCTGCCCGCCACCACGCCCAAATAAAAACCTCCCGGAAAGTATCAACCTTTCCGGGAGGTTTTCTAATTTGATTATCGATGCACTAAGCCTGGGGCACCTGACCAGTAGCCAAAATCTGCTCGAGTGCGTCCTCGTCCAGCACGGGTACGCCCAGCTGCTCGGCCTTGGTGAGCTTGGAGCCCGCTTTGGGGCCGGCGACCAGATAGCTCGTCTTCTTTGAAACACTACCCGAAACCTTGGCGCCGAGCACCTTGAGCGCCGCGCCCGCCTCGTCGCGGGTACGGTTGACAAGCGTGCCGGTCAACACAAACGTCAGGCCCGCAAGCGGCTGCGCATCGGCGAGCTCGCCCGCTACACCGGCATCGGCTGCGGCCTGTGCATGCGCGGCGCCCAGGTCGACCTCGAGCGACAGGCCCGCCTGGCGCAGGCGCTCCAGGACGGCAAGGTTTTCGGGCACGGCCAGGAACTGCTTGACGCTCGCCGCGATCTTGGGACCGATGCCCTCGCACTCGGCAATATCCTCTTCGCTCGCCAAGATGAGCTTGTCAATCGACAGGAATCGCTCGGCGATGACCTCGCCCACACTCTTGCCCACATGGCGGATGCCCAGGGCAAACAGCACGCGACCGAGCGGCTGGCTCTTGGACTTGTTGAGCTCGGCGATGATTTTCTCGGCCGTCTTGAGGCCTACCGGAATGGGGTCGCCCTTCTTGACGCCCCTTTTGCTGTTGGAGCTGGCGTAGGTGCGCCCCGTGTCCAAGCCGGCGATGTCGTCCACCGTGAGCTGGTAGAAGTCCGCGACATCGTGAATCAGGCCAGCGGCGATCATCTTGTCGACGATCTCGTCGCCCAGGCCGTCGACATCCATGCAGCCGCGGCTCACCCAGTGGAGCAGGCGCTCCTTGAGCTGCGCTGGGCAGTCGATGGAGACACAACGGTAAGCGACCTCGCCATCCTCGTGGACCACGGGGCTGCCGCACACGGGGCAGACCTCGGGCATGTGCCAGTCGACCGAATCGGCCGGGCGCTTGTCGAGCACCGGGCCCACGACCTCGGGGATTACGTCGCCTGCCTTGTGCACGATGATAGTGTCGCCCTCGCGCACGTTTTTGCGGCGAATCTCGTCGATGTTATGCAGCGTGGCGCGCGCGATGGTGGAGCCGGCAACCGTCACCGGGTCGAACTCGGCGACCGGTGTGAGCACACCGGTGCGGCCCACCTGGATGCGAATTTCGCGCAGGATGGTCTGTTTTTCCTCGGGCGGGAACTTAAAGGCAATGGCCCAGCGTGGCGCGCGGGCGGTAAAGCCCAGGTCGAGCTGCTGCTGAAAGCTGTCGACCTTTACGACCACGCCATCGATGTCGTAGTCCAGGTCACCGCGATGCTCAAGCGCCTGGGCGCAGAACTCGTGGACCTCGGCCGGCGTGGCGCAGCGTGCCACGTTGGGGTTGACGCTAAAGCCGGCGCTGCGCAGCCAATCGAGAAACTCGCGCTGGCTGTGGACGTGCAGCGGGTCGGTATCGGCGATGGCGTAGATAAAGGTGGCCAGGTCGCGGCGCGCCGTGACCTTGGGGTCTTTTTGGCGCAGGGATCCTGCAGCGGCGTTGCGCGGGTTTGCGAAGGGATCGCGTCCCTCGGCATCGGCCTCGTCGTTCAGGCGCACAAAGCTGCCCTTGGGCATGTAGACCTCGCCGCGCACCTCAATGGTGCGCTCGCGGTCGGCGCCCATGTGGGCGAGCGCCGGCTCGGACAGGTGCATGGGCACATCCTTGATGGTACGGACGTTGAGCGATACGTCCTCGCCCGTGGTGCCATCGCCGCGCGTAGCCGCGCGCACGAAGGTGCCGTTTTGGTAGGTAAGCGCCACGCCCAGACCGTCAATCTTAAGCTCGCAGGTATAGGTGACGCTACCTGCGCCGAGCGCATCCTCGGTTCGTTGGAGCCACGCGTCGAGCTCGTCCAGATCCATGGCATCGTCCATGGAATACATGCGTGCCATGTGCGTGACCGGCGTAAACTGCTCGCTCACGTAGCCGCCCACGCGCTGGGTATAGCTGTCGGGCGTCACCAGGTCGGGGTAGGTGGCCTCGATTTCCTGCAGCTCAACGAGCATTTTGTCAAAGGCGGTGTCCGTGATCTCGGGCGCATCGAGCATGTAGTAGCGATAGGCGTGGTAATCGAGCTCGTGGCGCAGCTCGGCCGCACGCGCTGCCGCCTGGGCATGGGCGTCGGTCGGCGCGGCGGCATCCGCACTCGCGGGCGTTTCGGTATCGATGTCCACACCGTCACCAAACAGGCTCGATTGCTCCATAGCGGCACTCCTTCGCTCGATTTCAAACGGATACAAGAGTACCACCGGTCACGATGGGGCCGAATAACCCTTTCGAACCGCACCGAATCGGCAGCGCCCGGACCGGGGTGGATCGCGCGATCAAACCATGCCCTTGTCAGCCCCAAGTGATCCGTTTTCCTCCGTCCCCAACGGATCAATAAGAAAAGAGGGGCTGTCCCGCGTTGGTGGGACAGCCCCTCTGGCATTGGTATGTGCGAAACGGCTCGCTAGAACCCCTGGCCGTAACCTTGACCCTGGCCCTGCTGGCCCAGCAGCTCCTCCAGGTACTGGCGCAGCTGCTCGTCGGTAATACCGCCGTTGCCGGTGTCGGTCGAACTGTCGTCCTGCTGCTGGTTCTGCAGCTCCTCATCGGAGCCCAGCTCGACGGTGACCTTCTTCTCTTCCTTGCCGCGCATGAGCGTGATCTCGACCTTCTCGCCCACCTCGTGGCTGCGCAGCGCGATAATCAGGCCATCGGCGCTCGTAATCTCGTCGTCGCCCAACTTGGTGATGACGTCGCCCTCCTGAATGCCGGCCTTGGCGGCAGGACCGTCCTCAACGACGCTCGCCACATACGCGCCGCTATCGGTGCTTAGCTTGTTGGTGCGGGCGTTGAGCGCGTTGACGCTCGAAAGCGTAGCGCCCATGTACGGATGCACCGGCGTCTTGCCGCCGATGATCTGGTCGGCAATGTTCTTGGCGTAGTTAACGGGAATAGCAAAGCCCACGCCCGAGCTGGAGCCCGAGTAGCTCTCGATGAGCGAGTTGATGCCCACCAGCTCACCGTTGTCGTTGACGAGCGCGCCGCCGGAGTTGCCCGGGTTGATGGCGGCATCGGTCTGAATCATGTTGGCATAGATGGTGTTACCGCTGGTAGAGCTCATGGCCGTGGAGCGGTAGAGCGCCGAGACGATACCGGTGGAGACAGACTGCTCGTTGCCGAACGGCGACCCGATCGCCATGACCCACTCGCCCACGTTGAGCTTGGAGGAATCACCGATCTCGATCGGCGTGAGCTTGGAGGCGTCGGCGTCCTTGAGCTTGATGACGGCCAGGTCGCTCGAGGCGTCGTTGCCCACGAACTCGGCCTCGTAGGTGGTGCCGTCGTCCATGGTAACCACGTACTGGTCATAGCCATCGACCACGTGGTTGTTGGTGAGGATGTGGCCCTCGGTATCGAGCACCACGCCCGAACCGACGCTGCCCGAGCTGTCCGACTCGTCGGCAGACTGCGAAAGCGAGCCATTCTGGCTACCGCTCGAAGTGGCGGTAATGGAAACGACGGAGGGCAGGGCCTTGGCAGAAACGGCCTCGGCCAACGTGGTGTCCTCGGAATCAATCGTAATCTTTTGCGTCGATGAGCCCGAAGCGCCCGCCGTCACGGCGTTCTTGCCGCCGCCAATGTTGAGCGTGCCGCTCATGATAAGCGCGATGACCAGCAGGGCACCGCAGGCGCAGCCGGCGAGCGCCGTAATAAAGATCGGCAGCTTTTTGGTCTTGGTCTTGACCACCGTGTGCTTGTTCACGACCTGTTGGCCGCCCAGCGGCTTGCCGGTCTGCGTGTCGAAGGCCTGCACGTAGGGAATGTTGCCATCGGCAGGCGTCGACTCCACCTGCACGCGCGGCTGCTGCTGAGTCTCGCCGGCGTGGTCCGCATCCTGGGGGCGCTGGGAATCGTTCTCGCTCATAGCTGCGATCCTTTCGTCAAATAACCAAAGGCCCGCCAAACATGTGGCGGGCCATCATTGTTCACGTTGAGTTGTACCCCAATATGCGGGCACAAGTGTATGAGAACGCAATCTTTTAGGAAGGCTTAAGTTCTGCTGCAGATTCGAGAGGAACCCGCACCCGCGTCAAAACCACCACAAAGGTGCCTGTCCCCTTTGTGGTGGAAAGCTAGTCCTTAAACAGATAGCCCACGCCGCGGACGGTGGTGATATGTGCCGCAATCTGCGGGCCCACCTTGGAGCGGATGCGTCGGATGTGCACGTCGACGGTGCGCGTGCCGCCGCAGTACTCAAAGCCCCACACGCGGTGCAGCAGCACTTCGCGGCTGTAGGCGCGGTTGGGATGCGTCGCCAAAAAGCTCAGCAGCGAGTACTCCATCAGCGTCAGGTCGATGGGCTCGCCATCGAGCGTTACCTGGTAGGTAGCCAGGTTAATCTCGAGGTTATCGATGTTGAGTACATCGTCGGCGGTGACGGTCTCCTCCTCGCCCATCAGGCGCTGCGCGCGAGCCTTGAGCTCGTTGGGTGTCGCCGTGGGGCATACAAAGTCGGCATGCGCGTGATTGGGCAGGCGCAAGGTACCGAGCGCCTCGTCGTCGACGATCACCAGCATGGGGACGCCGCCGCGGTCGTCAAGCCACTTGGCAATCTGATCGATGCGGTCGCTGCGGATTCCATCGGAATCGAGGATCAGCAGGTCAAAGTCGTGCGCCGCAGTCGGCGAATCGGGGGTGGCCAGGCTCACCTCGACACCCAGGGTGGTCGTCAAGCTGCGGGCAAACTCGTGGAAGCGCGTCGTGCGCGCCATGAACAGGGCACTCTTTTCGGACATATCGGCCTCCAAAAAAATGAGCTCAATCGTACTGAAACAAGCCAGCGCGATTAGGAGTTCGCCAGGTAGTGCTTAATCTCCCACTCGGTGATCGTAGACTCGAACTTATGCCACTCGTCGCGCTTCTTTTTGAGGAAGAAGCTGTGGATGTGCTCGCCGAGGGCATCCTTCATAAACTGCGAGTCCTCAAACACGTCGAGCGCCTCTTTGAGCGAGCGCGGCAGCGGCGTGTAGCCGGCCTCGAGCATCTGACGGTCGGTAAGCTTGAGCGTCTCGGCCGTTGCCTCGGGCGGGAGTTCCAGCTTGCGCTCGATGCCGTCCAGACCAGCCGCCAGCGTGACGGCGTTGACCAGGTACGGGTTGGCCATGGGGTCGGGGCTACGAAGCTCGATGCGCGTGGACAGCTGCTTGCCGGGCTTGTAGACCGGAATGCGGACCATGCTCGCGCGGTTGCGCAGGCCCCACGTGGCGTACTGCGGCACGGAGTCGCCGCCCGTGGTGATGCGCTTGTACGAGTTGACCGTGGGGTTGGTGATGGCGCTAATCTCGCGGGCATGCGCCAGGATGCCGGCCATGTAGTGCTTGGCGATATCGGAGAGGTGGTACTTCTCGTCGTCCTCGCCCCAAAAGACGTTGTTGCCGTCGTGGTCGAATAGCGACTGGCACAGGAACATAGCGCTGCCGTCCTCGCCCGCCAACGGCTTGGGCATAAAGGAGGCGTGGCAACCGCTCTCGTAGGCCTGCTGCTTAATGATTAGTTTGGCCGTGGTGATGGCGTCGGACATGCTCAGGGCCTCGGCGTGGCGCAGGCTCATGCCGTGCTGCGAGCGGCCGGCAGCGTGGAAGGTGTACTCCACGGGCACGGACATCTTCTCGAGCGTGAGAACCGTGTTGCGGCGCAGGTCGCGGGCGGCATCGCTCACCGAAAGATCGAAGTAGCCCACGTTGTCGAGCGGCTCGGGCGTGTGCTCGTCGGGGAAGTAGTAATACTCCAGCTCGGCGCCCACGTTGAGCAGGTAGCCAGCCTTCTCGGCCTTGCGGAACATGCGGCGCAACGCATCGCGCGGATCGCCGGCGAAGGGCTTGCGGTCGGGGGTGCACACGTCGCAGAACACGCGGGCGACGCCGTTGTGGCTCGGGCGCCACGGCAGAATCTGGAAGGTCGAAGCATCGGGGAATGCGAGCATGTCGGCTTCCTCGGGCGTAGCAAAGCCCTCGATGGCGGAGCCGTCAAAGCCAATACCCTCCTCAAAAGCGACCTCGAGGTCCTCGGGGCTAATGGCAAAGTTCTTGAGGCGGCCGAGAATGTCGACAAACCACAGACGCACAAAGCGGATGTCACGCTGCTCTACGGAGCGAAGTACGTAATCGATGTTCTGCTGGTTCATGTCGCTCCCCTTTCTTTCGGGCGGGTTTCGACTGGTCTATATCGCAGATACTATCGCAGAAAAATGTTTCCGCAGGGTTAAAGCGTATCAAGCGCTCAAAAAACGTGCGCGAACAGGCCGTTGCGAACGAGCGGTTAGCGCGAGGTCGATGCGCAGTGTTCGATGTGGCCGGGGATCTCGATGCGTTTGGGCGCCAGCTTTGCGGCCTCGCCCACAGTAGTGGTAACAACGTCGATGCGCTCGGACAGGCGCTCGACCACGCGCTCGGCGATGGTAAGGGTGTCTTGCGCGGCCGTGGTCACGCCGCCAAAGAGCACGTGATTCCAGGGGTAATCGTCAAACGTTGCGATCTTGAGACCCGCCGGCAGCGAGGGACCAAGCTGCGCCAGTGCCTCGGTCAGACGCAGGAAAACCAGGCCGTTGACGGCAATGAGGCCGAGCTTTTTGCCTGCATAGCCGCGGATGGTCTCGTCCAAGCGACCGACGCCCGTGGCGCCACCGTCGGCCAGGGTGACGACCTCGCCCGCAAGGCCGCGGCGCGAAAGCTCGTCGGCAAAGGCCTCGGCGCGCTCTCGACGCACGGGGCTATCGTCACTTGCCTCGGTGAGCAGGCACAGACGCTCGCTGCCCGCAGCTGCCAAGGCGTCTACCAAGCCGGCGACCAGCTCACGGTTGTTAGATGTCACCAGGTCAACACCGCCGTCGGCAACGTCGCGGTCGAGCAGCACGACGGGCAGACGTCCCGCTGCCGCGGCGATCGCCTCGTCATTGCCTCCGCAGGTGTTGACGACCAGGCCGTCCACGCCGGCATCGATAAGTCTGGTGAGCGACTCCGCTTCCTTAGCGGGGTCGTTGCCGCTAATGGCCGTCATGAGCGAGCAGCCGCGCGCCGCGGCGCTGGCGGAAAGGCCCTCGAGCATGGCGCTCGAGAACGGGTTGGCGATGTCAGCCAGAATCACACCGATGAGGTTCGTACGCGAGCTGCGCAGATTGCGCGCGGCGGCACGTGGGCGATAGCCGGTGCGCTCGATAACTGCCGCGATGCGAGCACGGGTCTCCTCGGTCATTTGCCCGGGGCGGTTGTTGAGGTAGCGCGAGACCGTGGCCGGACTCACGCCCGCCTCGGCGGCAATGTCCTTGATTCTCATCTGCGCCATAACGCACCCCGTTTCCCAATTGTCGGCGATCTGAGCCATTTTAGGCATTTTTTTAAAAATCTCGGTTGCAAAACGCTGTAGGTGAGTATACTACAACTCGAAACGAAACCGATTTCGTAAACCGATTTCGGCGAGCGTTGGCACGCAGGTGCAAAGACGCACCCTACCGTCTTGGCACCTGCGTGCCAACGCCATATCAAAGGTGTACGCACGAGTAAAAGGAGCTGCGCGACCATGGGTAAAACGGTTCTTACCTTCGGCGAGATCATGATGAGACTCTCACCCAAAGACCACCTGCGTATTGAGCAGGCAACCGAGTTTGACGTCCGCTACGGCGGCGCCGAGGCCAACACTGCGCTTTCCCTGGCCTACCAGGGCGACAAGGCCGCTTACGTCTCCGTTGTCCCGGCCAACCGTCTGGGCGAGTGCGCCCTGCGTTCGCTGAAGGCCTACGGCGTCGACACCACGCGCGTCGTGCGTCAGGGCGACCGTCTTGGCTCCTATGTGTTTGAGGTCGGCGCCTCGCAGCGCGGTAACGGTTGCGTCTACGACCGCAAGTACTCTGCCATCAACATGGCCAAGCGCGACGTCTTTAACTGGGACGAGATCCTCAAGGGCATCGATGTCTTCTATTTCTCCGGCGTGACCCCCGCCGTCTCCGATGAGATGGCTGCCGCCTGCAAGGATGCCCTCACCGTCTGCCGCGCCAAGGGCATCACCACCGTGTGCGACGTGAACTATCGCGGCAAGATGTGGTCGCCCGAGAAATCGCAGGCCACCATGAAGGAACTCCTGCCGCTCGTCGACATCTGCATCGCCAACGACGAGGATGCGCCTGCCGGCCTCGGCATGACCTGCGTCTCCGGTTCCCTTGCCCACGGCATCGAGGAGCGCGACACCTACGTCGAGATGGCCCGCCAGATCTGCGCCGAGTACGGCTGCAAGAAGGTCGCCTCGGTCGTCCGCAACATCTCCTGCGTCGAGCGCTCCATCTGGATGGGCATGCTCTTTGACGCCGAGAGTGGCGAGCACTGGTTCTCCCCTGCTCACGACGTACACGTGCTCGAGGGCGTTGCCGCCGGCGACGCTTTCAACGCCGGCCTCGTCCATGCCCTCATCAACGACTTTGACCCGCAGGACGCCGTCAACTATGCGATTGCAGCCTCGATCCTCAAGCTCACCATCAAGGGCGATTCCAACTTGGTGACCGCAGGCGAGATCGCAGCCGTGGCATCCGCCGCCGACGGTGGCACCCGCGTCGCGCGCTAGTCCGTCTCCATTCCGCGGGCCGCAGCTTTCCAATCCCATACCCCTGCGGCCCGCTCCCCGATTCCTCCGGTCGGGCAAAACCACCAGTCCCATTCCGGTTTTGTCTGGCATTCCCTACATGACTGGTCGAGCAGCCGGTTTTGGAATTGCTTGAACCCCAAGCAGTGCCTCCGATAACCAATCCAAAATCGGCTCCTGACCAGCACATTTGGTAATCACGCGCCCATGCGCGCCACACATCGAAAGGAACATCATGTTCGATCAGTTCTACACCACGCTTGAGTCCCTGGGCATCGTGCCGGTCGTTGTGCTCGACAAGGTCGAGGACGCCGCCCCGCTCGCCCACGCTCTTATGGCAGCTGGCATGAAGTCCGCCGAGGTCACCTTCCGCACCGCCTGCGCCGCCGAGTGCATCGCCGCTATGGCCGAGGCCGAGCCCGAGATGTGCGTTGGCGCCGGCACTGTCCTGACCGTCGAGCAGGTTGAGCAGGCCCGCGCCGCCGGTGCCAAGTTCATCGTCTCCCCGGGTTACAACGAGGACGTCGTGAAGCATTGCATCGACATCGAGCTGCCCGTCCTTCCCGGCACCGTGACCCCCTCCGAGGTCACCGCAGCCGAGAACCTGGGCCTCAAGGTCACCAAGTTCTTCCCCGCGTCCCAGTATGGCGGCCTGAACACCATCAAGGCCCTCGCCGCTCCGTTTGTCGGTCACCGCTTTATGCCTACCGGCGGCGTGAGCACCGCCAACGTCGAGGAGTACTTGAGCTCCTCCGCCATCATCGCCTGCGGTGGCACCTGGATGGTCAAGCCGGCCCTGTTTGCCGACGGCGACTTCTCCAAGGTCGAGCAGATCGCCCGCGAGGCCATGGACGTCGTCAAGAAGGTCCGCGGCTAGGTTTAGCTCTCTATCGTGAAAGGGGGCGTGCCCTAGACCTCGCCCCCTTTCTTTTAAAGCGGCTCGGAAGCGCGCCGTTTCCGTCACGAACAAGAACCAAAACCGTCTTGTATGCTGATAGAACGTGACGGAAGCGACACGCCCCCGAGCCGCTTTGTATAATCGGCTGGCAGTCGCGCTCAACTGAGCCACTTCGGTAAAAGCCGAGCCATCAAAACAGCTGCGGCGCCGTCTGGAGGAATGGACCTTTGCTTCCGGTCTTTTCCTCCAAGCGGCACCGCATCTTTGTGCCCCGGTCACACCCCAACGCAGTTGCGGTGAAATAGGGACTGTTTGCGCCACCTAGGTCACAAAACAGTCCCTATTTCACCGCAACTTATATGGGGATTGATTAGATGAACGAGTCTTTGGACAGCTCAAAATAGTCGGGATGCAAGGCGATAACCGGACCTTGCTCTTCGGGCATCAGGTGCAGGTGCGTCTCTGCCAGATAGCTCGCCGCGTCGGTATCGCCCCTCTTAATGGCCTCGAGAATCCGGCGATGCTGCCGACGAATCGGCTCCCAATCCAAATCCTGCGACACCATACGCAACCAGTTATATCGCTCAAAATGCGTGTTGATGCTCTTCATCCAACCCCACAACATGTGACGACCGGCAATCTCAAAACATGTCTCATGGAACAGGTTATCCAGGTCAAAGAAACGGCGCGTTTCGCCATGGTCGAGCGACTCGGACTCGGTAAGAATCTGCTCAAGCCGCTGCTTTTGCTCGGGCGAGGCGGCCGAACAGCATTTAATTAGCACGCTTCTCTCGAGCTTCTCGCGCAAAAAGCAGGCGTTTTCGGCGCGTTCCATGCTGATCTTAGAGACGTAGGTGCCGCTTTTGGGACGCGTTTCCACCAGCTCCTGCTCACGCAAGCGCACAAAGGATTCGCGAATGGGCGTGCGCCCGATTCCCGTCTCCTTTTCCAGACCAATCGCCGAAAGACGCGTGCCGGGCCTGAGCTCGACATAGATGATCTTGGAGCGCAATGCGTTGTACGCCTGGTCTTGCAGGCTCTGATAATGCTGGTGCTGTTCCATAAAGCCCTCGGATGAAGCTCACGGTTTGTCGAATTTCACCATGCAATACTATCGCATCCCCCGCCCCATCATAAGTTGCGGTGGAATAGTTCCTGTTCAAGGCCTTCAGCAGCAAAAACAGGAACTATTCCACCGCAACTACAGCCAACGAGTTGTTGCGATTAGGTGAACGTTCACCTTTTTATTGTTTTTCTCTTCGCAAATAAAATCCCGTGCGTATACTTAGGCTCAAACGAAACCGATTTCGTTGAGCGTGGGCAATAGGGTGTTAAGACACACCCTACCATCTTGGCATCTTATCGCCCACGCAATGCCATTTGCTTTCTTCCCGTCTCGTTGGACCTTTAGTCCCATTCCGGCACAGCGAGACACTTCCTAGACGACTGACCGTGGGGCCGGCTTTTCTGCTTTTGCAGCAGTGCCTCCGATAACCCTCTTTTGCCGGCCCGGGTCAGCTTTTTCACACAACCGAAAGGACGGGTAGCAACATGCGACCGCTCATTATCATGCATGGCGAGAACATCGACTGGTGCCATACCGTCATTAGAATGCTGATGTATCTTGTGGGCGTTGCAGTACTGGCACTCGGTATGAGTCTCCAGACGGCATCCGGCCTGGGCGTCGCCGCGCTCACGTGCTTTGCCACAACCCTATCCATGCTCACTGGCAAGACGCTCGGCTTTTGGATCACCGCAACCTACGTCGCCTACATCGTGGCGCAATTAGCCATCTTGCGAAGCGAGTTCCAGCCGCGCATCCTGCTCGAGTTGTTCTTCTCAACGCTGATTGGCGGCTTGACCGACCTCTTCATGGCGGTCAACCCACTGCATCCCACGGCACTCCCCACACAGATTGCGACCATGCTGCTCTCCCTCGCTGTCACCGCATTTGGCGTAAGTCTCGTCGTCAACATGGGCGTTGTCCCCAACGCGCCCGACGGCTTGGTGCAAGTCATTGCCGAAAAGCTTAAACGCCGCTTTGGTGACGTAAAAGTCGTGTTTGACTGCTCACATGTCGCCGCCTCGCTCGCGTTGTCGCTGATCCTTATGTACAACCTGGGCGGCTTTGGCGTCACGACCGCCATCTCGGCACTGTTCCTGGGCCATGTCATCAACGTCGCCAACAAGCTGTTCGCCCAGCGCTTTATCCGCGCGGCATTCGGAAAATAGCACCACCGTAAGAACCCGCGAACAGCGCTATACGTTGCTATATCTCACTATACTTTGCTATATCTTGAGCAAAGGTGGCTCACATGCAAACAAACCCTTTTAAGCCCACAGCAGGTAAAACACCTCCCACGATTATCGGCCGCGAAGATGTACTTGAAGAATTCAGTGAAGGCCTCACCAACGGGCCTGGTGCCCCTGGGCGCCTAATGCGCATAGCCGGCGTCCGTGGAACGGGCAAGACGGTCCTCCTTGACGAGTGCTCACGTTTGGCGCAAAGCCGTGGCTGGACGGTCATAAAAGAGGTCGCAACCGAGGGACTTTGCCAGCGCATTCTCGAACAGCTGCAGCCCAAATTCCAGGCCAAACACGCCAGATTTGAGCCCACCGTAGCTGGCATATCCATCGGCAGCATAGATATTGAGCGAATCGGCCCATCGCTACGCGACGCCATGAGACAGACAATATCCAAGAATGGAAATGGCCTGCTCATCACTCTCGACGAGGTTCAAGACGCAGAGCTCGATGAGGTCCGAACGCTCTCCATTGCGATTCAGCAGGTTATCGGCGAAGACCTTGATATCGCCTTTGTTTTTGCTGGGCTGCCTTCGATGATTGAAAGCATCATCAACGGAAAGACACTTACGTTTTTGCGCCGTGCCCTCCCCTTTGATCTGAAGGCTGTGGCAGTAACCGAAGTGTCGTACTCCCTCGAGGAAACCATTGAAGCGTCTGGCATGGAGTTGCAGCCAGGTATTGCCGGCCAACTTGCCGAGGCAACGCAAGGCTATCCTTTCATGATCCAACTCGTTGGATACTACGCATGGCAGTTGGCAAGACGTGCACATACAGCGATTATTGGAGAAGAAGAAGCCGAGCGTGGCATTGCAACGGCACGCGAACGCTTCTGCGCCATGGTGATTGAGCCCGCGCTGCGGCGCATTCCGCCCACGTGCATCGCTTATCTGCTGAGCATGGCATCTTTGGGACAGACGAGCTCGACCAGCATGGTTGCCGATGCCCTAAACAAAACGCCTCAACAGGTGAGTTTCGTCCGCAGCCGCCTGTTAAGAGAATCGATTATCGAGGCTCCCTCGTACGGCAAGGTCTCATTTGCCATCCCCTACATGCGCGACTACCTCTACGAGCACAAAGCCGAACTGGAAGTTGAACTGTAGAAACGGCAACTGCCCTGCAAGACGAAAACCGTTTTCGTACGGATTTAAAGCAGACGTAAACGATTTTCGTCTTGATTTGCGTACGGAATTAAGACGTAAATTGCGCTTTCGTACGCTTATTACCAGACGCAAATTGTTTTCGTCCGGCCATGCGTCCCCAATCTAGACGAAAAGAGCCCCGAGCTCGAATCGGGGCTCGATGTAAGTTCTAGGGTGTCAGAAGTTACATCAGCCGCTTACGACCGCTCTGTCTATCTCTCCGAGCGGGACGGGCGCCGATGCCCTGATCTCTGCCATGTCGAGGTGCGAGATCAAATCCTTGGCGCGCTCGCCGGAGTGGTATGCCTTGTTCGGCGCCACCTTCCTGTAGAGCTTCTTGAGCTTCGTCTTCCCCTTGTTGCCCGGCGGCATCTCCGTCTCAGGTGGCAGCCCTAGGAAGGACAGGACGCCGGGCAGGTCGCACAGCATCACGTCCTCGATGTCGGCCTTGGCCGCCAGGTCGACGACTCTCTGCGCTGTCGGCGAGATGTTCGGGGTGCTGCTACCGCCCGCTGGTTCGGAAGCTGGCGGGCAGTAGCGGGCAGTAGCGGGCAGTAGCGGCAGTAGCGGTGTGGCTCGATAGGCCCGAATATCCGTAAGGAAGGTGCTCGCTCTCATATGTGCTGATATGCCTCGCCTCGCGAACCTTGGGATGCTTCCTGAGGTAATCCCTCAATTCGAGCCACTCTTTATGCTCATAACGCTTCGAAATCGTTTCCCCGTCGACAGTTTCCTTCACATAATGGTATGTTCGAACGCCTTCGAACTTGCCGAACCCGTTCTCGACGCTGAAGTTTCTGAACCAGCGCGAAAACCCATTCAGGTCCATGAAGTTGACTTGGGGATGCCTGTCTTTCGTTCGTTCGAATGAGTGGACGAGCGGAGTGCCTTTGACTTGTTCCAGGCCGAAGGCTTCCATTTCGCGGGCCTGCTCCTTTTTCCAGAATTCGAGATACGACGTCAGCGTCTCGCTTATCGAGATCCTCCGCACGCTTTTCTTGCTTTTGGGCGAGCGAACGCTTCGATCGGCCGCGAACTGCTACTCAATGAGGATGCTTCTGTTCTCGACGGAGACATCGGACCACGTCATCCCGAGGGCTTCTGCCCTTCTCATGTCGGTGTCGAGCATGAGCATCACGCATGTGATGTGCGCGTCCGGTTCTCGATTGAGTAGGATGTCGAGTAGGCGAGCGGCGTGATGGTTCCTTCGCGGTTGTCGTGGAACTTTTTTGCGTACGAGCCGACGGTGTCCCTCGATTTTTGGACGTAGGTGCCGCTGTTGAGTTCTGCCTTGTAGGCTTCGAGTGCGGCGTCGACCTCTCGGCTTTTGGTGGTATGTATGGTCTGCCACGGCGAATAGCGGTATTTGCCCGTGACCGGATCCTTGCCGAGGCTGTGACGGTAGCGCCACGTGTATTTGTCGCGGCGTTGCTTCGTTCCTTTGCCTATGACGAGAGGTCGGTCGTTCATCGTGTTCCTTGCCTGAAGTGCCTGAGAATCGCGCTCGGTTGCGCGGAATGGCGCAAAGGGCTGGGGCGGGTGGGCATTACCCTTGGTGGTGGGCCCTGCGTGGGGTCACACCCCAAGGGTAATGCTCCGCCTGACCGCTTTCAAGCTCGTTGTGGGTCGAATTTGGGTCGAATTATTCCGCGTACTTTTCTTTCGTAAATCTATGAAAACATCAAATGACCTGGAGTTATATTGACTTCAATTTGGGTCGAAATGTCTGAATGAAACAACGTCGTAGCGACCTCATAACCCGAAGGTCGGTGGTTCAAATCCGCCCCCCGCGACCATGAAACTTCAGGTCGGAAGCATAAAAGCTCCCGACCTTTTTCTTTGTCTAGGGGTTTCGGCATCTCTCGTTCTTTGGGTACCTCGAGGCGGGCAATCAGATAGATGCTTACGAGTATCATAGGGTCTTTTTACGTCGCGGTCGTGTCTCGTACTGGTGCGCCGCTCTTTGTGGGACGTGTCACTTTGCCATAGGTTGTCCGGCGGCGGGGCGCAGGTCGTTCCCCGTGGCGTCGCTCCTTTCGACGCTACGCTGCCTGGCTACTCGTTCCACTGGTGCTTTTTCATGTCGACGCGGCCGTTGTCTCGGAAGGCGACTCCTTCCTCCGTCAGTAGTGCTCGCTGGTCGGGGAAGTTTGGCGCGAGGCGTCCCGCGTGGTTGACGACGCGGTGGCAGGGATAATCGCCGTAGCGATCCGCCTCGCTCAGCACCGCTCCGACCAGGCGAGAGTTTTTCTCCCTGCCGATGAGGCGCGCTATCTGACCGTACGAGGCGACGCATCCCGCCGGAATCTCTGCCACGACGGAGAGAATCTCATAAACCAAATCTTCGTCCAGGACTTTTCCCATCGTATCGCTCCCGTGTTCGCTTTTGCCTTCGGGGGCGCGGCGCCGATCACCCGTGCTGCGATTTTCGCAGCTCCCCTTACCGAAGCATCGAGGGAAAGCGCGTGCGTGTCAAGGTTGTCTGGTCCAGTTGCTGGCTCGATGCCTCGAGATGTTCGCCTCAAGTGCGACCTGCCCCTATTGGAAAAGGATGCCGAAGATGTATTTGGTGATGGCGGAGCGGCGGATGACCCCCACGAGTTTGCCCTCGTCATCAACCACAGGAAGCTTCTTGAACTTCTTCTTCGCCAGCAGCGCGGCGACGCGGGCGATGCTCTGCTCGGGACGGGCACACACTACCTGGCGCGTCGCGAAATCCATGACGCAGCGATCCTTCAGGGCTTCGATGCGCTGCTCAAGGCTCTGATCGTCGAAGTACAGCATGGACGCGTCGCCGCCCGTGAAGATGGTGTGAGCGCGATGCTGCGCGATGGCTCCCATGACATCGCCGTCGGAGATGAACCCGACCACCTGGTTGCGCTCATCGATTACGGGCATGCTGCTCACCTCGTTTTCGGCGAGCATGCGCACCACGTCGGAAATCGTGCAATCCTGCGTGCAGGTGAACGGCTCTTCAATCATGATGCTCGAAACGGGCGTCCCCTCGAGCTCGAGCGGGATGCGCTCGGACAGAATCTCGGACATCGCTTATGCCTCCTTCGTTTTCGGTGCGGTTTTCTTGGTGCGCACGCTGAATATGGCGCAGATAAGGGAAACGAGGCCGATTGCCGCGCACACCTTGTAAGCGACGCCCGCGCCCACGGCGGTGGCTACTTGGATGCTCGCATCGACGCCGGCCGACGCGGTGACGCTTGTCATGACCGTGATGATGAGCGCCGTGCACAAACCGCCGGCGACCTGGCGGCCGGTGTTCGCGATGGCGTTGCCGTGGGCGATCATGTCATTTTTCAAGGCATTGACACCCCATGTGTTCACCGGCATGTTCGCGAGCGACTGGCCGGCGGACTGCAGCATGCAGAACAGCGCAACCACCAAGATGGGCGTGTTTACCGTCGAAAGCGAGAGCAGGAACAGGGCGCCGGTCATGAGGGCCAGGCCGACGATCGAGATGGCACGCGGACCGAACTTGTCGAACACCACGCCGGAGATAGGGCTGATGATGATGCCCACCGCCGCGGCGGGAAGCATGGCCATGCCGGTTTCGAAGGCCGAAGCGCCAAGCGAGGTTTGCAGCAGCAACGGCAACAGCGTGTTGGTGACCAGGCATGCGGCGTTGATGAGCGTGACGATGATGGCGGCCACGCGGAACTCGCGCGTCTTGAGCGTGCCCAGTTGAAGCAGCGGGTCCTCGATTTTGCCCTGGCGTACGACGAACAGCACCAAGCACACGACACCCGCGACGATCGAGCCGAGCACCACGGGGTTGCCCCAACCCATCGACGAGGCGCTCGAGAACCCGTAGAGAAGTCCGCCGAAGGCGATGGTGGAGAGGACGACCGAGGGCAGGTCGAGCTTGGGGTTCTTCAGCTCGCCCACGTTTTTCAGCATGAACACGCCCAGCACCAGCACGAGAATTGCGAGGGGGACGATGGCGCCGATCATGGTGCGCCAGCCGTACGTGTCGATCACCGCACCGCCTACGACGGGGCCGACCGCGGGACCCGCCGACATGACGATGCCCGCCATGCCCATAGCCGTTCCTCGTTTCTCGACGGGGAACACCAGCATGGGAACCACCGAGACAAGCGGCATGAGCACGCCTGAGCCCGCCGCTTGCAACACGCGACCGATGATGAGGAACAGGAAATCAGGGGCTGCGGCGCACAGCAGCGTGCCCAGCGCGAACACCAGCGTCGCCCCGAAGAATAGCGCGCGGGTGCTGAACTTGTCGATAAGGAACGCCGAAACGGGGACCATGATGCCGCTCACCAGCGGGTATATGGACATGATCCACTGGGCAGTCGAGGCATCGATGGCGAAATCGGACATGATGACCGGCAGCGCAGGCGACATCACCGTTTGGTTCAGTAGCGCCAAGAAGGCACCCAGGACGACGACCGCGACGATGCGGATCTGGGTACCGGTAATGCGCCCATTGGCGGGCGCGACCGTACAATTATCAGACATAAGCTTCCTTCGTATCTATTCGATTCTTCGCCGAAGGCGCGCCGGCCCACGGGCGAAATAACATGCACGTGCTATGCGTGCATCAGATACGACAGGAAGAAAGCGGCTGCTCAGAGCGCACTTGGGGAACAACAGGAGAGGCCCCGTATACCAGGGGCCGCCGAATTGCGATGTATGCTTTGGTCAAATCCTTCATAGCGGGGAGGTATTCTAGCAGCCGTCTTCGCCCCTTTCAAGGGATGTAACCCAGACGTTGATTTTCTTTACCGAGGCGCCATCGTTGACGGGTGGCGTGCTTCTCTATCGCCACACCGCGGGGCAAGGGAACGCCGCGGCGAGCTTGTACATCGGCTATGTGTGCAGCTGCGAGCGTGTCGCCGGCGCGCGCTGGGCGCCAGTCCGATCCGGCCGACTCTTGCCGACGGTCGGTCGCCGTCCTCCTCCATCTCCGCCTGCTCTGTTTTTGCTCGGCTCCCTTGTCGTATCATGGACGGACGAGAATTGAGCGAAGGCGGTACGTATGAACATCCAGATATTCGGCACGAAGAAAAGCTTCGATACTAAGAAGCGCAGCGCTATTTCAAGGAACGTCGTGTGAAGTTCCAGTTCATCGACTTGAAGGAAAAGGGGATGAGCAAAGGCGAGCTCGAAAGCGTGGCGCGCGCCGTCGGCGGGATCGACGCTGTGATCGATCCAAAGGCGAAAGATGCCGACACGGTTGCGCTCGTACAGTATCTTGCTGCCGACCAGAAGTTCGAAAAGGTGCTCGATAACCAGCAGATTCTTCGTGAGCCCATCGTTCGCAACGGCCGCCAGGCAACCGTTGGCTACGAGCCTGACGTGTGGAAGGGCTGGGAATAAAGTGAAGCGCCCACGCCCGTGGTTTTATCCACGGACGCGGGCGCTTGCGTAAGACGTCTCTTGTCGTTTGAGTGGAGCGCCCCGGCGGCGCTGAACAACGCGCCCCGGTGACGTGGCTCGGGGCTCTTTGTGCCGCACATCTATGAGAGGAGATATTTGATGCGCATGGGCGCTACTCCATGTAGCCACCCTGAATGGCAGAAACTGCATGCTCGGTAAAGAACTTGAGCGTTCCGGAGGTATAGCGATTAGCCTTGGGCTTCCAAGCGGCTCGGCGCTCGGCCAGGACGGCGTCGACCTCGGCCGGCTCCATCTCCTTGCCGGCGATGCCCACGATAGACAGCGAGCGCTCGGGGATGTTGATCTGGATAAGGTCGCCCTCCTCGATCAGGGCAATCGGGCCGCCCACGGCAGCCTCGGGCGAAACGTGACCGATAGCCGGGCCCTTGGAGGCGCCGGAGAAACGGCCGTCAGTGATCAGGGCAATGCTCGCGCCCAGCTCGGGGTCGCTGGCGATAGCCTCGGTGGTGTAGAACATCTCGGGCATGCCGGAGCCCTTGGGGCCCTCATAGCGAATGATGACGGCGTCGCCGGGCTTGACCTCGTGCGTCAGGACGGCGTGGATAGCGTCCTCCTCGCAGTCGAACGGACGCGCCTTAAGCGTGGCCTGGAACATCTCGCGCGGAACAACCGTGTGTTTGACGACGGCGCCCTCGGGGGCAAGATTGCCGTGGAGGATGGCGATGGAACCGTCGGTGCCGAAGGCCTGGTCAAACGGACGGATGATGTCCTCGCGCTTGAGATTCCACTTCTCAAGGTAACGACCGCACTTCTCGTAGTAACCGTTGTTCTTAAGGTCCTCGAGGTTTTCGCCGAGGGTCTTGCCGGTGACGGTCATGACATCGAGGTGGAGCATCGACTTGATCTCCTCCATGATGCGCGGCACGCCACCCGCATAGTAAAAGAACTGCGCCGGCCACTCGCCTGCGGGACGGACGTTAAGCAGGTAGTGAGCGCCACGGTGCAGACGATCGAAGTCGTCGGCGGACATCTCGATGCCAAACTCGCGGGCAATCGCGGGGATATGCAGCAGCGAGTTGGTGGAGCCCGAAATGGCGCCGTGGACCATGATGAGGTTCTCGAAGGACTCCTTGGTCACGATGTCGCGGGGGCACAGGTTGTGCTCGGAGAGCCACACGGACTGACGGCCGGCCTCGCGGGCGAACTCGCGCAGGTCGGAGCTGGTGGCGGGCAGCAGAGCCGTGCCGGGGAGCATAAGGCCCAGGGCCTCGGCCGTGACCTGCATGGTCGAGGCGGTACCCATAAAGGAGCAGGCGCCGCAGCTGGGGCATGCGTTGTGCTTGGCAAACTCAAGCTCCTCGCGGGAGATCTCGCCGCGCTCGTAGCGGGCAGAAATCGCGCCGAGCTGCTCCAAGGTCAGCAGATCGGGACCGGCATCCATGACGCCGCCGGTAACGACGATGGAGGGGATGTTGATGCGGCCCATGGCCATGAGGTTCGCAGGCAGGCCCTTATCGCAGCTGGCGACAAAGACGCCGGCGTCGAACGGGGTGGCCTTGGCATGGATCTCGATCATGTTGGCGATCATGTCGCGGCTGGGCAGCGAGTAGTTAATGCCGTCGTGTCCCTGGGCCTCGCCGTCGCAGATATCGGTGCAGAAGTAACGGGCACCGTGACCGCCAGCCTCGGCAACGCCGGCACGGACCTCCTCGACCAGCTCGAACAGGCCGGCAGAACCCGGGTGCGAATCGCCAAAGGTCGACTCGATAATGACCTGCGGCTTGTCCAGATCCTCGATAGACCAGCCAGAGCCCAGGCGCAGCGGGTCCATCTCGGGGCTGATGGTGCGAAACTTGCCGGAACGCGGCTGCAGCTTGGCAACCAGGTCGGCTGCCTCCTGCTGAATCTGTGCCTTGGTCTTCTCGTCCATGGTGCTCTCCTCTTTTGGTTTGAACGGTTGTACCAATCGTTGGTTAATGAATCAGGTGTAAATGGGTACCGAGCGATGCACTCGGCAAAAGATGCTTAGCTACGCGAACTAGGCGAAGAACGAAATCACCAGGGCGCAGGCAAGACCCGAAAGGCCGATGAGCGTCTCCATAACGGTCCAGGACTTGAGGGTGGTCTTCTCGTCAATCTCCAGGAACGAGGAGCACATCCAAAAACCGGCATCGTTGACGTGCGAGAGGGCCGTGGCACCGCCGCAGATAGCAAGACAGATAGCGGCACGCATGAGCACTGAGGCTCCGGAAACCGCAGGCATGGCGGCCATAATGCCCGATGCCATGGTCATAGCGACGATGGAGCTGCCGACAGAGGCACGCACCATGACGGCAATCAAAAAGGCAACGACCACCAAAGGCAGCGGTGAGGCCTCGAGCATAGGGCCGATAACCTGGCCCAAGCCGCAGTCCTGCAGCATCCAGCGAATGACGCCGCCACAGGCGATAACCAGCAAGATCATGCCGACGGGCTTAAGAGAGCGGTCGAGCAGGGCCTTGAGCTCGGCGCCGGAGTAGCCGCGGCGCGCGCCCAGCAGATACATCGCGACGAGCGTGGCAAGCGTCAAAGCGACGAACGGCTTGCCCAGGAAGGCGAGAATCGAGGCGAGCTCGGCGGGCATGGGGATATAAGAGGACAACGTGCCCAGCAAAATCAGACAAAGCGGCGTGAGCACGATGGCAAGCACCATGCCAAAGGAGGGAAGCTCTTTTTCATCGCTCGCACCCTCGGCAGAGGTAAAGTGCTCCGGAACATCGGTAAAAATGCGACCGCCCACGTTGCGGCCCCACACGACGCCGGCAATCGCCATAGCGATAAAGGCGGTGGGGATACCGACGAGGATCATGGTGCCCAGGTCGACACCGAGCGTGCCGGCGACCAGAACCGACCCGGCGGATGGCGGCACAAACGCATAGCCAGCGGCAAGTCCCGCGAGCAGCGCGATGCCGTAGTAGAGCGTCGACTTTTTGGTCTGCGATGCCACGCTAAACGCAGGCGGAATCAAAACGACTACGCCCGCCTCAAAGAACACCGTGGTGCCGATGACCAAACCGGTGATGCCCAGCGCCCAGCTGGAGTGGCCCTGGCCAAAGGCGTCAATGAAGGTCTGGGCGATCTTCTTGGCGCCGCCGCTCTCCTCCAAAATCTGGCCAAACATCGATCCCAGGCCAATGAGCAAGGCGATGTTTTGCAGCGTGGTGCCCACGCCCTTGGTGACGGTGTCTGCCACCATATCGAGCGGCATGCCGGCTCCGATACCGATCACGAGCGCCGAGACCATCATCGAAAGCACAGGATGCAGCTTGAACTTAATGATGAGCGCAAGCAGCAGCGCGATGCCCACGATGGCGGCGATGACCAGCCTGGTGGGGTCGGCCATAAACGTTGGGTCTGACATCTTTCCTCCAATTCATCAGACCTTTTGAATTCGGCTTAGACTATAGCGCGTTTTCAATAGGTCTGATGTTTAAAAGGGAAACTTTTTCGAAATACATCTGATGTATTTGCTGAACGATCTGTTTTTGACGGTAAACGGCCACTTACAGTTCTCCATTGTCGGAGCGAACCACCGCGGCTTCTGTTAAATGAGCTAGAATAGCTCTGATGAATTCTTTTGATATGAGGTGAAGCGTGGCACGAGCCGATTCGGGACTCCCCGAGCAGATTTCGGAGAAAATTATTCAACTGATCCTGGATGAGCATCTTGAGCAAGGCGACCGCCTGCCCAAGGAGGCTGTGCTCGTCGAGCGCCTGGGTGCTGGCAGGAGCACCGTACGCGAGGCTATGAAGCTGCTGCAGTCGCGCAACATCGTGCGAATTAAACAGGGCTCGGGCACCTATGTGGCATCAAACCCCGGCGTTGCCGACGATCCGCTGGGCTTTACCTTTATCGATGACAAGAGGCGCCTGGCACGCGACCTGCTCGAAGTGCGCTTTATGATCGAGCCGCAGATGGCCAGCATGGCCGCAGAGCACGCGACCGACGATCAAATCATCTGCATTAAAGAGCTTTGCGATGAGTCCGAGCACTTGGCCGCGCGGGACGAAGACTATTCTGCCGCCGACACCGCGTTTCACATCGCAATTGCCGAAAGCTGCGGCAACCTCGTCGTTCCCCGCCTAATGGGCGTGCTCAAGGCGCCTGTCCCCCTGTTTATTGACGTGACCGGCAAAAAGCTGGTTGAGGAAACCATCCGCACCCACCGTGGCGTGGCCGACGCCATCGCCGCGCGCAATCCCACCGCAGCGCACGACGCGATGTACCTGCATCTGGTGTACAACCGCAACATGATCGCAGAGGGAGCGCAGGAACAGAGCAAATAGACGTCCGCACGGCAAGGGCGAGACTACCGTTCGCCTTTTAAAAGTGAACGTTCACCTGATTTTAGGGAATAAGGGGTGGCTATTACGCTGCTTCACCTATACTGACCTTGTATGAAAAGCAAGACTTATATAGATGAACGTTTCTTTTGAAAGGATCGCTATGTCTGATCTTATGGACAGCTTCCGTCTGGACGGCAAGGTCGCACTGGTGACCGGCGCCACCTACGGCATTGGCATGGCCATTGCCGAGGCGCTCGGAGAGGCCGGCGCCAAGATCGCCTTTAACGCCCGTCACGCCGACAAAGTCGCCGAAGCCGAGAAGCACTACCGTGAGCTGGGCTTTGACGCTCACGGCTATGTTGCCGACGTCACCGACGAGACTGTCGTCGCCGAGCTCATCGCCAAGATCGAGGCCGACTTTGGCACCACGCCCGACATCCTGGTCAACAACGCCGGCGTCATCCAGCGTACCCCGATGCTCGACATGAGCGCCGAGGACTTCCGCCGCGTCGTCGATATCGACCTCAACGCACCGTTTATCGTGTCAAAGGCCTGCCTGCCTGGCATGATCGCCAAGGGCCACGGCAAGATCATCAACATCTGCTCGATGATGAGCGAGCTGGGTCGCGAGACCATCGCCGGCTATGCTGCCGCCAAGGGCGGACTCAAGATGCTCACCAAGAACATCTGCTCGGAGTTTGGCGAGGCCAATATCCAGTGCAACGGCATTGGGCCCGGCTACATCGCCACGCCGCAAACCGCACCGCTGCGCGAGACGCAGCCCGACGGCAGCCGCCACCCGTTTGACCAGTTCATCATTGCCAAGACGCCGGCCGCCCGTTGGGGCACGCCCGAGGACCTGAAGGGCCCCGCCGTGTTCCTGGCTTCCGACGCGTCGAACTTCGTCAACGGCCACATCCTCTACGTCGACGGCGGCATCCTCGCATACATTGGAAAGCAGCCGCAGTAAGACGTCTGGGCGAGGCGGTGGACGATAAGGTCTGCTGCTCGAACAGTCCTGACTCGCACGAAGAGCACATTAAGTGCTCTTCGGCTCGTGCGGAACTCGCGACAGACCTTATCGTCCACCGCCCGCAGAGCGGCTTCTCTGTTGGAGATGCCATGCAACATAACGAACCATTAATTTAGAAAATAGTGGAAGGTTACCTATCATGAAAATCGCTCTGATCAATGAGAACTCTCAGAACTCCAAGAACCCTATGATTGAGGCTGCCCTTAAGAAGGTTGTCGAGCCCATGGGCCACACCGTCTTTAACTATGGCATGTATGCCGACGCCGATTCCAAGCCCCTCACCTACGTGCAGAACGGCATCCTTGCCGCCGTGCTGCTGAACTCCGGCGCTGCCGACTACGTCGTGACCGGCTGTGGCACCGGCGAGGGCGCCATGCTCGCCTGCAACTCCTTCCCCGGCGTGCTGTGCGGCCATGTTGCCGACCCGCTCGACGCCTACACCTTTGCCCAGGTCAACGATGGCAACGCCGTCGCCATGCCCTTCGCCCTCAAGAACGGCTGGGGCCAGGAGCTCAACCTTGAGTACACCTTCGAGAAGCTCTTTGGCTTTGGTTCGGGAAACGGCTACCCCGCCGAGCGCGTTGAGCCCGAGCAGCGCAACAAGAAGATCCTCGACGGCGTGCGCGCTGTGACCATGCGTCCGCTCGTCGACATCCTGGACGAGCTCGACCAGGACCTGGTGAAGGGCGCACTTGCCGGCGAGCACTTCCAGGAGTACTTCTTTGCCAACGCAACCGACGAGGCCATCATCGCCAAGGTCAAGGAGATCCTAGGCCTCTAATCGCACAACTCATTGCAGCTAACGCAAGCGGCGGTCGTCCCACGTACGGGACGACCGCCGCTTTTTACTATCTACCGACTGACGCCGCGGGGACAGGCCCCATGCACCAAGGGATTAACTAGAGCTCGCAGGCAACCTTATAGCCATCGCCGATGGCATCGCGGATGTTGCCACACTTGTTGGCATCGCCCAGCACGTGGGTGGCAACGCCGGCAGCGGCAAGGTCGTCGGCCAACTTGGTATTGGGACGGTAGCCCATCGCCAGCACCAGCGTATCGGCACCGGTGATGGTGTGGACCTCGCCGTCCTTTTCGTAGCTGATGGTGTCCTCGGTGATCTCGGTCACCTTGGCCTCGGTCAGCACGTGGACGCCCTTGGAGAGCATGCGCGTGATGAGCACCGCGCGACCGGCACCGCCCTCGTTGGCAGCGAGCGTCTTGGTCATCTCGATGACGGTGACATCGCGATTGGCCGGCGACAGGTCGTTGACCAGCGGGGCCAGGTAATCTGCTGTCTCGCAACCGACGGTGCCGCCGCCCACGATGACGATCTTCTTGCCCGGGAAAGCCTTGCCACCCAGCAGGTCGTCAGCCGTCATAACCTGCTTAAAGCCCTGCATGAAGGCCGGGGCGATGGGCTCAGCGCCATAAGCCAGGACAACCTCGTAGCCCGCGTAGTCGCGCTGAATGTCCTCGGCCGAGAGCTCGGTACCAAAGACGCACTTCACGCCCGCCTCGGCCAGACGACGATACTGGTACTTGATCACGCGGGTGAGCTCCTGCTTTGCCGGAGGAACGGCCGCGATGCGCATCTCGCCGCCCGGCTCATCCTGCTTATCCACGAGCACCACGTTGTGGCCGCGCTTGGCAGCAATATAGGCTGCCTCCATGCCCGCAGGACCAGCGCCCACAACGAGCACGTTCTTGGCCTCGGCAGCAGGTTCGTAGCCAGCCTCGTCGCGCTCCACGTCCGGGTTGACGGTGCAGGAGATGCGCTTGCCGAACATAATGCCGTTCAGGCAGCGCAGGCAGCCGATGCAGGGGCGGATGTCGTCGGCGTTGCCGGCAGCGGCCTTGTTGCAGAACTCGGCATCGCACAGATTGGCGCGGCCCATCATGCAGATGTCGGCAGCGCCGTCCTCGATCAGCTCCTCGGCGATCCAGGCCTCGTTGATGCGGCCGACGGTGGCGACGGGAATGTTGACGTGCTTCTTAATCTCGCGCGAGCAGGCGGCGTGCGAGGCCTGCTGGGTACCGGCGGCGGGAATCGCGGAGCCGCGCTTGATGGTGGTGCCGCCCGACACATGAATCATGTCGACGCCGGCCTTCTCCAGGCGACGCGAGACATAAATCATATCGTTGAGGGTCAGACCGCCATCGGTGTACTCATCGCCCGAGATGCGGACGTCGATGATAAAGTCCTTGCCGCAGCGCTCGCGAATCTCGGCGATGACCTCGAGCAGGAAGCGCATGCGGGCATCGAGCGAGCCGCCGTACTCGTCGGTACGCTTGTTGTAGAGCGGAGTCAAAAAGCCGCCGAGCATACCGTGGGCGTGCGCTGCGTGGACCTCAACGCCATCGACACCGGCCTTCTGCATACGCACGGCAGCGTCGCCAAACTGATGCGTGAGCTCGTGAATCTCGTCGACCGTGATGGGGCGCGGTGCCTCGCGGGCGTAAGACGGGCCCACAAAGGACGGAGCGATCAAGCGCGGCGTGCCCGGGATGTTAAAGGCCATGTAGGCGGGGTGGAAGAGCTGCGGCATGATCTTGCAGCCGTACTCGTGGACGGCCGCGGCGAGCTTTTCCCAGCCGGGGATAAACGTGTCGTCGTAGCAGCACATGTCACCCGGCAGATAGGTATAGGTGGGCTCGACCGTCACGACCTCGGTGATGATGAGGCCCACGCCGCCCTTGGCACGGGCACGGTAATGATCGACCAAGTCGTCAGTCACATAGCCATGATCGGCCAGGTTGGTGGACACCGGCGGCATAAAGACGCGGTTCTTGACCTCGGTCGTACCGACCTTGATCGGGCTAAAGAGCATCGGGTAGGCGGATGACTCCATACAGGCTTCCTTTCGTTTAAGCCGCTCGGCGGCAGTTGCTAACGTACTTATCGTATCAGCAACCGCCGCGTCCGTACCCGCTCGCACTCCCCCGCCTTTAATCCGATCCCCACAAAAAGTTGCGGTGGAATACGGAGTAGATGAGACTTTTGCCAGCCAAAACAGTCCGTATTTCACCGCAACTGATGGGTGGGATGGAGTTAGAGGCCCAGATAGGTAGTCATGCCTTCGACGGCGAGCTTGGCGCCGGCTACGGCGTGAACAACCGTCAGCGGGCCGTTAACCACGTCGCCGGCGGCAAAGACGCCAGGCACGGTGGTCATACCGTACTCGTCGACCGAAAGAAGGCCGCGATGATCGGTCTCCAGACCGCCCGTCGTAAGCACAAGCTTGTCCTTGGGCACCTGCGAAGCCGCGATCACAACTGTGTCGGCGGACACATGGTCGAGCTCTTCCTCATAGCCCACCACGTTGTTGTCCTCGTCAAAGATAGCCGTCTCGAACACCGGACCGTTATCATCGATGGCGCAGATCGCCTTGCCGCGCACAATCTCGGCACCGTCAAGCTCGGTCAGCTCCACCTCGTCATCGATGGCAGAGATATGGCGCGATCGGGCATACACAGTGACCTTGCGGGCACCCGAGCGCAGGGCCGTGCGGGCAACATCCATGGCCACATTGCCGGCGCCGATAACCGCCACGTTCTGCCCGATTGCCACGCTCGTGGGATCGACCAGATAATCGATACCAAACAGCACGTTGCCGCGCGACTCGCCGGGAATACCCAGCTTTCGAGCTCGCCAGGTACCAGTACCGACAAAGACCGCATCGTAGCCGTCGCGCAGCAGGTCGTCGATATGCAGCGCGCCACCGATGGTGGTCGAGGGGCGCACGCGCACGCCAAGCGAGCACATCACGTGGCGATACTTTTGCACGAGCGCACGGGGCAGGCGGAACTCGGGGATACCGTACTCCAGCACACCGCCGATCTCGGGCCGCTGCTCAAAAACAGTGACGGCGCAACCCAGCTGCGCCATCTTAATTGCCACGGTAATGCCGGCTGGGCCGGAGCCGACCACAGCGACCTGCTTGCCACACGACGGCGCGGGCGTCCACTCCTTACGATCCAAATACGCTGTCGAGATATAGTTCTCGATGCTCGAGAAATGCACCGGCGCGCCCTTGCGGCCCTGGATGCAAGCGCCCTCGCACTGGCCCGAATGATTGCACACCATGGAGCAGACCGCGCTCATGGGATTGTTCTGGAACAATAGCTCGCCCGCCTCTTCTAGACGACGCTGTTTGAACAGGTCGATGACCTGCGGAATAGGCGTCTGAACCGGGCAGCCCTTAATCTGACAGAACGCCCTTTTACAACCTAGGCAACGATTCGCCTCTTCGACAATGTGGATAGCCACGCAACTCCCCTTTTTAATGCAATCCAATGGGGCGACGATAAAGACCCTTCACCGCCGCCCCCATGCAGGTAATCTCAATCTGCCGACACGGCAAAAGCCAATGCTATAGCTCGCGATGCGAAGCCCCGCAGCGAGCGGACATGTGCTCGAGTGTCGCCAGGCAGTCAGCCGCCGTCGCCGGCACGCTGTTCTCGACCACGCAGGGAATCCCAGGACAGGCGGCGGCAGCCCAGGCCACCACGGGCTCAAAGTCATAGCGGCCCGTCTCGCCCACGCCGTGGCACACCAGGCGTGAACCCGTACCGTCGCACCATCCGGCTTCGTCCTCGTTATCAACGACCTCAAAATCCTTGGCGTGCAGCACGCGGATCTTACTGCCGCATAAGTAGAGCATGCACGCGGTGATTTCCTGCGCTTCGTCAACGACACTGGGGTGCAGCAGCGATACCGGGTCGTAGATCACGCCGAGCGACGGGCTCGAGACGCGCTCCAGCACCTCACGGCAGCGATCCGGCGTGTTGACCGTCTCGTTCCAGCCAGGCTCGATCAGTATTTGCCCGCCCACGGCCTCGGCCCGATCGCAGACGCGTGCAAGCCCGTCTGCAAACGTATCGAGTGCCTCGTCGGTCATGCGGTCGTCCGCGACGCGGTTCTGCGCATTGGGGCGACCGGTCTCGGTACCCACCGGGCAGCCGCCGAGCATCTGGGCAAAGTTCAGGCATGCCTCGTACTCGGCAAAGTTATCCATGAGCTGTTGGCGATCGGGCGTCGCCAGATTCTTATAGCACCCGAGCACGGCGACCGAAACGCCCGCCTCGTCGAGCACCGCGCTCAAATGGTCGGCAAGCTCGCGGGTCAGGCCGCCTCGATCGATCCCCATCGATGCGTAGAGCACCTTGCTCGGCAGCTGAATGCACGAAAAGCCCAGCTCTCCCGCCATACGAATGCGTTCCTCGACGGTCCCCTGCGGAAGGTCGTGCAAACGTACACCCGGAGTAATAGCCCCCACGTTATTCACATCCCTTATGAGCGTTGATGCCCGGGGTGTATCCGCCAAACGGGTCCTCGATGGAGCACACGCCCGAGGGGGCGAGCGGATCGCGCTTACCGGCCAGCTTGTCGTGATGCATGGTCTCGATATAGGCAAGCACCAGCGGCGCCACACCCTTTGCATCATTTTTGACCACGGGCTCGCTCATGTAGTAATCAAACGTGCCCTCGCGGTGCGCGGTGTTTCCCAAGCCCGCAACCAGGCAGATGTTGTCGAGCGCCAGCTGCCCGTCATACTCGGACAGGCAGGTCTCACAGATGCCGTCGAAGGCGCGACGGCCGTACTGGTAGTAACGCTCGCCCAGCACGCCCAGACGCACGCCCTTCATGATGGCATTGGCAAAAATCGCGCTACCAGACTCCTCCAGGTAGTTGGGGGCGATATTGGGCAGGTTGATGACCTGATGCCACATGCCGGTCTTCTCGTCCTGATACGGCAGCATGGCGTCGATCAGGTCGTGGAACATCTTGCGAATCTCGTCCTTCTCGGCTGACATCGAAGGCGGCATGAGCTCCCAGGTATCGATGAGTGCCATGGCAAACCAGCCCTCGGCGCGCAGCCAGAAGTTAGCCGAAAGGCCGGTGACCGGGTCGCACCAGAACTGTTTGCGGCTCGCGTCGTAAGCGTGATAGTACAGACCGTTGAGGGGGTTGCGCATCAGGTCATGCACAACCTGGAACATATGGAAGCTGTCCGAGCAGGCACGACGGTTGTGGAAGCTCAGCTCATACTGCATGTAGAACGGCTGCGCCATATACATGCCGTCGAGCCAGATCTGGTTGGGGTAGACGGCCTTGTGCCAAAACACGCCCTCTTTGGTACGCGGCTGGGTTTCGAGCTGACGATAGATGGTATCCATGGCGGCGCGATACTTGGGCTTGCCCACCAGGTCATAGAGCTTGTAGAGGGTCTTGCCCGCATTGACGTTATCGAGGTTGTACTCCTGCGGGTTGTAATGCTTGATGGTGCCGTCGTCCTGGACAAAGAAATCGATATAGTCGTCGGCAAAGGTCAGGTAGCGCTGCTCACCCGTGATCTCGTACAGTTCGATGAGCGCCTTGATCATGCAGCCGTCGATATAGTTCCAGGTGTTCTCCTTGCCGGCGCGAATCTTTTCGATATTCCAAGCCGGCGCCTGCGGCGTAGAGGTTTCGATCAACTGCTCGATATAACGGTCCAGGATTTGATTGCAACCCATTGCTGTCCCCTCTGACATAAACGATAGGTGAACGTTACCCCTAGTGTAACGCGAACGAGGAATATAGGGTGAACGTTAACCCTATATTCCTCGCGAACGGCAGGCTTTTAGCGGCAAACGGCGGTGAGACCCGCGGCGATGCGATGCGCCAGGCGCTCATAGCCGGCAGGACTGTAATGCAGACCGTCCGGCATATAGAGCTCGCGGTGCTCCGGCAAAAACGGGCTGATACCGCTTTGCGCATACAGGTCAATCACCGGCACGGAGTAGCGGTCGCAAACCTCGAGCATCGCTCGCACGTAGGCGACCTGCGTCAACCCCAGGTGGTTGAGCTCGTCGCTTGCCGGGATATCCTTCTCGTGCTTGCCGCTCGTCTTGCACGGCGTCATAAACACAAGCTTTGCCTGGGGCGAGCGCGCCGTGATGGTACGGATCAGGTAATCGAGTGCACCATAGAACTCATGTACGTCCGTGCTGCCGAGCTCTCCAAGCGGCACGTTGCGGCTAAAGTCGTTGACGCCGCCAAAGACGATGTAGATATCGGCCGCATCGTCGATACCGTCAAGGCGCTCGACAAACGAATCGGTACGGTCGGCCTTGATGGCGATACGCGAACCCTTGATGCCAAAGTTCTTGACGACCGCGCCTCCCAGCAACGCGCCCAGATGCGAAGTCCAAGAGATGTCGTTGCCGCCTGCGCCGCATCCGTTATCGCCCCATGTGGTCGAATCGCCAAAGCAGCAAATGGTCGATTCACTCAAACTCTTCGTTTCCATAATCTTCTCCTCATCCGCCCATCGGCGGTCATACAGGAACGTACCGTTTATTCGCAGCATGCCGAGGGGCTATGCACGGGCGCATTCCGCAACGTGCGAATCGAGCCATTCGATATCCTCGGCAAGATGTACCACGCCCAGATGGTGTTCACCCGGACACACCTCGTGCCGCAGGCCATCTCTGCGGCTCAGCAACTTGTAGGCATCGCGCACGATCTCGAGCTGCTCGTCAACATTTTTCAGCCCGCGCGAACCGTTCAGATGATCCTCTTCGCAGCTTTGCACCAGCAGCGGATGCGGCGCGATGAGCGAGGCAATATCGCCCATGTCGAGTAAGCGCCAAAGTCCGGGTGTGTAGTTGCAGCTGCAATTGCCATTGAGATGCAGCAGCGAATCGTCGACACCGTACAGATAGCCCGAGACAAACGCCTTGCGCACACGCGGGTCGAGTGCGGCCAGGTACAACGTCATGTAGCCGCCACCCGAAAAACCAAAGCAACCCAGGTCATCCATGGCAATGTCGCCGCGCGCCTCCAAGTAATCGATCAAGCGCATGTTGTCCCAGACGTTGAGGCCCGCAACCGTAAGACCCAGCGGCTCGGCCATACGTGCCTGATTCAGACACGTACCGCGCAGGTAGCTGTTCTCGTCATCGCCCTGGCCCTTCCAGTCACGACGGTATCCCCAACCGCGTGCGTCGGGGCAGACGGTCACGTAACCCATACGCGCCAAACGCAGACCGTAGTCGTAATTGAACTTACGCACGGCATCATCGACCGCCGGCACGCCCGCAACACCGGCTACGCTTGCAGCACCCGCTCCCTGATGGCCATGCGGGCAGATATAGCAACACTTGCGGCCGCACGCATCGAGCTTAGGCGACTGCGGCTCGAGCAGGTAGAACGGCATCCAAACGTCGCGCTCCACCTGCAGCATCGCATGGGTGCGCACGATGCCGCCGGCAACCCGCACGCGGCTGAGCTCACGAATCTCAATCGGGACGCGGTCCATAAGCGAAAGGCCCAAAACATCGTACAGACGAGTCCTGGTCGCAATCTTCCACGCCTCAAAATCTGCAGGAGTCTTGCCCGTAAAAGCAGCCGAACGTCCCTCGCGCTTCAGCCGGGCACGCAGCGCAGGCTCGTCTTCGCAGTACGTCTCGATGTGCACGGTGCGGCCATTGGCAGATAGCCCAGCCGTCTCAACCGCATCACCGTCGCCGCCCTCGGGATCCCAGCCATCCCCACCGGCAAGCACCTGCTCGCGAGCGTACCCGACGGCAGCCATCACATCGAGTTTATTTGCCCACGGCACCCAGTCGGTAGTATCACCCGCCGGCCCATGCAGGATTGCGCCAGCATACTGCGCGCAGCTGTGCGCCGCCGGCTTATTCCAATCCCACCAGCCTTCGCGCTTGATATGTCGCCCCAGCCAGCAATCGATCAGCGCAGTTTGCGCCCATTCGCGCCAAGGACGGCCCAGGTAGACCGAATCCGGCGCCACGCCATCCGGAGCTGTAAACGAACAACCATGAAACACAAATCCGTACGGCTCGCCTTTAGGCGTGGAGGCTGCCGTTACATACCCGTTGACATCCATATCGCGGTTGAGCGAGCGAATCTCGCACCCCTCAAAGTAGGCACGCGCGCCGCCAAAGATAAAGTCGACATCGCCCTCGATCCGGCAACGTCGGAAATATTGGCGCCCCACCCGGCGCGGCGCATACTGTTTGGGTCCTATGAACCCGCCCGGTTTGACCTCATGCGGCGGCAGCGGACCCAAAAACAGTGTGTCCTGGTGCCCCTTAATGCAGCAGGCATCGACAACCAGACGGTCGCCATCGGCATACAGGGCAATCGCCTGACCGACCTCGCGCCCATCGCCGGCATCATTTACGATCGTTAGGTTCTCGAGCCGCACGTCGTCGGCATCGACCAAAACGGTATAGGTCCTAAACGTGCCGAGCGTGCCGTCCGCGCCCGAGCCGTCCTCCGAAGGCGTCTTGGCACCCAGGCCGCCCATGATACGCACGCTATCGGCCGTCTCTCCCTCAATCGTCACATGCGGGCGACGAATCTCGACCCGCTCGCGGTACTCACCCGGCTCGACGCGAATCATCACCGGTTGCTCGGCATCCGGATAGAGCTGATCGGCTGCCGCCAAGGCATCGGAAATCGTTGGATACGCTCCTGCCGCAGCCCTCGAAACGCGCAGCGTATAGATACTTTCGCTCATCGTCCATCACGCTCCCATGCAACGAACTGTTCAGGCCAGCCCTGAACCTGTGGCTGAATATGCTCGGCGCAGCCCTTAAATGCCGTTTGGTCCGTGGCGAGCGATGCCCCATGCTTTCCATGCGAAAAGACATGTAGGCTAAAGCCAATCCCGTGGTCGGCAAGAGCCTGCGCAAGAAGGAGGCTATTTTGAACTGGTACCGATGCATCCTCGGCGGTATGCCACAAGAACGTACGGGGGAAGCCATCGCCCACCATATTCTCGATCGACAACTTTTGAGCTAAAGCGCCATCGGCACCCGTTAGGTGTTCAAACGAACCACGATGAGCATAGGCCCCCGAGCTTACGACCGGATAGCCCAAGCAAAGTGTGTCAGGCCGAATCGACTCAGGCGATGCCGAAATCGACTCTGCAAGCCAGGGTTGGTCCCAAAGCGCCCCGAGCAAGCCAACTAGATGCCCACCGGCCGAAAAACCCATGACCGTAATCCGATCAGGATCGACACAGTACTCTGCCGCATGGCTTCGGACGGTATCGACCGCCCGCGCGAGTTCTTGCAATGCCAGCGGATAGACAGCCGGAGCAACCGAATAGTTCAGTACAAACGCTTGGTAGCCCATCGCCAACAAACGGAGCGCTACCGGCTCGCCTTCGCGCGGCGAAACGTGATCGTAGCCGCCTCCTGGCACGACCACAACTGCAGGCAGCGGTTTTAAAGCATAAGCATCTTCGGTCGGGGCAAAAACATAAGACGTAATCGTGGCAGACGAGCCATCGACCCCGACAGGAATCGTTTTATTGAGCATGTATTCCCTTTCACCATGATGCGTAGCGCAGCGCACACGGCCGTATCGCACAAGGGCTGCATTGCCGATTTATCCGACAATGCAGCCCTGGTCATCAACCCGAGTTAGGAACGGACAACCTTGTCGACGTTCTGGAGCTGCAGTTCCTCGCCGTCCTGGCCCTCGATCACCACATTTTGCAGATCGAGTACCTTGACGTTTTGCGCAATGATGCCCTGACACACCATGGGCTCAACGCCGCAGGCCATGGCCGGGACAAAGGGCTCGGCATCCGGCGCGAAGGTCACGTGGACATCCTGGAACGTCAGGCGCGTTACTTTACTCTCGGGCAGGCCCGTGATGTAGGCAGCGGCCGCGTGGCAGTTAGTGGCCTCGATATCGCAAAACGTCGTGGCACCAAAGCCGGGCGTGCGGTCGTCGACAGGCAGCGTCTCGCGAGACTGCACGTAATCGGTCTTGCCGTCCTTGTCGCAGAAGTAGAAGGAGTTGACCACGAAGGGCGTGAGCACCTCATCCATGCGAATGTGCTCAAAGGTAATGCCCTCGTTGACGGCATCCTTGCCGCGCCCGCGGCGGGTCTTGACGCGCAGGCCGCGGTCGGTGCGCTCAAAGAGGCACTTGCTCACGGTAAGGTCCTTGATGCCGCCGGCAGCCTCTGAACCCAGGACCACGGCGCCGTGACCATCGTGCATGTAGCAGTGAGAGATCAGCACGTCGTGCGTGGCGGGACGAAGCTCGGGCTCAATGCCCAGCTTGCCGCTCTTGATGGCGATGCAGTCGTCGCCCACCGAGAACTGACAGCCAAGGATGCGGACAAAGCCGCAGCTCTCGGGATCGAAACCGTCGGTGTTGTGGGAGTTCTTGGGGCCCTCGATGGACAGGCAGAGCGCATCGACGTGCTCGCACAGGATGGGGTGGATGTTCCACGCCGGGCTGTTGCGGACGGTGAAGCCGGCCAAGCTCACGTTTTGGCACTCGGACAGGAAAATCATGCGCGGGCGGGCGACCTCGCGGCCCTCCTCCGGGCGAAAGATGTTCTTAAAGTCCTTGTTCCACCAGTTGTCCTCGGCAAAATCGGTCTGACCGTCGATGGCACCACGACCATAGATGCACACGTCGTGCACGCTCAGACCCGTAAAGGTAGAGCAGTAGGTCGAGAAACTCTCGCCCTCCCAGCGGCCCAGGGGCAGCATATCGGTGCCGGCATGCCCGGCGCCCTCGTCGCCTGTGACCGTGCCCGGAATGTAGGCAAGCGCCGCGCGATCGTGACGGGCCAACAGCACCGCTCCCTCGGCGAGCTCGATGTTGATATTGCTCTTAAGGAAGAGGGACTTGATGCGATAACTACCGGCGGGGATCAGCACGCGCCCGCCCTTGGGGCAGGCCATGATGGCAGCCTGGATGTTGGTGGTGTCGTCGTGCTCGGCATCGCCCTTGGCGCCACAGTCGCGAACGTTGATGGTAAAGGGCTCAGCCGGCGTGGTGACACCTACGCTCAGCTCACGCTCGCCACAAACAAAACGAACCAGGTTGCGCTTGCCGGGGATCAGGCCGTCGACATAGGTCTCGACCGTATTCGTGGTACCGGCGGGCTCGTCGTTGACAAAGATCTCCCACGTATCGGCACAGGTAAAGTAGCCGCCGTCGTCAAGCTCGATCACGGCCGCGCGGGCGTTGCGCCAGATAACGTTCGTCTCCATGGATTTCTCCCTCAAAAAGATGCTCTAAAGGCAAATTGTACGCTGTTAAAAAAGGGCCGTGCCTGCCGGCGGAATTCCGGTGGCACGGCCCTGTGATTTGGACGATATGTCGGCCTTACTCGGCGGGGGTTACGCTACCGTCCTGGAAGCCAACGTTGTTGTGGGCAAAGCAGTCCTCGTACTTAAAGCCGGAGAGCTCCTCGCAAAGCGCCTTGACCTCGGGCTTGACGTCGGCCATCTTGCCACCCTCCTTGACGCGGTGAATCTCGTCGCAAAGGATGTCGCACTGCTCCTTGTCGATCTTGATGCCGCGGGCAAGGACGGCCGCAAGCAGGAAGAAGCCGGCGCAGCCGATGATCATGTAGCCGCAGATATACAGAGGCACGGTAGCGGGCTGGGTCACGGCGTCGCTATTGCCGGCGGTCTGAATGAAGCCGGAGGCAGCAAGGACGATAGCCCACACGTTGACGGCGATAGCCTGGGCGATCTGCTGGCAGAGCTGCTGCGCGGAGCTGTAGATGCCCTCGCGACGACGCAGGGTGATGAGTTCATCGACATCGGGGATGTAGTTGAGCAGAACATCGGGCAGATACTGGAAGCCGACGTAGAAGAACTTCCAGATGGCGAAGATGATGGGGTAGGCGATCATGGCGATGGCGACCGTGGAGGTGCCGTTGATCTGACCAAAGGCGAAGTAGTTGTAGGCAATGATGCACGCAGCGCAACCGGCATTTGCGAGGTACCAAGACTTGTGGAAGCCCTTCTTGGCCATGAGGGCGACCCAGATGGCGGTGCAGACGATAGCGACGACCTTGCCAGGCATCTCCATCACGGACTCGTAGGACTTAGGAATCTGCAGGCAGTAGACGATGAAGAAGGACAGGCAGGCAGACCAGCAGGCAGCAGCAAGCTTCGTGGAGACCTGTGCATACAGGACCTTGCGGAAGGACTTGTTGCGGAAGGTGGAGATAACGTCGATGAAGAACTTCTTGATGCCCTCGCCGACGCTCTCGATCTTCTCCTGAGCGACCTCCTCGGGGGTGTGCTCCCACGTGGACAGGTACACGCAGAGCAGCGAGATTGCCATGACCGAAGCGTTGATCGTAGCGATGATGAAGTAGCTAAACGGGTTGGTCTCGCCGAAGGTGCCAAAGCCAAAGCCGACGAGTGCTGCCATCAGGAAGCCGGCGGCGTTACCAAAGAGATGCTTGTAGCCGGTAAGGTACGTACGCTCCTTAAAGTCGTCGGTCATCTCGATGGTAAGCGGCGACAGGTTGGCGGTGCAGAACGTGTACGCGACGTTGTAGATCAGGTACAGCACAAAGTAGTACGGGAAGCCAAACGGCGTAGCCACGAAGATGAGCGGCTCGGCGATCATCATCGGGATGGCCAGCAAGATCCAGAAACGACGACGACCAAAGATGCGGCCAATCTTGGTGGCATAGAAGTTATCGGCCACAAAGCCCATCAGCGGGCAAAGAATGGCGTTGACATAGATGGCAAACGAGCTGATCAGTGCAGCCTCGCCTGCGGACAGGCCACACTCCGTGGACAGGAACAGCACCATGTAGCTGTGCGTAAAGGTCAGGGCACCGGAATTGAGCATACCGCCCATACCAAAGCCCAAGCGCGTCCAGAATGTGATCTTACGCTTTTTTCCGATCTTATTAGTCATCGAGCTCCCTCTCTTTTCTCGATTGTCTTGTAACAAGACAGTTGAGTCCACACTGACATCTGTCTGCCCAGCGTTCAGGGTGAACGTTTAGTTAGATTATGCGCGATTGCTTACGACAGGTGAACGTTCACTTGAATAATATCCTTGAACGGTCGATTTTTACCGCTGAACGGACACAATTGAGATCATCACACCTATTTTCTGCTGGTAAAGGTGCCATGCTGGACAGCCATGAGATAGGTGAACGTTTATCAGACATACCAACATATTCACTTAACCATGAAACGAAAAGGCCCCGCCGGGAACACTGAACTGCGTCCCAAATCTTGGACGCCCTAAATAGCGACTAGGCCGCGAGGGCCTGATTCCGGAACTCCTCCGGGGTCAGGCCCTTCAATCTTACCT
>CABRDB010000039.1 GCA_902469555.1 uncultured Collinsella sp. | reverse complement strand
GCAGGTAAGATTGAAGGGCCTGACCCCGGAGGAGTTCCGGAATCAGGCCCTCGCGGCCTAGTCGCTATTTAGGGCGTCCAAGATTTGGGACGCAGTTCACTTGTGCAGGACCGGGTTTCTTGCTATCGCGTCAAAAGCACCATAAAGGGGACAGTGTCCCCTTTATGGTGGTTACCAGGGTGTTCTGGCTGTTGAGGACTCGATGGCATCGTGGCGTTTGAGCTCGCGGCGCATGGTTTGCGAATTGAGCCAGGCTGCCTGCCAGCCACGGATGGGGTAGCGCGTCTGGTCGAGCTCAAACTGCGTATAGCCGCAGGCGTTGATGATCGTCGTTCCACACACATGCTGCCGCTCGCGCTGAAAATCGTAACCGTAGCTTTGGTGTACATGCCCATGCACCATGTAGTCGGCCCCCCAGGATTCAAGCGCCGTGTTAAAGCACTCAAACCCTCGATGCGGCAGATCGTCCAGATCACCCATACCGGCGGCGGGTGCATGGGTAAGCAGAATGTCGCACCCGCCGACCATCCTAACCTTACGCGACAGCTTACGCATGCGCTTGGACATCTCGCGTTCGGTGTACATGTTGGCGCCGTCGCGATAACGCATGGACCCGCCAAGGCCCGCAATGCGAATCCCTCGGTACGTGTACACGCTGTCTTCTACGCAGATACATCCGCCCGGTGCATGACGTGCGTAGCGGTCATCGTGATTGCCACGCACGTAGATGAGCGGTTTGTTGATGACCGTAACCAAAAACTCAAGATAGTCCGGGTCCAGATCGCCGGCGGACAAAATCAGGTCGACGCCCTCAAAGCGTTCCTTGCGAAAGCACTCCCAAAGGCATCGTTCTTCGGTATCGGCTATGGCAAGGATTTTCATAGGGCAGGGACTTTCGGCTCATCGTCGAGCTGCGGAATGGTGCCTACCACGTTATCCGCCAGCCAATTCATCTCGACAATCTGCGTGCTCGGCAGCGGAGGGAAGCCTTCGATCTGTACCACGCCGTTCTGGCTGTGGAGCTCGCCGCCAAAGGGGTTGATGGATCCCTCAACAATGCCGTTACGGAGCAACTGCACGAGTTTGCGCGTCTGGTAGGGTAGGCCCGGAGCGTAACGGATGTCGATAACGCCAGAGCTCATGCCGTACCAGTAGTTGACGGCGCGCACTTGGTTGTCATCGCTGGTCTCGTCCCACGTGCCGTGCAGAAGGCTGCGAACGATGAGCTCGTAGTAACGGCCCCAGTTCCATACCGGCATGGCGATGCCGGTAACCTTGCCATCGACCAGGCGGTGAAGTCCGTAGGCCGTGGGGTCTTCGAGCGACTTTGACATGTCGGCGCCGGTCATGACGCTTACACCTTCGCGGCACATGGCCTCGGCAAGGCCTCCGGCGGGCACATCGCCCCAAGTCAGGATAATTTGCGCACGGGGGTCGAGCAGCGAGGCGCCAATCGCAAAGGCGTTGATCTCGCTGAGCGCGCCCGAGGCGAAGACCGACGCGTGGTAGCCGATGCGGTGGTTGTCCGCCATGCTGGCGGCAAGGGCGCCCAGGAGGAACTTGGCCTCGTACATCTTGCCAAAGTACGAACGGACGCTTTGATGGGGAAGGCCGATAGAGCAGTTGAGGAACCGAACCTGGGGATACTCAACGGCAGCCCTGAGCGTGTATTCCATCAGGCGGTGCGAGGTCGAGAAGATGACGTTTGCCCCATGTTTGACAGCCGTTTCCACGGCGGCGTAGAACACATCCGGATCGTGACAGTCCTCGAACGCCTCGGTGCGCACGATACCGCCAAAGTGCTCATCGAGATACTGACGCCCTTGGTCGTGCAGGCTGTCCCAGCTCGACGTCGCACAGGGGAACTCATGGATAAAGGCGATGCGCAGGGGGTTGGTCGCCGAATAGACGGTCTTGCCCATAAAGAAGTTGAGCACGCCGGAGGTGGACTTGGCGGGCGACTCCTCCTCGTCGACGCTCGGCGCTTCAACAAGATCGACCTTGTCCTCGTCATTTTTGCCGGCAATGACCAGCTCGCGCCAAATCTTGCACAGGCGGTTTACGACGATATCCGTTGGCGTATCCAGCAGGCGGTCCTGGTTGTACACATTGAGGTACACGAGCATGGCGTCGGCGGGCGTAATGTCCAGGTGGTCGCCGCCTGCGCGAAGGTAGGCGCGCTTAAAGAGCAGGAAGGTGTGGCGCAGGTAGTCGACCTTTTTCTGCGGCCATTTTTCGATAAGATTCTGACCGAGCATCTTGGCGAGCGTCTCGTAGCTTCCCTCACGCGAGAACTCGATCTCGTATAGGGGGCAGACGCGCCAAAACGCGCAGAATTCACCGTACAGGCGGCTTTCGACGGAATCCCATGTGCCGGGGTAGAGACGGGTGACCCTGGCCGAAACCGTTGGAGCGTCCAAGAATTTGAGGACACTGACGCGTTTATTGCCTTCCTGGACATAGAACCGATGCATGAACTCGGTGACGATGATGGGGTCGCGATAGCCCTCGGTTACCTGGATGTCGTAGAGGTTGGACCACTTGCGGGCGAACTCGGTGTTAAACGGCAGCAGGGGCATAAAGTTGCATGAAAAGGCGGACTGACGGCCCTTGGTGACAGTGCCGACGACCATTTCGATCGGAATATCCCGCAGGCCGACACTCACTCGCTGACCTAAGGGGAGCTGAGCAATCAAACTGTCGAGGTCCGTAAGGTATGGATGCTCGCTTTGGCTAATGGCGCGTCGACGTCCTTGCTCGCCGCGCTTGCGTGCTTGACGATAGGCCTCTTCCATGATGTTGCTCCCTTAGTCGTTTAAACAACTACATAAACCATGGTACCACGAATGAAAACCACCACAAAGGTGCCTGTCCCTTTTTGGCGGGTTAGGCGATGATGGGGGCGATGGCGCGGATGCAGGCGTCGGCTGCCGTGAAAGTAGTGCTGTCGTCGCTGACGATAAAGATGATCTTTCCTTTGATGCCAAAGTCGCCGATTTCGCTAAAGAGTACGTAGGGCTCCTTGTCAAAGCCCGAGATGGGAAGCACGGCGGCCTTGGTGGCGCTGGTCAGCTCGTCTGCCAGCACGTCAAGGGAAGCCCACTTGGACGTGTCCTTTACGGCAACGGGCACGGCCACGCGCCCAAAGGGCATCAAATGCACGAGTGTGTTCTTGGAAATGTTGGAGTTGGGCACAATGATGGTCTGTCCACAGGCATCCTCAATCGTTGTATGGCGCCAAGTGATGTCTTGGACCACGCCGGATACGCCGCCGACCTCGATATTGTCGCCGGGCTTGATGATGCCCATAAAGGTCACCTGCATGCCGCCGATAAGGTTTGACAGCGTGTCCTGAAAGCCGAGCGAAATGGCGATGCCGCCGACGCCAAGAGCGGCAACGAGGGCGTTTGCGTTAATGCCAAAGCAGTTGTCGAGGATAAAGCTGCCGCCGATCATCCAGATGACGGCGCGCGCGATGTTGATGAAGATACTCGATGCAGGAAGCGGGTTATCGTCTCGGTTAAGCAGATGGTTCAGGGTCTTGGATACGACCTTGGCGGCGACGGCGGTGCCTATCGCCAAGATGACGGCCCAGATGATGTTGTGGACCCACCGTTGCTCAAAGAAATGAAGAATCGGCTCAAACAATTCCATGTAGGGAAAACCTCCTAATGATCGTCCAACCATGATACCCACCAAGAAGCCCGTCCGATCACATCGGACGGGCTTCTGTGCTCGATATAAGGTTTACGCGGCGGGGCTGTAAGGCCCGGCGGTGTAGCTTAGCGTCGACGCTTCCAGATAATGCCGAGCATGATGACGATGATGCCGCCGATAAGGCACGCGCCAACTACTGCCAGCGTGCGGTCTCCCGTTGCGGCAAGCTTACCGGTCGTCTTCTTGGTGATGACCTTCGTGGTCGCCGTGTCCGTCTTAGACGAGGGCTTAGGCGTCGGGGCCGGTGAGGGCGTGGGGTCCACGGCTGCGGAGCCGAAGCCGATGGTGCCGGCGAGCCCGGCCATCTTGCTCTCCCAGCCGTTCTGCCCGATCAGCGCCCTTAGCGCTGACTCGCAGGTACCCCACTCGGTGTGCTTGGTGGCGTTTGCGAAGGTGGGGAAGTCGGTCGTGTTGGTAATGATGTAGTTGTTGGTGGCGACGGTATAGGTCTTGGTGGGATCGAACGTGCTGCCGTCTTTGGTGAGTGTGGCACTCACAATGCGCTTGCCTTCGGGCTGCGTCCAATCAATCGTCACGTTGATGCCGCCAAAGGAGAGAACGCTGCCAGAGTCATCGCGCCACTTGTACTTGTTTTGCGCCTCCTGCTCGGTGTGACCGGCCGCCACATAAGCCTGCTGAAGCTCGTAGCTGTCGTTGCAATCGTCGCTGATTTGTAGCGAGTGCTCGAGCGCTGCGAGGAAGTCCGCGCCGGTCATGGTCCAGGTCTCCACGGTGTTGCCGTAGGGCGAGATGGCGATGACGTTGCCGGCGGTCACGTTGCCCGCCGCGATGCCGCCGCGGATGCCGCCAGCGTTTTCGATAGCGAAGTCCGCGCCCGTCAGGGCAAGATAGGAGCCGCAAATCACGTGGCCGATGGTCTGGGCCTTGGTGGTGTCGCCCTCCTTGCTGGGGCGGAAATCGGTGGTGCGCACCATTTCCCAACCATGCGTGCCTGCGGCGTCCTCGCCGTAGAAATAGTTGGTGGTGGATGTGCCGAGCACCTTGTTCGATTCGTTTTCAAAGTCCTCGTCGAGCGGCTTGATCTTGTTGCGGACGGCTTCAAGGCGGCTTTGGTAGTCGTCGGGGTCTGCCAAAAGGTCGTTGACGTTCTTGGCGGTGTAGAGCTTCTCGTCGCTACCGTCTGCAGGGACCGTGACCGTGTCATCGTCGGTCGTCTCGGTGTCATTCGTGTTGTACTTGTACGGAATGGAAAGCAGCCCCACCTCGGCAAAGGCGCTGCCTGCCTCGACAACGTGGATCGTCTTGCCGTCGGCTCCCGTCACCTTCTCGTTAAGGTTGATGTGCTCGTGGCCTGCGATAAGGGCATCGACGCCACGGAGTCGCGTGGCAAAGGTCTTGGCGTCGAGCGTGTGCGCGATACACACAACAACATCGCAGCCCTCCTTGCGCAGCTGCTCTGCCTCGGTATTGATGGCGTTCGCGGCACTCGAGAAGCTGGTGCCCGCGACCAGGTCCGCGCGCAGCGAGGAACCTAGCGACTCATCCATGGCACCCACGACGCCGACCATGATTTTGTAGTCGAATGTGGAGTGATCCTCGGTATCCTCCCAGGTGCGATCGAGCGTCTTCGTGATGCTCGAGCTCCATACGCCGCTCGTGGACTTCGCGTTCGCGCAGAGCATGGCGAAGGGCGTGCCGGTGGTGCTGTAGCCGGTCATGGTGCGGAGTTTGTCTGCGCCGTAGCTCCAGTCGTGGTTGCCCGGCGTGGTCGCGTCGTAGCCGTCTACATAGAAGGTGTCCATGAGCTCGGCGATGCTCTTGCCCTCGCTCATGGTGGCGAAGGACTGCCCGTGGAAGGTGTCGCCCGCATCGAGCAAAAGATCGGGGGCGCTGTTTTGGGCGCTATAGAGAACCGCCAGCCCATCAAAGCCCACAGTGCCGGTGCCCTTGCTTGCGTTGTAGCTGTACTTGTAGCTGCCGTGGATGTCGTTGGTGTGCATGACGGCCACGGAGCCGTCAATGGCGGCGGGCAGGTTCCCCGCGAAAGCGAGGCTTGGGATGCCTGCGAGCGCGCCGGCAAACAACGCGGCGGCTAACGCAAGGCGGGGGAGTCTTTTCATGGCAGTTTCCTTAGTCCTTAGCCAGAATGTCTGGTTGAATATCGGATTATCGACATAATATGCGAAAACCGCCGCAAGGGCGCCTGTCCCTTAGCGGCGGTTTTGACGTTTGCGCAGATAAAACCTGCCAAAATAAACCTGTCCCTTTTTGGCAGGTTTTAGCTCAGCAGCATGCGGTCGTTGGCGAGCTCGCCGCCCGAGACCTCCTCGAACTTCTGCAGCAGGTCGGCTACGGTGAGCGACTTCTTCTCATCGCCCGCCACGTCGTAGATCACATGGCCTTCGTGCATCATGATCAGACGGTTGCCCAGACGGATAGCGTCGTTCATGTTATGCGTGACCATGAGCGTGGTGAGGTGGTTCTCGTCGACGATCTCCTCGGTCAGATTGAGCACCTTAGAGGCCGTCTTGGGGTCGAGGGCCGCGGTGTGCTCGTCGAGCAGCAGCAGGCGTGGCTTGGTGAGCGTGGCCATGAGCAGGGTGAGTGCCTGGCGCTGGCCGCCCGAGAGCAGGCCGACCTTGGCGTTGAGACGCGTGTCCAGACCAAGGTCCAGGCGCTTGAGCAGCTCAACGTACTCATCTTTCTCGGCCTTGGTGACGCCCCACGAAAGGCCGCGACGCTGGCCGCGACGCTTGGCGAGGGCCAGGTTCTCGGCGATTTGCATGTCGGCAGCGGTACCGCGCATGGGGTCCTGAAACACGCGGCCCAGGTACTTGGCGCGCTGCGACTCGCTCAGGCGCGAGATGTCGGTGCCGTCGAGCTCAATAACGCCCGAATCGAGCGGGTACACGCCGGCGATCATGTTGAGCAGCGTGGACTTGCCGGCGCCATTGCCGCCGATCACGGTTACAAAGTCGCCGTCATTCAGGGTGAGGTCGACGCCGGTGAGCGCGCGCTTCTCGGTGACGGTGCCCTTGTTAAAGGTCTTCTTGACGTGCGAGAGCTTAAGCATCTGCCTCATCCCCCTTCGTGTAGGAGCTGCGGAGCTTATAGCGCTCCCAAACCACGGGCACGCACAGGGCCACGGCGACGATCACGGCGGAGAGCAACTTCATGTCGTTGGCGTCCATGCCCAACTGCAGCACGATGGCGCGGATAAGGAAGTACACCACGGAGCCAAAGACGGCGGAGGCAAGACGGACGCTAAACTGCGTGAGGCCGCCGGGCAGCAGACGGCCGAGCACCTCACCGATAACAATGGCGGCAAGACCGATAACGATGGCACCGGTGCCCATACCAATGTCGGCATACTTCTGGCTCTGGCAGATAAGCGCGCCCGAAAGGCCGATGAGGGCGTTGGAGAGCACGAGGGCGATCATCTTGGTGGAGTTGGTGTTGACGCCCAGAGCGCGGATCATGTACTCGTTGTTGCCGGTGGCGCGCAGCGCCGAGCCGATCTCGGTGCCAAAGAACCAATACAGGATGGCAACGATAGCCACGGCGAGCAGGATGCCCAAGATGATGGCAACGGTGGACTGCGGCAGACCGGTCATATTGCTGACGGCCGAGAACACGGTGCCCTTGGCAAGAATTGGCGTATTGGACTTGCCCATGATGCGCAGGTTGATGGACCACAGGCTGATCTGGGTGAGGATTCCGGCGAGGATCGCGGGAATCTCGAAGACGGTGGTCAAAATGCCCGTGACGGCACCCGCGATGGCGCCGGCGCACATACCGGCCAGCACGGCGAGCAGCGGGTCGACGTTGTTATTGACGATGAGCACGGCGCAGACGCAGCCGCCGAGGGCAAAGCTGCCGTCGCAGGTCATATCGGGAATGTCGAGCAGGCGGAACGTGATAAACACGCCAAGCACCATAATGCCCCAGAGGACGCCCTGCGAAACGGCGCCCTGCAATGCAATGAGCATGCTTCATACCTCCTAGAATAGGGTGGACACGTGATTTTCCATAATAGCGGTAACAATGTATAAAAGAGCTGCGGACAGACGTTTTGTTTTACCTGAAACAAGCAGGGCGGACGCCGGTCTACAGCGCCCGCCCCTGTGGCTCAGATATTGAATAACGCGGCTGTGGCGCGCGTGCGGGCCCTAGACGCGTTACCGCGCATGGCGCTACTCGTCCAGAGCGGAAAGGTCGATGCCCAGAGCCTCGGCCATCTCGTCGTTCTTGACGACGACCAGGTCCTTGCTCGAGAGATGCTTGATTGGCATATCCTCGGGCTTGGCCTCGCCCTTCAGGATCTTAACGGCCATCTCGCCCGCGGCGTAGCCCAGGTCCTCATAGTTGATGGAGAGGGTGAACAGGCCGCCGGCCTTACACATACCCTCCTCGCCAGTCACGAAGGGGAGCTTGTTCTCCTTGCAGATCTGGCCGACCTGCGAGGCACCCGCGGCGATGGTGTTGTCGGTGGGGGAGTACAGCGCATCGACCTTGCCCACGGCAGACTCGACGACGGACTGAATCTCGTTGGAGCTCGAGACGGTGAAGTCAGTGTACTGGAGGCCCAGCTTGTCGAGCTCCTTCTTGGCGGCCTTGATCTGGACGTCGGAGTTGGACTCGGCGGTGCAGTAGAGCAGGCCGACCTTCTTTACGTCGGGCAGGACCTTCTGCATCATCTCGAGTTGCTCGGCGACCGGGGTGAGGTCGGAAGCGCCCGTGACGTTGGTACCCGGCTTGTCGTTGTCCTGGACCAGGCCGGAGGCGGCGTAGTCGGTGATGGCGCAGCCCACGATGGGGATATCCGCCGTGGCACCGGCAGCAGCCTGTGCGGCGGGCGTGGCGATGGCGTAGATCAGGTCGACGCCATCGCCCACAAATTTGTCGGCAATGGACTTACACGTGGACTGGTCGTTCTGGGCGTTCTTCTGGTCGATCTTGACCTTAAGGCCGCTCTCCTTGATGGCCTTGACAAAGCCGTCGTTGGCGGCATCGAGTGCGGAGTGCTCGGTGAGCTGCAGAACGCCGATGGTGTAGTCGGAACCGGCGGCAGCAGAGCCGGAACCGGAGTTGCCGCCGCATCCGGCGAGCGGGGCGAGCGCGAGCAGGCCGGCGGAGACCAGAAGGCTCCTGCGGCTGATGGTGATGTCCTTCATATCATTACCCCCAGTATAAAAATGGCTGGAAACACTGCACTGGGACAAAGTGCAAGTGGAACTATAGTAGCGCTGATGTCCATTTTTACAACAGCCTGGCGGGTTTTTTAATACAGAATCGGATGGGCGGTACGGGTAGTCGAATGGGCGGCGGAGAGCCTTATGCGGCGGAGGAGGCGTCGTCCTCGTCTAGGGCGGCGAAGAGCTTCTTGCCGTCGAGGAGACGTGTGGTGACGTTTCTCATTCGGCCAATCTCTACAGTACGCAACGTGTCATCGGCGCCTCGGGCGTCGTAGACCGTTCCCAGAAAATACGAGATGCCGTCTCGTTGCTTGATGGCAAAGGGACGGAGTGTCATCCGTGCTGCTTCGGTTTCGCCACGTGTCGTAACGCTCGAAATATCAAAACTCACCGTGGTTCCGTGGTCGATGGCCTGCTCGACGAGCTCGCACGTGTCGATGCGCTTGATGGGCGTGCGCGTTGCCTTGGTAGCCTTGCTGCCTGCGCTTGGAGCGGGTTCGGGTGTATCGAGGTAGCCGCGAACGTCGGCGCTCGCCATGGCAACTAAGTGCTGCGCTATGCTCTTGCGGATAGCGATAGGCGTGGAGCGGTTGCGCATGACCATACCGTGGAGCCGGATGATCTCTTCATCGGTGAGCGGGCGGGTAAGAAGTTTGTAGCCCACGCCGCGTTTGTACTCAATTTCGTATCCGGCATGGCGAAGCGCGGAGATGGCGGTGTAGATGCTGCGCCGCGCCGCCGAGATGGGCATGCGGGCGGGGTCGTCGGGATGGGCGAGGCGCCGGATCAACTCATCGGAAAGCATGGCCTTGTCCTCGCCGGTGTTTTCGCTTAATAGTTGCAAGATGCGAACGGCGCGATAGGCTGCCATCGAGGCGGCGCCTCTAGTCGTGGTGTCGTAGGTTTCAACAGCGGCTTCGGTCATGGTGCCCACGTCCTTTCCGTTTTGGGTGGCGACGGTATGGAGCCTAGGACGTGGGGCTTTCCCAGGGGCGCAGGGCGCTCTGGGCGGTCGGTAGTCGTCGGCAAACGGCGGGTCGAGTTTTCAACAGTCCTGCTCAACTGACCAAAAACTTGCCAAAAGCTTGACGGATGCTGTCGAAAAAAGCGTCTCTCGACCGATGTCGAGAGACGCTTATGCGATGAGCGTTGGTGTGTGGCGACGCGAGCTGGCGTCCGACAATTAGAAGTCGGCGTTGCCCACGGTGCGCGGGTGCGGCAGGACGTCGCGGATGTTACCCACGCCGGTCAGATACATGACCAAGCGCTCGAAGCCCAGACCGTAGCCGGCGTGCTTGCAGGAACCGTAGCGGCGCAGGTCAAGGTAGTACTTGTACTGCTCGGGATTCATGCCCAGGTCCTTGATGCGGGCCTCGAGCAGATCCAGGCGCTCCTCGCGCTGGGAGCCGCCGATAATCTCGCCGATACCGGGAACCAGGCAGTCGGCGGCGGCGACGGTCTTGCCGTCCTCGTTCATGCGCATGTAGAACGCCTTGATCTCGGCCGGGTAGTCGGTCACAAAAGTCGGTCGCTTAAAGTGCTCTTCAGTCAGGAAGCGCTCGTGCTCGGTTTGCAGGTCGATGCCCCAGCTGACGGGGTAATCAAACTGGTGGCCAGCAGCGACTGCCTGCTCCAGGATTTCGACGGCCTCGGTATAGGTGACGCGGGCGAAGTCGGAGTTGGCCACGTGGTCCAGGCGCTCGAGCAGACCCTTGTCCACAAACTTGCTGAGCATATTGAGCTCGTCGGGGCAGGTTGCCATGACGTCCTTGAGGACATACTTGAGCATGGCCTCGGCGTTATCCATATAGTCGTTAAGGTCGGCAAAGGCCATCTCGGGCTCGATCATCCAAAACTCGGCGGCGTGGCGCGTGGTGTTGGAGTTTTCGGCGCGGAAGGTGGGGCCAAAGGTGTACACGTCGCCAAAGGCCATGGCAAAGTTCTCGGCATTGAGCTGGCCGGACACGGTGAGGCTTGCGTGCTTGCCAAAGAAGTCCTGGCTCCAGTCGACCTCGCCGGACTCGGTGAGGGGCGGATTTTTGGGGTCGAGCGTGGTCACGCGGAACATCTCGCCGGCGCCCTCGCAGTCACTCGTGGTGATGATGGGGGTGTTGACGTAGACAAAGCCCTGCTCCTGGAAGAAGCGGTGGATGGCGGCAGCCGCGACAGAGCGGATGCGGAACACGGCGCGGAACAGGTTGGTGCGCGGGCGCAGATGCTGCTGGGTGCGCAGAAACTCGACGGTTGCGCGCTTCTTCTGCAGCGGGTAATCCGGGGCGCTGACGCCCTCGACCTCGATGGAGGTGGCAGAAAGCTCGAAAGGCTGGGGCGCATCGGGGGTCAGCTTGACGGTGCCGGTGCAAATGAGTGCGGCCGAGACGTTTTGATGGGCGATCTCGTCGTAGTTGTCGAGTGCCTCGCGGTTCATGACGACCTGCAGGTCGCGGAAGCAGCTGCCGTCGTTGAGCGTAACAAAGCCAAAGTTCTTCATGTCGCGGACGGATTTGACCCAGCCGGCGACGGTGACGGTCTGGCCGCCGAGCGACTCGGCATCGGCATAGAGCTGCGCGATTTTGGTGCGGTTCACGTATCCTCCCATAACGGTTGAATGATAGCTATCCATACAGTTCGATATTCTAGCAGCTCGGCTCATTTGGGCTATACAGATAAGGCATTGGCCGGATGGTTTTTCAAACGAAAAGCGCCCGCGGTCAAATGGTCGCGGGCGCTTGACGAGGTGCCTTTTGGCTGTGTGGCGCGGGACTTGGCTACTTGGTCTTGGCCACCAGCAGCGGGTCGCCCAGCTTGACGAGCGGGTTGCCGCCGATAAGCGTTCCGGACTCGCCGACATGGTCGATGCTCTTAAGACGGTCGAGCTCGGAGACGATGACGGTCACGATGTCCTCGTGACCAGCGGCCTTAATGGCCTCGCGGTCGAAGCTGATGAGCGGCTGGCCTGCCTTGACCACATCGCCCATCTCGACAAAGCGGGCAAAACCCTTGCCGTTCATTTCCACGGTACCCAGGCCAACATGGATGAACACGCGAAGACCGTCCTCGGTGATCATGCCAATGGAGTGGTTGGTGACAGTGGTGGCGCCGATGCGGCCGTTGGCGGGCGCATAGATGGTGCCGGTAATGGGCTCGATGCCATAGCCCTGGCCAAGCATGCCCGAGGCGATCGTCTCGTCGGGAACCTCGTCCAGGTTGACGAGCACGCCGTTGACGGGGGCGTAGATGACGCCTTCGCGGGTAGCGAAGCTTGCTGCGGGCGGAACGGACGCCTCGCCGGTCGAGGTGAAGGTGGACTTAAGCGAATCGAGCAGACCCATAGTTGCCTCCAACTTAAATAGGCGCATATCGCGCGTTTGGTTTGCCGGAAACGTTTCACATGTGTTTCGCGGCTTGGTCAACGCCCCTATTCTACGCTGCTCAACGATACCTCTGAACTGGGATTATGTGATATATCAGTTGAAGGGAAACTTATTGCCGGAGTGTTTCTGCGCCACGGGTTCAAGTGGGGTACGCTTGAAGGCGAAAAACAAGGGCGCATAATTTGCGCGAAGGGAGCACATATGATTGTCGAGAACCATGCGCTGTGGGGCGAGGAGCCGACCGAGGAATATCCGGCGACATTTACGTATTTGGGTGCCGAGCCGCTGCCCGATAAACCGAATGGCCGCCGCCCTGCCGTGATTATCTGTGGCGGAGGTGCGTTTACGCATATCGCTCCGCATGAGCAGGATCCTGTGGCGTTTGCGTTTTTGGATCACGGTTACCAGGCCTTTGTGCTCAACTATGTCACGAGTTCTACGGGTGACGTGGGCTTTCCGCACCCCCAGGCAGATCTTGCCAAGATGGTCGCCACGGTGCGCGCCAACGCCGACGAGTGGCATGTCGATCCTAAGCGCGTGTGCGTCGTGGGCTTTTCTGCTGGCGGCATGATTTGCGCCTCGCTGGCAACACAGTGGAAGACCGGCCCCTTTGCGGCACTTGCCGGGGCGCGTCCGGACGACATTCGTCCCGATGCCGTGGTGCTGGGCTATCCATTGCTAGACTTTGCCTATGTGCGCGACATGCAGACGCGCGATCCGCGCATTGACTTGCGTGTGCCCAAGACGGGCGGCAAGACGGGGCGCGATCTGCTCAACGACTACCTGTCGATGGTGACGGGCGGCGAGGCAACTGACGAGCATCTGGCCGACATCTGCCCCACCACGCATGTTTCGCGTCAGATGCCACCGACCTTTGTGTGGGGCGTGTCCGACGACAAGACGGCGCCGATCGCGCAGGTCTACCCGTTTGCGCAGCGCATGGCCGAGGAGGGCGTTGCATGCGAGATGCACGTCTTCGACCAGGGTGGTCACGGCCTTTCGCTCGGCAACGCCAACACCGCGGTCGACAACGAGGACAAGCAGGTGGCGGTCCGTCCCTGGATCCGCCTAGCCTTCCGCTTCCTGGAGCGCCATCTGTAAGAGTCCCGGCATCCAAGCCCTTCAATAACTTGCGGTGAAATAGTTCCTATCTGGGGCATCAACCAGCCCATCCAGGAACTATTCCACCGCAACTTCGTTTTTGATGCCCCGTCCGGAAACTGCGCCCCAGTTTTGCCTTTCAAGGTGGGACGCAGTTTCCCATAGGGCCTCGACTGGGAAAGCGCGTCCCGTTTCGAGCGGGGATTCCGGGATGCATTTTCCGTAAGAGGTCTGTTTGGGAAACCATATCCCGTTTCGAGCCGGAATTCTGGGATGTAGTTTCCCCGAGAGGCCTCATCGGGAAACTATGGCCCTGAACTCTCCTGCCTGTCCCCATTGCGCCAATTTGCTGATTGAACATCGTTGTGTGTTCGCGCTATCATGCATGGTTAAATTGGTTAGCCGTGGCAAACGGTTAGCCAAGGTGAACATAAATGCAACGCCCTGTGGGCGCCGGGGGAGGAACACGGACGTGAAGCTCGATACACTCGAGATTGGAAAGGACGCCGTTGTCGCATCGGTGGCATCGGACGATCAGGCACTCCGACAGCATATTTTGGACATGGGCCTAACGCCGGGCACCGAAGTCACCATGATGAAGTACGCCCCCATGGGTGACCCGCTCGAGATCCGCCTGCGTGGCTACGAGTTGACACTGCGCAAGGACGATGCCGCTCGCATCGAGCTCGTGGGTATTCACGACACCGATACCGGCCCGCGCGCTAACGCCGCAATCGGCACGACGGAGCATCCGGCTCTGGGCGAGGGGACGTATTCGCCCCGTGCGGCAAAGACGGCCGTGCCCGAGGGCGCGCCGCTGCACTTTGCCCTCGCCGGCAACCAAAACTGCGGCAAGACCACGTTATTCAACCAGCTGACGGGCTCCAACCAGCACGTCGGTAACTTTCCCGGCGTGACGGTCGACCGCAAAGATGGCACCATCCGTAATCATCCCGAGGCGAGCGTTACCGACCTGCCTGGCATTTACTCCCTGTCGCCGTACACAGGCGAAGAGGTCGTGAGCCGTCAGTTCATCCTTGACGAGCGCCCGGACGCCATCATCGACATCATTGACGCCACCAACATCGAGCGTAACCTGTACCTGACACTGCAGCTCATGGAGCTTGACCGTCCTATGGTCATCGCGCTCAACATGATGGACGAGGTGACCGCCAACGGCGGCGCCGTAGACGTCAACTTGCTCGAGAGCCTGTTGGGCGTGCCCGTTGTCCCCATTAGCGCTGCCCGCAACGAGGGCATCGGCGAGCTGGTGGACCACGCCCTGCACGTGGCGCGGTTCCGCGAGCGCCCTGGTCGCCTGGACTTTTGCGCGCCCGACGGTCCGGACGGCGGTGCGCTGCATCGCTGCATCCACGGTATTGCTAACCTGATCGAGGACCATGCCGTGACGGCGCACATCCCGGTGCGCTTTGCGGCGACCAAGCTGGTCGAGGGCGATGAGCTGGTAACCGAGGCGCTTCACCTGGATCGCAATGAGCTCGACGCTATCGAGCACATCATTACCCAGATGGAAGGCGAGGCCGGCACCGACCGCCTATCTGCGCTGGCCGATATGCGTTTTAGCTTTATCGGCGACGTGTGCGGGCGCTGCGTCGTCAAGCCGCACGAGAGCCGCGAACACGTGCGCTCCGTCAAGATTGACCGCATCCTGACAGGTCGTTACACAGCCATTCCGGCGTTTCTGGTGATCATGGGCCTCGTCTTTTGGCTGACGTTTGGCGTGATCGGCGCGGCGTTGCAGGGACTCATGGAGGACGGTATTGCTGCCATCATCGCCTCGGCCGATGCGGGCCTCAAGGCATTCGGAACCAACGACGTGGTGCGCTCGCTGGCTGTCGACGGCGTGCTTACGGGCGTGGGCAGTGTGCTGACCTTCCTGCCGATTATCGTCGTGCTCTTTTTGTTCCTCTCCATTCTGGAAGACTCCGGATACATGGCGCGCGTGGCCTTTGTCATGGATAAGGTGTTGCGTCGCTTCGGCCTGTCGGGCCGCAGTTTCGTGCCCATGCTCGTCGGTTTTGGCTGCACCGTGCCGGCTATCATGTCGACCCGTACGCTCCCATCCGAGCACGACCGCAAGATGACGGTCATGCTCACGCCGTTTATGAGCTGCTCAGCCAAGCTGCCGGTTTACGGCTTGCTGTGCGGGGCGTTTTTCCCGCAGGCGACGGTTCCCGCCATGGTCTCGCTCTATCTGATCGGTATCGTGGTCGGCTGCGTCGCGGCTTTGGTGCTCAACCGCACGGCATTTAAGGGCGACCCGGTGCCGTTTATCATGGAGCTCCCCAATTACCGCCTGCCGAGCGTCAAGACGACGGTGATGCTGGCATGGGATAAGGCCAAGGACTTCATCACCAAGGCCTTTACCATTATCTTTGCCGCTACGGTGGTCATCTGGTTCCTTCAGACGTTCGATATCCGCTTTAATGTGGTCGCCGATCAGTCGCAAAGCCTGCTTGCGGGCCTCGGCAGCATCATCGCGCCGGCGCTGGCGCCGCTTGGCTTTGGCGATTGGCGCGCATCCACGGCGCTCGTCACCGGACTTATCGCCAAGGAGAGTGTCATCTCGACCCTCACCGTGCTTTTGGGCGCGACCTCACCCGCGGCACTGTCGACCATGTTTTCGCCGTTTACCGCTTACGTGTTCCTGGTCTTTACGTTGCTGTACCCGCCCTGCGTGGCGGCCATCGGCGCCGTCAAGAGCGAGTTGGGCGCGCGCTATGCCGTGGCCGTATTCGCGTTTCAGGTCGCCGTTGCCTGGATCGTGGCGTTTGTCGTGCATTCGGCGGGCATATTGCTGGGGTTGGCTTAGGGGCGCGTTGATGCTCTGCGCTTTTGGGCGAGCAACAATTCAACAAATATGAGCCAAAATACCGGTAATTGTCGGCCTGCGGGGACTGTCCTACGCTGCAGGTTGCCGTTCGCTGCCTATTTGCTGCCGTTTGCGGATTCGTAAATACTTGCAATCGTCGGTCGATTTAACCGCATTACGCGATGCCGATGCACATTTTTTGTGCCCCTTTCTACAATCACTTTGTGTCTATTGCCGAGCATGTCTTCCGTTTCGCCTGTGTGGGGACGTGGGGTGCAATAGTCGTTTGTAGAGGCTCATTGAGGAGGGAATTGATGAAAGAAAAATTCCAATCGTTCGGAAAGGCAATGCTCGTTCCGATTACGCTCATTGCCATTTCCGGTCTCTTTTTAGGTATCGGTAGCGTTTTTACGACCGAACTGACCCTTGTGTCCCTTGGCGTTAATTGGGACTGGTATGCCGCTTCGCCGCTCTTTACGTTCTTCTCGGTATTTAAGGGTCTCGGCGAGGTAATCATTGGAAACCTCGGTGTTTTGTTTGCCGTCGGCTGCGCCTTCTCCTTGTCTCGCAAAGAGAAGGGCTGGGCTGCCTTTTCTGCCCTTGTCTGCTATCTCACCATGCTCAAGACGGTTGAGATTCTGCTTGGAGCAGCTGGCTTGGCTGCCGACAATACAACGGTGGAAGCTCTTCAGAAGGTCGGCCTTACGTCCATTCAGGCGAGTGAGCAGTCCGCACTCTACACTACCTCGCTCGGCTTTTTTGGCTACAGCTCTGGTGTCTTTGGCGGCATTATCGTGGGCTGCCTGGTCGCCTGGATCACTGGCCGTTTTTACAAGACCAAGCTTCCAACGGCGCTGGCGTTTTTTGCGGGCAGTCGAACGGTCCCCATTGTATCGCTGGTCGCCGGTGGCATCCTGGGTGGCATCATGTACTTCGTCTGGCCCGTCATCGGTGGATGTTTCTCGGGTATTGCGACGTTCGTGAAAGGCTCCGGTCTGGTCGGTACGTTTGTCTATCGCTGGGTGCTCGAGAGCCTTGTGCCGTTTGGCTTGCATCCGCTGCTCGAGACGCCCATGTATTGGACTGAGCTTGGCGGCTCCATGGTCGTCGATGGAACGCGCGTGGTGGGCAATAGCGCCATTCAGCTTGCACAGCTCGCTTCTCCCAGCAGTGACAAGCTCTTGGTTAGGGCCTTCATGGCTGGCTATGGCATTAACGATTACGCGTTGTTCCCGGGCATCGCCCTTGCTATGTGGTCTTGTGCCAAGCCCCAGAACCGCAAGAAGGTTGCTGGTCTTTTAATCCCCACAGTGATTTCGACTGTTTTCTTTGGCGTTACGGAGCCTATTCTCTTTACGTTCCTGTTTGCCGCCCCCTGGCTCTACTTTGGCGTTTACGCTCCGCTTTCCGGACTGGGTGAAGTTCTCTCGGAGGCAATGGGCGTTTCGGTGTACCAGGGAAATATCAAGGACCTGATCCCATTCTTATTCCGCCCCGAGAAGCTTAATCTGCTTCCGTACCTTATCCTGCTCCCCGCCTTTTTCCTGGCAGCTTTCTTCCTCTTCCGGTTCTTTATTACTAAGTTCGATATCAAGACGCCCGGTCGAGACGATGGTGACGATATTGAGTTGATCAACAGCAGAGCCGAGTTCGAGGCAAAGGCCGCTGAGGCAAAGGGCGAGTCTGATAGCACTCCCGAGAAGGCAGTCCAGGGCCGTGCGACCAAGGACAGCGCGCTTGCTGTTGGCATTGTCGAAGCGCTTGGTGGAGCCGACAACATTGATGATCTTGACAACTGCATCTCACGTCTTCGCGTGATTGTCAAGGATGGTTCTAAGGTTGCAGACGACGAGGTGTTCACCAAGAATCTTGAAGCTATGGGCGTTATCCGCCTGAGCGACAAGGCAATCCAGGTCATTTACGGTCCTCGTGTCGGCGAAGTCGCTTCTGAGGTGCACGAAGTTCTCGGTGACGAGTAAAACGCGCAAGTGGCTTTCAATTGCATAGCGCAATTCCAGGGCTTGGCTTCCTATCGCATGATTTAGGGGGCCAGGCCTTCTTGTTTTAGATTGTCAAGGCAGATACTCAATAGTTCTTCGAATGCGAGAATACAACTTCCGGTAAAGCAGTTAGGCTTAACGTTCTTAAGATCCATTGGGTGATCGTCATGTATCGTAAAGATCGCGTCTGCCGTCTTGGCGAGCTCGCTGTCTTCGTTGCCGGTAAACGCGAGGGTCGTAATGCCCGCGTCGTGGCATGCCCTTGCGGTTTCCAGGATGGCTTCTGTCTGGCCCGATTTGGATATGAGCATCATGCAGCTGAGCGTATTTCGGTTGGATTCGACAAACTGATCGGTTTCTAGGAAGTCCTGTATGACGGCCAAAAAGCCAAGTCCAACGAGCTTAGTCGCCATGTACTGCGCAACGATGCGTGAGAAGCCCTCTCCGTTTACTCCGATCATTCTGTTGCGATGCAGTGCGGCGATGAATACGTCTACATCTCCGGTGTGACATACGAAGTGGACGCTACTGTCTTTGAGTGATTGATTCATTTCGCGGGAGACATGCTGAAGGTGCTTGAGATCGTACATCATTTCGCGGTAGCCACGGTAGCCGAGCTTTTTCGAAAGCCTGATGACTGTCGTCATGCTGGTAAAGCATGCCATGGCGACGGGTTTTATGCCAATATCATCGAGGGTGTCGATATTGTTGAGTAGGTATTCGAGTACGCTTTGCTCGGTTTCGGATAGCTTTGCGGCTGAGTAGAGCTTGGAAATCTGCTTTTTATCAACCATCGGTGCTTCCTTCCCGCCGGACGTGTGTGGCCGCTTCCGTTGCGTAAATAATAACTCCTTGGGGAATTCCTTTCCCGCCTTGCAACCGGGGCGGGAAGCGGCCCTCCATGCTGGATACAATATCCAAACACAGGCGAACCATGCAATATTGAATGTGCTAATTGGGGGTTTCGATATGAAACTTACGGTCATAGGTGGCGGTGGCGTCCGCTCCATGTTTTTGGCAAAGAGCATAGCCCAGCAGGCGTCATCGCTTGGGATTGACGAACTTGTGTTTATGGACAATGATCCCGAGAAGCTGCGCATCTACGGTGGCCTTGCCGCCCATGTCTCGGGCATGCTTTGCCCCACGCTTAATTTTTCACTGACGGGCGATGCAGTCGAGGCCGTTAAGGACGCCGATTACGTGATCACGACGATTCGCGTCGGTGGGGACCATATGCGCGTTCGCGATGAGCGCATTGCTCTTTCGCATGGGGTTCTTGGCCAAGAGACGACTGGCGCAGCCGGCGTGTCTTTTGCCATGCGCTCCGTCCCTGCGCTTGCTTCGTATTGCGAGTTAATCAAGAAGTACGCAAAGCCGGACGTCAAGGTGTTTAACTTTACTAATCCCGCTGGCGTCGTATCTCAGGCCCTACGCGATATGGGCTATGATTTTACTTATGGCATTTGCGATGCCCCCTCGGGCATGTTGCATCAGTTTGCCGAGTATAAAGGCGTTGATCCCGCATCGGTTCAGGGCGAGTGCTATGGACTCAACCACCTCTCGTTCTTCCGCAATGTGACGGTTGACGGCGAGGACATCATGTCCGACTTGATCCACGACGACGGGGCATATGCTCATACAGATCTTAGGTTCTTCGAGAAGGACCTCGTCCTAAATCGCGGATGCGTGCCAAATGAGTACCTATACTATTTCTACTATCGCGAGCGCGCCGTTGCCAACGTTCTCTCTTCGCCCCAGACGCGCGGCGAACTAATCGAAGAAATTAATCGAGAAATGACGAGCGAGCTTGCATCTATCGATATTGAGAACGACTTCGAAAAAGGCCTCGCGTGCTTTGAGAAGTGGTACGGAATGCGCGAAAACAACTACATGGCGGCCGAGACGGGTATTCATCGCGACAAGCCGTGGACGTTTGACGTGTACGGCAAAGATGCTGGCGGATATGCAGGTGTCGCGCTCCGCTTCATGGATATTGCTCGCTCTGGCAAGACGCAGCAGATGATCCTGTGCACCCCCAACAATGGCGCCATCCCCGGCCTTCTCGATACAGATGTCATTGAGTCAACGTGCGATATCTCCACCGATGGCTGCGTGCCGCATCGCGTCGAAGCCGATTCTGTGCCCGCGGGAAACCTCGAATTGATTCGTCGCGTCAAGTACTACGAGCGCACCGTGGCGCGTGGCATCGTTAACCGATCGAAGCGCGACATTGTCGAGAGCCTCGCGATGCACCCGCTCGTTAATTCGTACTCCTTGGCGAAAGATATCGCCGCGCAGTACTTTGAGCTTAACCGCGACTACATCGACGGCTGGACAGACTAGTCTGGACGTTAAAACTAGAAATTATGGATGGGCGGACCGGCGTTTATATTGGCGCCCGTTCGCCCTGCTTAGTAAGAAAACGGGTATAGAGTGAACTTGCGAGAGAACTTCAATGTCTTTCTGGAATCGGGCGATCGGGCGAAGGAATGCCGGAGTGGCTGCACGATGGCGTTATATATCCCCTTGTTTGTTATGAGCGCGCTTCAAATTGGTGTATCAAACGTTGCAACTGAGCTCGCCTATATCAATCCGTCCATTACGCTTATTTGCACTGTGGTCGCGGCCTTTTTAAACCTGCTTCTATCGAATGTGGCTTTTTCATTATTTGCCGTCGACCGGTCCAAAGAGACGGTGCAACCTGCTCGAACCCCTCCGGTTTATCTCTTGGCCTCGACGGTTCCCCTCCAGATTTCTGGGGCGCTGCTAATTTATTTGGTTCACTTGATTTTATCGGCAATTGTAGTCTTTGCCTCGCTTGCGAGCAGTCAGCTCGGGGTGTTGTGCTCGCTTGTGGTGGCAGTAATCGTGACGCTTCTTTCCGCGTCGTTCGTATTCGTGTTAATTGAAGATGCGGACGTGGAGCAGAGGGGACTACGAGGCATTCGGTTTGCACCACGCTACATCATGCATTCGGTCACGGTGCTTCGTTCCTCCTGGAGAGAAATCGCGCGTCCCGCAACGCTGCTGGTGGCATGGAACCTGGTTGCAAGTTGCGCTATCCAGGTTCTTGTTGGATGGGTAGTTTCGAGTGCGGCGCTGCCGTCGGCACTTTCAGTGACGGCGCTTGTGCATGAGGGACTTTATTATGGGGCGTTTGCTTATATGCTGCTTTTGCTAGTTCATTGTGCGGTTGCGAGTTGGCTCGAAATTGACGTGCTCATGGGGGTGTCCTTGTGCGTATCCGAGCAGGCGCGATAGCCCGAAGATGAAGCCGCGTTTTCGACATTGAGTTCCTGTGTACCTTGCTTTCTAAGCAGAATTGGCGCGCCGTCTGTTAACAATCGTTTTCCAAGAATTCTTTTGTTGCTCATTTTATAGACTTCTCATTGCTATAATCGCCCACCGCTCAAGATAATCGGAGAGGTTTTCCAATATGGCTCAAACAAAGCAAGACGGCATCACGCTCAGGCAGTGGCTCCCGCTCATCGGGCTCACCTGCTGCGCGTTCGTATTCAACACGTCGGAGTTCATGCCCATCGGCCTGCTGACCGACATCGCTGCATCGTTTTCGCTCACCGAGGCCCAAGCTGGCATCATGATCTCGGTCTATGCCTGGGGCGTCATGCTGCTGTCGTTGCCGCTCATGGTGTTTGCCTCGCGCTTCGAGTTCAAGCGGATGCTGCTGGGCGTGCTGGCCGTGTTCTCGCTCGGTCAGTTCCTGTCCGCTGTGGCGCCGACCTATCCCATCCTGGTCTGCGCGCGCCTGGTGGTCGCTTGCGCACATGCCGTGTTCTGGTCAGTCGCCTCGATTATGGCCTCGCGCCTGGTCGACACTCGCCACGGCGCGCTCGCCATCAGCATGATCGCCACGGGCTCGTCCATCGCGCAGATCTTTGGCCTGCCTCTCGGTCGCGCCATTGGCTTGGCCGTGGGCTGGCGCATGACGTTTGCCGTGGTCGGGGGCCTCTCAGCCATCGCGGTCGTCTACCAGGCAGCGGTGTTCCCGGCCATGCCGGCGGGTGAGCGCTTTACCGTCAAACAGCTGCCCGAGCTGCTCAAGAACCCGCTCCTCATCGCGCTCTACGCAGTCACGGTCTTCATGGCGACCGGCTATTACGCAAGCTACAGCTATATCGAGCCCTTCCTGGCGCAGGTCGCGCACGTCGATGCGGGCGCCATCACCATGACGCTGACGGCGTTTGGCTGTTCCGGCTTGGTGGGCAGCTGGCTGTTCAGCCGCCTGTTCGACGGGCACCGTTTTCCGTTCCTTGCTATCACGCTCTCCGGCGTGCCGGTGGCCCTGCTGCTCATGGGGCCGGCCGCATCGTCGCTCGTGACAGTGCTTGCCGTCTGCGCACTGTGGGGTTGCTGCGCCACGGCCTTTAACGTGGCGTTTCAGGCCGAGCTCATCAAGCACACGCCGGCAGATTCGTCGGCCGTTGCCATGTCGATCTTCTCGGGCCTGTTCAACCTCGGTATCGGCACGGGTACCGCGATCGGCGGAGCCGTGGTTTCGGGTCCCGGTATCGCCTGGATCGGCTTCGCGGGCGGTGCGATCGCTGCCGTGGGCGTCATCCTCGCTATCACGGTGATGTTCCCGGCCATTCGTCGCGCAAAGCCTGTCGCCTAATCACGTTTCCTCATCAGTTGCGGTGGAATAGTTCCTGTTTAAGGCCTCTGAAGGCCCAAGCAGGAACTATTCCACCGCAACTTATTTTGGGGAAGAGGATACAAGCCGGGCATACAATGGATGTCGTTGTGTTGCGCTTACCGGGAGGTTGCTATGTGGGCATACGAGACGACGTTCTATCAGATCTATCCGCTGGGCTTTTGCGGAGCTCCGCGCGAAAACGCCGCCCCCGTCGCCGAGGATGAACTCGCCCAGGCTGCCAACGCCGCGCCCAACCCCGATGCGCCCATCATGAAGATTGCCAAATGGGCCGACTACCTGCAGGAACTCGGCGTTGGCGCTGTGCTCATCAACCCGCCGCTCGAATCCGACAGCCATGGTTACGACACGCGCAGTCTGCGCCATATCGACCGCCGCCTGGGTGGGGACGCCGACTTTGCCGCCGTGTGCGAGACGCTGCACGCCCATGGCATCCGTGTGGTGCTCGATGCTGTCTTTAACCACGTCGGCCGCGGCTTTTGGGCCTTCCGCGATGTGCAGGAGCGCAAGTGGGATTCGCCGTACAAGGATTGGTTCCACATTAGCTTTGACGGCGACTCCTGCTATGGCGATGGCTTTTGGTATGAGGGCTGGGAAGGCCATTTTGAGCTTGTGAAGCTCAACCTGCAAAATCCCGCTGTGGTCGATTACCTGCTCGAGTCCGTGCGCCGTTGGGCCGATGTCTTTGGCGTCGACGGTCTGCGCCTGGACGTTGCCTATATGCTCGACCGCGATTTCATGCGTCGTCTGCATGGCTTTGCCCGTGAGCTCAAGCCCGACTTTGTGCTGATTGGCGAGACGCTCCACGGCGACTACAACCAGATCGTCAACGACGAGATGCTCGACTCCTGTACCAACTACGAGTGCTACAAGGGCCTGTACTCCAGCTTTAACTCGGTTAATATGTTCGAGATCGCGCACTCGCTGCACCGTCAGTTTGGCGGCGACCCCTGGTGCATCTATCGCGGCAAGCATCTGCTGTCGTTTGTCGACAACCACGACGTGCCGCGCCTGGCGAGCATCCTGACGGACAAGTCCTGCCTGCGCCCCGCCTACGGCATGCTCTTTGGTATGCCGGGCATTCCGTGCGTCTACTATGGCAGCGAGTGGGGGATTCCTGGCGAAAAGGGCGGCCCCGATGGCGACTGGGCGCTGCGACCTGCGCTCGATGAGCCTGCGCCCAACGAGCTGACGGCCTTCATCAAACAGCTCGCGCACCTGCGCTCGGCAAACGACGCAGCGGCCCGTGCTCTCAACTACGGTGCCTATCGCAACGTGGTGATCCAGAATAAGCAGCTGCTGTTTGAGCGCGCCTGCGACGACGCGACGGTTCTCGTGGCGGTCAATGCTGTGAACGAGCCCTATACCTTTGGAGCCGGCGAACTCAACGGCTCCTTCGTCGACCTGCTTGCCGACGGTGCGCCCACGGTCGAGCTGCCGGGCTCCCTTGAACTCGCACCCTATGAGGTGCGTTATCTGCTGAGGGCCTAGGCCATGGCGGCGTCCGACGAAGGCTATCAGCATATTGAGCATGGGTTTGAGCCCGTGTTTGACGAGCACTCGCGCGTTTTGGTGCTGGGGTCGTTTCCTTCGGTGCTCTCGCGTGCCAATGCCTTCTACTACGGCAATTCGCAGAACCGCTTTTGGCGCGTGATGGCCGCGTGCCTCGGTGTGCCCGTGCCGCCCAACGAGGGCAATCCTTTGGCAAGTGGTGAGCCCGCGACGCTCGATGCCTCGATTGCCGCCAAGCGGGCCATGCTGCTGAACGGCGGCGTGGCCCTGTGGGATGTAATCGAGGGCTGTGACATCAAGGGCTCAAGCGACGCCAGCATCAAAAACGTCGTTCCGGCGCATGTCGAGCGCATTACCGGCGCAGCTCCCATTGAGCAGGTGATATGCAACGGTGGTACAGCTGGTCGGCTCTTCAAGCGCTATCTACAAGAACGCACGGGGCTGTCGGCCATCGTTCTGCCGTCGACTAGTCCCGCCAATGCGGCATGGCGCCTGGAACGCCTTGTCGAGCGCTGGCGCGAGGCCGTTGACTGGGGCGCTCTGTAATTTAGATATCTGATTGGGCGCGGGTGCTGAGGCGTTTCATGATGGCATGCCAGATCGGTGCGGGCAGCGCGGGCTTGACGCGCACCATGCCGTCGGCATCGACGCTACCGGCATTGCCACCGCCAAGCAGCTGCGCATGTTCAATGGAGCAGCCCATGCGCACAGCGCCCACAAGCTTATCTATCGCTTCCGAAAATGGCCGACGCAAGAGGCCCATACGCGGAGAGCGGCGAAGTGCTGCGATGCTAGCGCCGGTGCAGACGATGACGCCTCCACACCACGACAGTCCTCGACGCTCGCACACTTCGTGCAGATGGCCAACGACCGTGTGCGCCTGCTCGGAACTCCTACAGTCGGCTTGAACAACCACATAGACGCGTGTTCCTGCGCCTTCAACACATTCGAGCGCCCGTTCAACGACGGCCATCGCCTCGCCATCGAGCACATCTTCAACAGCGAATACAATGCCGTCCACAACGCTGCCGGCATCATCCGCCTTCAAATCAACCGGGCGGGGGAGCGCGGTGCCAGAAAGTTGAGCATAGGCGGCGATGGCATCCTGCAGGTCCCAGAGCAAAAACTCAAGATCGGCGCTATTGGGAATGCTGATATACGCAATGGTTTGCAACGTTTTTGGTACATCGCCGCGTGCGGTCGTCTCCATGCCGCCTCCTTTCCGGTTGGTTTCCGTTTAGGTTACACCGTCTGGTGGCGCTCCGCCGCGCTATCCTAGTGCAACCCTTACGAAAGGAACGCCATGCGTCTGCCCATGAACACCTCGCTTGCCACGCTCAAGCCCTCCGGCATCCGTCGGATCAATGCGCTCGCCGCCCAGCACCCGGGGTGCATCGCACTTGCGCTTGGCGAGCCCGATTTTCCCACGCCCGATGTGATTAGCGCCGAGGTGACGGCCTCGCTCGACCGCGGCGACACGCACTATCCGCCCAACAACGGCCGTCCCGCCCTGCGCGAGGCACTGTCCAAATATATGGGTGACGAGGGCCTGGCATTTTCCGCCGATGAGGTCATCCTGACCGATGGTGCGACCGAGGCCCTGTCGGCTACGTTTATGGCCATGCTCAACCCCGGCGACGAGGTCATCATCCCCACGCCGGCCTTTGGCCTGTACGAGAGCATCGTCGTGGCCAACCACGCTAAGGCGGTCATTTTGGATACGGAGCCCGCGCAATTTCAGATTGACGAGGAAGCGCTTCGCGCCTGTGTGACCCCGGCGACCAAGGCCATCGTTATCTGCTCGCCCAACAATCCCACGGGCTGCATTCTTAACGCGGCATCGCTCGACGCCGTGGCGCGCGTAGCGGAGCAGGCGGGCATCTACGTGGTCTGCGACGACGTATACAACCGCCTCGTCTATGTGGACGGCTACGAGCGCTTTGCCCAGCGACACCCGGAGCTTCGCGATCAGACAGTAGTTATCGAGAGCTTCTCCAAACCCTGGGCCATGACCGGCTGGCGCTTGGGTTGGCTCGCAGCCGCAGCCCCCGTCATCGCCGAGATCGCAAAGGCCCACCAATACCTAGTATCGAGCGCCGTTTCCTTCGAGATGGACGCCGCAGCCCGAGCCCTCACCGTCGACCCGACCCCCATGCTCAATGTCTACCGAACCCGCCGCAAGCGCGTGCTCGCAGCCTTAAACGCCATGGGCCTCGACGTAGTGGAACCAGCCGGCGCCTTCTACGCCTTCCCCAGCATCAAACAGTACAGCCTAACCAGCGAAGACTTCTGTATCAAAGCCATCAAAGAAGCAAACGTAGCCCTAGTCCCGGGCGACTGTTTCGGCACCGAAGGCCACATCCGCCTAAGCTACTGCGTCTCCGACCAAGATTTGGACGAAGGTCTCCGCCGCCTATTCACATTCGTCTCAACCCTATAGCCATCAGGGACGCAACACATCAGCCTACCGACACAAGGGTTATGCGTGGGGCGCGTCGCTCAACGGACACGAGGATTTGCAGCAAAGTTACCGCTGCTCCGGTCCGAGGGGCCGGGTTGAGATTTTCGTAGATTCCGCACGAGCCGAAGGCCACTTAATGTGGCCTTCGTGCGAGCCAGGACTTGACCGAGCGAAAATCTCAACCCGGCCCCTCGGACCGGAGCGTATGCAGGGTTTGTGTACGAATCCTCGCGCCCGTTGACCGACGCCGGGGTCCCCGCCATAATACTTTCGGTTCACGCACGAATCCGCTGCCAGAGACAGCCGGTGCAAACGGGCATCGCCCGCGAGCTTAATGGGATATCCCGCCAGCCGAGGTGGTCGAGTAGATATGTCTTCTCGCCCCCGTCGCTCATGCAGCGCGGGGGCTTTCTTTTTGGACATGCCCCCGTCACGTCCTTGTGGCGGACCGTGCCCGGAAAGAATTCGAGGAGGTGTAATTCATGCCCCAGCAGTACAAAATCGACAAGGTTGCAGAGATCGAGTCCCGTATCGCCGAGAACGCCGGTCTGTTCGTCGTCAACTACAACGGTCTGACGGTTAAGCAGGCTCAGGAGCTGCGTCATCAGCTTCGCGAGTGCGGCGCCGAGATGAAGGTCTACAAGAACAACCTGGTCAAGATCGCTCTCAAGAACCAGGAGCAGCCCGAGCTCGACGAGATCCTCGCCGGCCCCGTCGCTTATGTGTTCTACGAGACCGAGCCGGTCGAGGCCGCTAAGGCCCTCAAGGACTTCTCTGCTAAGTCCAAGGGCGTCCTTGAGATCAAGGGCGGTATCTCCGACGGCAAGGCCGTTTCCGCTGATGATGTTAAGGCTATCGCCGAGCTGCCCACCAAGGATCAGCTTCTCGGCCAGATCGCCGGTCTCATCTCCGGTTTCGCTCGCGACATCGCTGTCTGCGTCAACGGCGTTTCCTCTGGTCTCGCTCGTTCGATCCAGCAGGTCTCCGAGCAGAAGGCAGCCTAGTCGCTGTTTTCACCCGCGGCGGCAACGCCGCACCCCAGGCGCATTCGCGCCGTGTTTTAACTGATCTCCGTGCATCCGCACGGAAACCGAAAGGACTTAGAAATGGCTAAGCTTACCACCGATGAGATCATCGATGCTCTTAAGGAAATGACCCTTCTCGAGGCTTCCGAGCTCGTCAAGGCTATCGAGGACACCTTCGGCGTTTCCGCCGCTGCTCCTGCCGCTGTTGTCGCCGCTCCCGCTGCTGGCGCTGCTGAGGCCGAGGAGAAGACCGAGTTTGACGTCGTGCTCGAGGGCTTCGGCGACAACAAGATCCAGGTCATCAAGGCCGTCCGTGAGCTCACCAACCTTGGCCTGAAGGAGGCCAAGGAGGTCGTCGAGGGCGCTCCCAAGGCTGTTCTCGAGGGTGCCAAGAAGGAGGACGCCGAGGCTGCCAAGGAGAAGCTCGAGGCTGCTGGCGCTGCTGTCACCCTCAAGTAATCAGGCTTTCTCGCCAGATTCCTTTGCAGACGGGGTTCGCATTGCGAGCCCCGTCTTTTTTGTTTTTCGGTTCCCCGACATCGGTTGCTCAAACTGCCATGTTCTGTGATTTGCGTCGCATCGGGTGCCCTGCCGTTGGGCAATAAAATTGCACCATTCGAGCAATAATTTGCGTTGACCTGCTGAAGAATTGTCTCTGCCTTGTAGCGACATATAGTTCCAGCGGTAAGATGCTTGGGTATCGCAATTTGGTCTGCGGCTGTGCGCCGCACGCACGGGGCGCTTTTGCGCCTGCGAAAGGATCTTTGAATAACATGAAGGCAATCATCCCCGCCGCCGGTCTTGGCACGCGTTTTCTGCCTGGCACCAAGTGCACGCCCAAAGAGATGCTGCCGGTGCTCGACAAGCCGGTCATCCAGTATGTCGTCGAGGAGGCACTCGACCCCGAGGAGGTCGACGACGCCATCATCGTTACCTCGCCCGGCAAGCCCGAGCTGCTGAACTACTTCCAGCCCGACCGTTCGCTCGAGAACCTGCTGCGCGAGCGCGGCAAGAACGCCTATGCCGATGCCGTCGCCCACGCTGGCGGTATGCCGGTCGACTTCCGTTATCAGTACGAGCCCAAGGGCCTCGGCCATGCCATTCGCTCTGCTGCCGACGCCGTTGCAGGGGAGAACTTCCTGGTTCTTCTGGGCGACTACGTTGTGCCTAACCGCGACATCTGCGACAAGATGCTCGCCGTTTCGAAGGAGCACGGTGGCGCTTCGGTTATCGCCGTCGCTGCTTGCTCGCCCGAGGAAGTCAGCCGCTACGGCGTTATCGCCGGCGAGCGCGTCGGTTCGCTCGAGGGCGCCGAGAACGTTGCCGATGCCGAGCCGGGCGCTGTCTGGCGCATCGGCGGTCTGGTCGAGAAGCCCGCTCCCGAGGCGGCTCCGTCCAACCTGTACATCGTCGGTCGCTACCTGCTGAGCCCGCTGGTCATGGACTTGCTGGCAGATCAGCAGGCCGGCAAGGGCGGCGAGATCCAGCTCACCGACGCCATGGCCCGTTCGCTCGACCGCGAGGCCATGTACGCCGTCGTCATCGACCCGCTGTCGGGCTACGACACCGGCACTCCCTCTGGTTGGATGGCCACTAACGCCCTCATGGCTGCAAACGACCCCCGCTTTGCCGATGCCTTCTGGGACGCCATCGACGAGCGCGGCGGATTGATGCGCAAGTAAGCCTTCGGGCACCGACATTTACGGGCGTGGACCTCGGTTCGCGCCCGTTTTTTATAAGAGCTGCGATTGCTGGCTCTCTGTTCACAGAAAATATATGAACAGATGTTCGATATACATACATCTACCTGCGTGTTTTCTGTCGAAAAACTTTGCTACTCCAAAAACTCAATCGCGTCAAGGCTTTTCTTGCCCAACGGTCGGTACCTGATAAACTATTAGGTTGCGATAACTGGCGAAGCTATGCCTCGCCAACCCACCGAGCATTTCCGTGAAGGAGGAAAAACCTGGTGACCTACGCATACACTGCCACTGAGCGCAAGCGCGTCAGCTTCGGGAAAATCCCGGAGGCCATGGAGCTCCCCAACCTTATCTCTGTTCAAAGGGAATCCTTTGAGCGTTTTAAGGACGAGGGCCTTCGTGAGGCGTTCAAGGAATCCAGCCCCATCCAGAGCCAGAACCATGTTCTCGAGGTTACCTTCGGCGAGCATCAGTTCGGCGACCCCGCGCACACCGTCGAGGAGTGCCGCGAGAAGGATATGACCTATCAGGCTCCGCTTCTGACCGACGTCCGTCTCACCAACAAGGAGACCGGCGAGATCAAGGAGCAGCTCGTCTTCATGGGCGACTTCCCCATGATGACTGATCAGGGCACCTTCATCATCAACGGTACCGAGCGTATCGTCGTCTCGCAGCTCGTCCGCTCCCCGGGCGTGTACTACAGCTCCGAGATGGATTCGGGCAAGCAGATCTACAAGGCCCAGATCATCCCGTCCCGCGGTGCCTGGCTTGAGTTTGAGGTCGACAAGCGCGACCAGCTCATGGTCTCCATCGACCGTAAGCGCAAGCAGAGCGCCACGATGTTCCTGCGCGCCCTTGGCATCGCCGTCACCAACGACGACATCATCGAGCTGCTCGGCAACTCCGATGTGATCAAGCGCACCCTGGAGCGCGACACCGCCCTCACCCGCGAGGACGCCCTCATCGAGATCTACCGTCGCCTGCGTCCGGGCGAGCCTCCCACCGTGGATGCTTCCCGCAGCCTGCTCGAGGGCCTGCTCTTTAACCCGCAGCGCTACGATCTGGCCCGCGTCGGTCGCTACAAGGTCAACAAGAAGCTCAACCTCACCACCGAGGAAGAGGTCACGGTGCTCACCGACGAGGATATCGTCGCGACGCTGCGCTACCTGCTGTCCCTCGCTGCCGGCGAGCAGGGCTTCAAGGTCGACGACATCGACCACTTTGGCAACCGCCGCATCCGCACCGTCGGCGAGCTCGTTGCCAACCAGTTCCGTATCGGCATGAGCCGTATGGAGCGCGTCGTCCGTGAGCGCATGAGCTCCCAGGACATCGACGAGATCACCCCGCAGTCGCTCATCAACATCCGCCCGATCGTGGCCTCCATCAAGGAGTTCTTCGGTTCCTCGCAGCTCTCGCAGTTCATGGACCAGGCGAACCCCCTGACCGGTCTGACCCACAAGCGCCGTCTGTCCGCACTCGGCCCTGGCGGTCTTGCCGGCCACAAGTCCGGCTCCAGCCGCCGCACCAACGTGCCGACGGCCGTCCGCGACGTTCACAACTCGCACTACAGCCGCATGTGCCCGATCGAGACCCCCGAAGGCCCCAACATCGGCTTGATCGGCTCGCTCGCCCTCTACGCCCGCGTCAACGAGTATGGCTTCATCGAGGCCCCGTTCCGTCGCGTCGAGAACGGCGTTGCCACCGACCAGATCGACTGGATGACCGCTGACGAGGAAGAGAAGCACGTTATCGCGCCGGCCAACACGCCGCTCGATCCCAAGACCAACGAGTTCATCACGACCGATGCCGAGGGCAAGCTTGTCCGCCCGCACACCGTGATCGCCCGTACCCGCGACTTCGACGGTTCCTTCGGCGCTCCCGCCGACGTGCCCGTCGAGGACGTCGACTACATGGACGTCTCGCCGCGTCAGATGCTCTCCGTCGCAGCCACGCTGATCCCGTTCCTTGAGCACGACGACGCCAAGCGTACGCTGATGGGCGCTAACATGCAGCGTCAGGCCGTGCCGCTGGTTCACCCCGCCGCTCCCTATGTCGGTACCGGCATGGAGCGTCGCGCCGCTCTGGACTCCGGCGAGGTCACCCTGGCCAAGAACGCCGGCGAGGTTATCTTTGCCGACGCCGCCAAGATTATCGTCAAGCATGCCGGCGGCATGGACGAGTATCATCTGGCCAAGTACCAGCGCTCCAACCAGTCCACCTGCATCAACCACCGTCCGCTCGTGCGCGTCGGTGACACCGTTGAACAGGGCGAGCCTCTGGCCGACGGTCCTTCGACCGATCACGGCGAGCTCGCACTGGGCCAGAACCTCACCGTGGCCTACATGCCGTGGGAAGGCTTTAACTACGAGGACGGTATCGTCGTGTCCGAGCGCCTGGTGGCCGAGGACCTGCTGACGACCATCAACATCACCCGTCACGAGATCGACGCCCGCGACACCAAGCTCGGCCCCGAGGAGATCACCCGCGAGATCCCGAACCTCTCCGAAGACATGCTTGCCAACCTCGACGAGGACGGCATCATCCGCATCGGCGCCGAGGTCGGCCCTGGCGACATCCTGGTCGGTAAGGTCACGCCTAAGGGCGAGAGCGCTCTGACCGCCGAGGAGCGCCTGCTGCGCGCCATCTTCGGTGCCAAGGCCCACGACGTCCGCGACACCTCCCTTAAGATGCCTCACGGCGCTTACGGCCGCGTCATCGACGTCGTCCGCTTTAGCCGCGAGAACGGCGACGACCTGGCCCCCGGCGTCAACGAGCAGGTGCGCGTCTACGTCGCTCAGCGTCGTAAGATCCAGCAGGGCGATAAGATCGCCGGTCGCCACGGCAACAAGGGTGTTATCTGTAACGTTCTGCCGGTCGAGGACATGCCCTACATGGCTGACGGTACCCCGATCGACGTTATCCTCAACCCGCTGGGCGTTCCTTCGCGTATGAACGTCGGCCAGCTGCTCGAGTGCCACCTTGGCTGGGCTGCTGCCTGCGGTTGGGATACCGAGCAGGCCGACTCCGACAAGTACGTCCCCGGTCCGTTCTTCACCGCCACGCCTGTCTTTGACGGCGCCAAGGAGGACGAGATCGCCGAGGTCATCCGTCGCGCCAACAAGAACATGCTCAACAAGGCCACCGCTGCCTTTGGCGATCACATGCGCCCCGAGTTCGTCACCCAGCTTGACGAGCGCGGCAAGACTCGTCTGTTCGACGGCCGCACCGGCGAGGAGTTCCGCGAGCCCATTACCGTGGGTACGTCCTACATCCTCAAGCTCGGCCACATGGTCGACGACAAGATCCACGCCCGTTCGACCGGCCCTTACAGCCTGGTTACCCAGCAGCCTCTGGGCGGCAAGGCCCAGTTCGGCGGCCAGCGCTTCGGCGAGATGGAAGTTTGGGCACTGTACGCATACGGTGCTTCCAACGTCCTGCAGGAGATCCTGACCGTCAAGTCCGACGATACCGTGGGCCGCGTCAAGACCTACGAGTCCATCGTCAAGGGCGAGAACGTTCCTGTCCCGGGTATCCCCGAGTCCTTCAAGGTTCTCGTCAAGGAGATCCGCTCCCTCGCGCTGGACATCGAGCCCATGCACGATGCCGACGAGGACGCCTCCGCCCCTGTGACCGCCGAGGAGACCTCTGCTCTCGACGACCTGGCTGCGCTCGCCGGCGTTGACACCGACGTCGAGGCCCAGGATGCCGAGACCGCCGAGGCACCCGAGGCTGTCGCCGCCACGACCACTGATAAGGAGTAGTTGACTGTGGCAGATTTCGAAGCTACTGATTTTGACTCGGTAAAGATCTCCCTTGCCTCCGCCGACCAGATCCGTTCCTGGTCGCACGGTGAGGTCAAGAAGCCGGAGACCATCAATTACCGTACCCTCAAGCCCGAGAAGGACGGCCTGTTCTGCGAGAAGATCTTCGGTCCCGCCAAGGACTGGGAGTGCTCCTGCGGCAAGTACAAGGGCATCCGCTTTAAGGGCATCGTCTGCGAGCGCTGCGGCGTCGAGGTCACCTCGGCCAAGGTGCGTCGCGACCGCATGGGCCACATCGAGCTCGCCGCTCCCGTGTCCCACATCTGGTACTTCAAGAGCCCCACGAGCTTCCCGATGAGCCGTATGCTCGACATCAAGTCCAAGGACCTCGAGAAGGTTCTGTACTTTGCCAGCTACATCATCACCGAGGTCGACTACGAGGCTCGCGAGGCCGACGCTGACGACCTGCGCGAGGAGCTCGCCGCCGATCTGGAAGAGATCGATGCCGAGTGCGCCCGCCAGATCGAGTCCCTCAAGGAGCAGGGCAACCCCGAGAACTTTGACGAGTTCTCCGACGAGGAGCCGCTGACCCCCGAGGAGATCGCTTCTGGCATCGTCGACATCGAGGAAGAGTGCAAGGACGAGAAGCAGCTCCGCACGGACGCCTTCAACGCCTTCATGAAGCTCACCGAGCGCGACCTCATCTCCGATGAGCCGCTGTTCCGTGAGATGACCCGTTACTACTCCATGTACTTCAAGGGTGGTATGGGTGCCGAGGCCGTCCGCGACCTGCTCGCTGCCATCGACCTCCCCTCTGAGGCCGAGAAGCTCAAGGCCATCATCGCCGACGAGGACTCCCAGAAGCAGAAGCGCGAGAAGGCCGTCAAGCGCCTCGAGGTCGTTGACGCCTTCCTGAAGGGCGGCAACAGCCCCGCGAACATGATCCTGGACGTCATCCCGGTCATTCCGCCCGATCTGCGCCCGATGGTCCAGCTCGACGGCGGCCGCTTCGCCGCGTCCGACCTCAACGATCTGTATCGTCGCGTGATCAACCGTAACAACCGACTCAAGCGCCTGCTCGACCTGGACGCCCCTGCGATCATCGTGAACAACGAGAAGCGCATGCTCCAGGAGTCCGTGGACGCCCTGTTCGACAACGGCCGTCGTGGTCGCCCGGTCTCTGGCCGTGGCGGTCGCCCGCTCAAGTCGCTCGCCGAGGCCCTCAAGGGCAAGCAGGGCCGTTTCCGTCAGAACCTGCTGGGCAAGCGTGTCGACTACTCCGGCCGTTCGGTAATCGTTACCGACCCCAAGCTGCTGCTGCACCAGTGCGGTCTGCCCAAGACCATGGCGCTGGAGCTCTTCAAGCCCTTCGTCATGAAGCGCCTGGTCGAGCTTGGCAAGGTCGAGAACATCAAGGGCGCCAAGCGCGCTATCGACCGCGGTGCCACCTTTGTGTGGGATATCCTCGAAGAGGTCATCGACGGCCGCGTCGTGCTGCTCAACCGTGCACCGACCCTGCACCGTCTGTCCATCCAGGCCTTTGAGCCGGTGCTGGTCGAGGGCAAGGCTATCCACCTGCATCCGCTGGTCTGCTCGCCCTTCAACGCCGACTTCGACGGCGACCAGATGTCCGTCCACGTGCCGCTGTCCAGCCAGGCTCAGGCCGAGGCTCGCGTGCTTATGCTCTCTGCGAACAACCTGCGCTCGCCGGCATCCGGCAAGCCGGTTAACATCCCCTCGCAGGACATGATCATCGGTGTGTACTACCTGACCCAGGTCCGCGACGGTCTGCCGGGCGAGAACCACGTGTTCGCCAGCTTCGACGACGCGCTGCACGCCTATGACTGCCGCTCCGAGGTCGACATGCAGGCCAAGATTCAGGTCCGCGTGTCCGCTGCCGACGCCAATGTCATCAACGAGGACGGCACCCGTATCTTCCGCGTCAAGAACGGCAAGAACGAGTTTGTCGACTACGACGTCACCGGCAACAAGACCGCGCGCTTCGAGACCTCTATCGGCCGCATCATCTTCAACCGCCAGTGCCTGCCCGAAGACTACGAGTTCATGAACTACAAGATGGTCAAGGGCGACGTGGCCAAGCTGGTTGCGGACTGCTGCGATCGCTATCCCGAGGCCAAGGTCGGCCCGATCCTCGACGCCATCAAGTACTCCGGCTTCCACTACGCTACCCGCGCCGGCCTCACCATCTCGGTGTGGGACGCTCTCATCCCTGCCGAGAAGCAGGAGCTGCTCGATCGCGCCCAGGCCAACGTCGACCAGATCAACGAGTACTTCGAGGAGGGCTTCATCAACGAGACGGAGCGCCACATCGAAGTCGTTAACGAGTGGACCGCTTGTACCGATAAGGTTGCAGCGCTCATGCTCGACTTGTTCGACGAGGAGAACCCGCTCTACATGATGGCCGACTCCGGCGCCCGTGGTTCTAAGACCCAGCTGCGTCAGCTCGGCGGCATGCGTGGCCTGATGGCAGACATGTCCGGCGAGACGATCGACCTTCCCATTAAGGCGAACTTCCGCGAGGGCCTGCTGCCGCTCGAGTACTTCATTTCGACCTACGGCGCCCGTAAGGGCCTGGTCGATACCGCATCCCACACCTCGGACTCTGGTTACCTGACCCGTCGTCTGGTCGACGTGGCCCAGGACGTCATCGTCCGCGAGGAGGACTGCGGTACGCACGAGGGCGTCACCTACAACCTCATCATCCCCGGCACCACCGACCTCAACACCGACCTCGTCGGCCGTTGCTTCATTGAGGACGTCGTGGCTCCCGATGGCACCGTGCTCTTTGAGCAGGACGGCTACATCGAGAAGGTCGCTGACATCCAGAAGATGGTCGATGCCGGCCTTAAGAAGGTCAAGCTTCGCGCGCTGCTCACCTGCCGCTCCAAGTACGGCGTGTGCCAGAAGTGCTACGGCTGGGATCTTTCCACTCGTCGTCCGGTCGCCATCGGTACCGCGGTCGGCATTATTGCCGCCCAGTCCATCGGCGAGCCCGGTACGCAGCTTACGATGCGTACCATTCACTCCGGCGGCGTCGCTGGCGTCGACGATATTACGCAGGGTCTGCCTACGGTCAGCCGTATGTTCGATATCGTCGGCAACGTCAACGAGAAGATCCTGGGTCGCGAGGCCGAGCTGGCTCCGTACTCCGGCCACCTCTCGATTAAGCCCGAGAAGTCCGAGTACGTGCTGACGCTCACCGACTCCGAGGATCACACCCGTGTCCTCGACGAGCGTCGCGTCCCCGCTTCGGTGCGCTTTATGCCCGAGATCGAGGACGGCTGCGAGGTTCGCGCTGGCGACCAGATCACCAAGGGCTTCGTCAACTTCCGCAACCTGCGCAAGCTGACCGACATCGAGTCGACGATGCACACCTTCGTCGAGAGCGTCAAGGACGTCTACACCAGCCAGGGCGTCGACCTGAACGACAAGCACATCGAGGTGCTCGCACGTCAGATGCTGCGTCGCGTTCAGATTACCAACCCCGGCGACTCCAAGTACCTGCTTGGTCAGTACGTCGACCGCTACGAGTTCGCTGACGAGGTCGAGCGCGTTGCCCGTCTGGGCGGTCAGGCTCCCGTGGCCGAGCCCGTCATCCTGGGTACGCTCAAGGTCGCGTCCAACATCGACTCCTGGCTGTCGAGCGCTTCGTTCATCCGTACCGCCGGCGTCCTTACCGAGGCTGCCATCGAGGGCAAGGTCGACCACCTGCTCGACCTTAAGTCCAACGTCATCGTCGGTAAGAAGATCCCGGCTGGTACCGGCCTCAAACCGTATGCCAACGCCAAGCTGACGTATCGCACGGCCGACGGCTACGTGGACATCGACGGCCCGGCTTCGCCCAACGCCAAGTCGCTGCCCGAGTGGGCTCCTGTGGAGCTCAAGGACCTGGACGAGCAGCTCCCGCAGCAGCTCGACTGGGCCGGCTACGACGAGTTCGGTGGTGCTGACGGTTCGTTCACCCGCAACGGCCATACCATCTCCGCCGAGAAGGCTCGCCTGTACCTGTTCGACGACCTGGGCGTGTCGCAGCGTTGGACCAACAAGTTCAGCGAGGTCGGCATCGAGACGGTCGGCGACCTGGTCGGCAAGTCCGAGGAGGATCTGCTGCGCATCGATGGTATCGGTGCCAAGGCGATCGAGGAGCTCCGTGACGGCCTGGAGGCCCACGACCTGCTCTACATCCTCGAGAACAACGACGACGTTGCCGACGAGGAAGACCTCTCGCAGCTGCTGCAGATGGTCTTTAGCCCCGACGGTCCGGACGATATCCTGCTGGGTACCTCCGCCACGCCGACGCATCACGCCGACGCCGACGAGGAGCTCCTGGGCGCCCCGATCGACGACAAGAAGGCTCCCGCCAACGGTGCCATCAACGAGGACATGGCTTCCCTCGACGAGCTACTCAACCAGCTCGTAGACACCGACGACGCCGAAGAGGCCAAGGACAACGACGAGGAATAATTTCCTAGTACGTTAACCGCCCTTCCAAAGACCCGCTTCCCAACTGAACTGCGTCCCAAATCTTGGACGCCCTAAATAGCGACTAGGCCGCGAGGGCCTGATTCCGGAACTCCTCCGGGGTCAGGCCCTTCAATCTTACCT
>CABRDB010000038.1 GCA_902469555.1 uncultured Collinsella sp. | reverse complement strand
CCTATGGCACTTCAACATCATTGTCGCAGCCCCGACCCGCGGTCACGAGCGGGGGCTCCTATCTTTTTAGTGCCCTCGGATTGGGTCATAGTGTCTGTCGTTGCCAAAACATCGGCGTTGTCATGGCAGTCATTGGGGATGTTCTTAAATGACTAGTCGTTGGTGACGTTCTTGTTTGACTAGTCGTTTAAGAACGTCCCCAACGACTACTTTCCGCGCAACGGTATTGCGACGGCTGGGTTGAGCAGCACCAGCGTTACTCGCCCAGAATCAGCGCCGCGAGCTCTGCCTGGGTGTCCACCACGTAGTCGGCGCCGGCGGCTTCCAGCTCTGCGCGGCCGCGGAAGCCCCAGCTGACGCCCGCGCTCTTAAGGCCGGCGTTGTGGCCGGTCAGGATATCGACATTGGAATCGCCCACATAGAGCGTGGTTGCCGGATTGGCGCCCAGCTTTTCCATCACATGTAGCGTAACGGGTGCTTCGGGCTTGGGCGGAAACGCATCGACACGGCCCTGTACCAGCGCAAAGCGCTCGGAACCAAAATACTTCTCGATAAGCGGAGCCGCCGAGACGTGGTCCTTGTTGGTGAGCACGGCAAGCTGAACGCCCGCGGCGCGTAGGCGGTCGAGCATCTCGATTGTACCGGCATAGGGGGCGGTGTGGTCCTCCTTGTGCTCGCCGTAGTAAGCCCTAAACTCGGCAAGCGTCTGCTCAAACATGCGACCGTCGCCCGCATATTCGGCAGGCATAAAGCGTTCGACGAGCTTGAGCATGCCGTTTCCCACCTTGTAGCGGTACTCGTCGACGGCAAACGTGGGCCAGCCGTGCATCTCGCAGGTATGGTTGCCGGCGGCCGCCAGGTCCTCGAGCGTGTTGAGGATGGTGCCGTCCAGGTCAAAGATCACATGGGAAAAAGCTGCTGCCATGAAAGCTCCCGTCATTGGGTTCCAAAACGCACCCCATGATACTGGGCATGCGTGCCGGGCATGTTTGGAATCTGAATATCTTTAATAGCCCTGAGCCTTTGTCGCTAGCAAATCCTCGGCAGCTGCTCTCCCACGAGCATGTCGAGGATGCGGGTCGAGCCCCAGCCGGTGCGTACGCGCACGGCGGGACGGGCACCCTCGGCAAGTGGCAGCACGCGACCGACGATGGCGGCGTTCTCGCCGTAGCGGGCGACGCGCATGGCCGCCAGCGCGGCATCGGCCTGCTCAGCCGGCACCACGGCAACCATCTTGCCCTCGTTTGCCACCTGCAGAACGTCGTAGCCGAGCATCTCACATGCCGCCTGCACGTCGGGGCGCACGGGCACGGCATCCTCGTCGATCTCCATGGCAACGCCGCTGGCCTGGGCAAACTCGTTGAGCGTGGATGCCAGACCGCCGCGCGTGGGGTCGCGGAAGCAGCGGGTGTCGGGTGCTGCGGCAAGCACGTCGGCAATCAGATGGTTGAGCGGCGCAGCGTCGCTTTCGATGTTGCTCGAAAACGCCAAGCCCTCGCGCTGGCTCATGATGGCGATGCCGTGGTCGCCTAGCGTACCCGATACCAGGATGACGTCGCCGGGGCGGCAGTTGGCGCCGCTGAGCGCCACGCCCGCGGGCACCTCGCCCACGCCGGCGGTATTGATGTAGACGCTGTCGGCACCGCCGCGCTCGACCACCTTGGTGTCGCCGGTGATAATCTTCACACCTGCCTCATGTGCCGTTTCGGCCATGGTCTGCACAATCTGGCGCAGCTTGTCCATGGGATAGCCCTCTTCGAGGATAAAGCCGCATGAGAGGTAGCGTACGTTAGCGCCCGAGGTCGCGACGTCGTTAACGGTTCCGCATACGGCGAGGCGTCCGATATTGCCGCCGGGGAAGAACTGCGGCGTTACCACAAAGCTGTCGGTCGACATGGCGATTCGCCCGCTTGCGGGCAGCGCGGCGACACCGGCATCGTTGCCCGCAAGCAGCTCGGGCGACCCAAAGGCATCCAGAAAGACCTCATCGATAATGCGCTTCATCATCTGGCCGCCGGAGCCGTGGCCCAGCAGGACAGTGCTATCGGTGGCAGTACGGGACATATCGAAAACTCCAATCATGGGTGGTGTCAGCGTGCGGGTGCGTCTGGGTTAGTCGCGGTATCTAAAGTACGCCGCGCAGCTGCCCTCGGAACTCACCATGCAGGGGCCGACGGGATGCTCGGGTGTACAAGCGTGGCCGAACAGAGGGCAGTCGCTCGGCGTAATGGCCCCGCGCAGCACGTCGCCGCAGCGGCACCCACGCGGCTCGACCGTCGTCTCAACGGGCACATCAAAGCGAGTGCGGGCATCAAAGCGCGAGAACTCGGGGCGGATGGAAAGGCCCGAGTTGGCAATCGGCCCCAGCCCGCGCCACGTGGTGTCGCATGGCTCAAACACCTGCTCGACCAGCTGGCGCGCCACGGGGTTGCCGTCTGCGTTGACGCCACGGCGGTAGGCGTTGTCGATCGCCGGCCTGTTCTCGACAACCATCTGGACCAGCATGCAGATGCCCTGCAGGATATCGACCGGTTCAAATCCCGTGACCACACCCGGGGTATTGAACTCGTCGACCAAAAAGCCAAAGGGGGCTAAGCCCGTGATGGTGGCGACGTGCCCCGGCAGGATAAAGCCGTCGATGGTCGTCTCGGGGTCGTTGGAGATCGCGCGCAGAGCCGGCGGCGTGGTCTTGTGGGCGCAATAGACCGAGAAGTTCTGGAGTCCGCGTGCATCGGCCTCCAAAATGGCGGCGGCGATGGTGGGCGTCGTGGTCTCAAAGCCGACGCCCATAAAGATGACCGGGCGATCGGGGTTGTGTTCGGCGATATCGAGTGCATCGAGCGGGGAGTACACAATGCGGATGTCGCGTCCTGCCGCCTTTTGCGCAGCGAGCGAGGTGGACGATCCGGGCACGCGCATCATGTCGCCAAAGGTGGTGATGATGGCGCCGTCCATCTTGGCGAGCGCGATTGCATGGTCGATATCGCGGTTGGCGGTAACGCAGACGGGGCAACCCGGACCGCTCAGCAGTTTGAGCCCGGCAGGCATAATGGAGCGAAAGCCATAGCGCCCGATGCTCACGGTATGCGTGCCGCAGACTTCCATAAGGTTGATGCTGCGGTTGCCGACAAGCTCATGAATGCGATCGATGAGCTCGCGAGCCAGCCTGGGGTCGCGAAATGCCGAAAAGTCGATACCGGAGCGAGCCGGCTGTCCGGCCGCCACTAGTAAGCCTCCGCCGGGTTGGTGGCCAGCTGGTCTTCTTCGACCAGTTCAGTCATGGTGTTGACCAGGTCGAGCGTCTCCTGCGCCTCCTGCTCGTCGACAATCTGAATGCCAAAGCCGGCGTGCACGAGAATATAGTCGCCTACCTGTGCCGTCGGCACGAGGCGCAGCGAAACGGGGCGCTCGATGCCCATCATGTCGACGGTCGCCTTAAGGTCGTCGTCGCGTTTGACCACTTTACCGGGAACGGCAAGGCACATAATGTTCCCCTTTTATACGTTTTGCGCTGGATAGGCGCCTAATTATCCATCAGTTGATGGTAGCGCTCGTGGGAGTCGCGAGCAAACGCGTTACACCTGTGAGACGGCGGCGCGCAGGCTGGCAAAACAGCCTATCGCGATGCTGTCTGCGCGAGGTGAGCGCGAGCGATGGCGGCCTGACCGTAGGCGATACAGCCGTCGTTGACGGGCACGGCGTGGGGAACCATGACAGTGAGACCCATGCTTTTGAGCTCGCGGGTGAGGAGCTGGAGCAAAAGTCGGTTCATGAACACACCGCCCGAGAGCACGACGGTGTCGAGGCCTTCGCGTGCGCAGATTTCGCGTGCGATGTGGGTCGTAGCGTGCGTAATGGCGATGTGAAACCCGAGGGCGAGCCTGTCGGCCGGCGCGCCTGCCTCGATTCCATTCAGAAGAGCTTCGATGAGCGGTTGGGGGTCCAAGATGGGGGAGTCGTCGGCAGACGTGAATACGCCTGCATGATTGCCGTCGAGACGAACGGTCTTACCGCCGAGCGTGCGCCAGGCGGCGGCCTCGAGCTCGATGGCGGGTTCACCCTCGTAGGTCGCCTGGCCGCAAATGCCCAGGATCGCGGCTGCGGCATCAAACAAGCGACCCATGCTGCTGGTGCGCGGGCTGTTGATGCTACGTTCGATCATCGTTGCCGTCACGCTCCGTGTTTGCTCGTCTAGGCCGCCCAAGAGCCGCTCGGCCCCCGGGTGTTCGAGCAGACCGAGCTCACTGAGCAGGGCAAAGGCGTTGCGGCGGGCGTCGCGCACGGAGGCCGCCCCGCCGGGGAGCGCCCAGGTGCGCAAATGCGCGGCGCGCTCAAAGCCGCCAAGGCTGGCAACAAGAAACTCGCCGCCCCAAATGGTCCCATCGGTACCGGCGCCGGTGCCGTCAAAGGCGATGCCAAGGACGCGCGCGTCGGTTGTAAGCTGGCCCGCGGCGATGGCCTCGGCCATTACGCTCGCGATATGCGCATGATGGTGCTGCACCTCGACGAGCGGCAGATTGCATTTTCGCGCCTGCTCGCGCGCCCACTGGCTCGATAGATAGCTGGGATGTACATCGCAGGCTAAGGCGGCGGGCGCCAAGTCAAAGAGATCTTCCAAGCGCGTGCGCGCGGCGTTCCAGGCATCGAAGGTCCCGCCGTTTTCAACATCGCCGATATGCTGCGATACAAAACAGGTTGCCTCGCCGTTCGCCCCTTCACGCGTGAGCGCAATCGTGGCCTTTTGTTGTGGCCCACAGGCGAGCACGCAGGACGGAGTGCCGTCGAGCGCCGGCAACGGCAGCGGCTGGGGTGCATATCCGCGAGCGCGGCGTACGGGCATAACGGCGCCGTCGACCACGCGCACTACAGAGTCGTCGTAGCGCGAGAGGATCGCGCGGTCGTTGCCGAGCAACGCATCGGCGATGCCGGCGGCAACGAGGTGTTCCCAGGCAAGGTCGTCGTCGGTCTCGATGGGCTCTTCGCTCAGGTTTCCGCTGGTCATGACGAGCGCGTGCATACCGCGGGCTTCTGCCGCGGCAAGCAACAGATGCTGAAGCGGGGTGTAGGGGAGCATAACACCGAGCTCGGGAAGGTCGTGTGCGACGGACGGCGCGAGCGCGAGGGCGTCGGGGGAATCGCCGCTCTCGCAAACAGCACGTCGGCGCAGCAGCACGATGGGGCGAATGCTGCCGGCCAGCAAGCCGCGCTCAACGTCGTTGACATGGCACAGGCGTTCAACGTCGGCAAGGCTGCGCACCATAACGGCAAGTGGCTTGTTGCTGCGGCGTTTACGGCGGCGAAGCTCGGCTACCGCCTGCTCGTTGGAGGCGTCACAGGATAGATGGAATCCGCCCAGGCCCTTGATGGCGACGATACCGCCGTTGGCCAGCAGCTCAACGCAGCGGTCGATAATGGCGTCGCTGGTTTCGCGCGTGGTGCCGACGGCCAGCGACGCGGCGGCTTCGCCCGGCTCATCGCCCACGCCCACTTCGCGCCACATGATATGCGGCCCGCAATCAAAGCAGGCATCGGGCTGCGCGTGAAAGCGACGGTCGAGCGGATTGGCATACTCCGCGGCACACTCAGGGCACATGGGAAAACGGTCCATCGAGGTAGCCGCTCGGTCATAAGGCAGCGATCGGATGATGGTAAAGCGTGGGCCGCAGTTAGTGCAGTTGATAAAGGGGTAGTGATAGCGTCGGTCGGCGGGATCGAACAGCTCGCGCAGGCAATCGTCGCAGGTGGCGATATCGGGCGAGACGAGCGTCGTGTGCGCGGTCTGGTCCTGCGATGCTACGATGCGAAAACCCTCTTCATTGGCGGCATCCCAACCGTTGGCTGCCAGGTCCACAACCTCGACATGCTCTACGCGGGCTGCCGCAGGCGCATGCTCGGAAAGCGCAGCGACAAATCCGTCAACCGCCTCGGCACAGGCGTGCGCTTCGATATGCACGCCGTCGCCCGCGTTGAGCACCCATCCGCAAATGCCATGCGCCATGGCCTCGCGATACACAAACGGCCGCATGCCAACGCCCTGCACAATGCCCGTTACATGAATATGCACATGCCGCATGCGACACCCCTCATCAAAACCGACCAAATAGGGACAGGTGCACTACAGCCCCAGGCTCTGCTTGGTGGCGGCGCACGTGAGCTCGCCGTGCTTAACGCCGCGCAGGCCCAGCAGGCGGTCGGCTAGTTCGTAGACGCGCTCGCCGCGACCCTTGAGCGCCAGAATCTCCAAGCAGTTGTGGTGATCCAGATGCACGTGCATGGTCGATACGATCTCGTCGGTGTAGTCGTGCTGCACTTCGTCCAGACGGCGCGTCAGGTCGCCGGTATGGTGGTCGTAGATCATGGTGAGCGACCCGATAACATGCTCATCGGGCGTGCGCATCTGCTCCTTGGCGATCGAGGCGCGAATCAGGTCGCGCACGGCCTCGGAGCGGTTGGCCACGTCGCCGCGGCGCGCGATCTGTTCGTCAAAACGGCGCAGCAGGTCGTCCGGTGCGGTAACCGAAAAACGGACCAGCTCGGAGCCGGAGCCACTACAGTGGCAGCCCGCGTCACCGTCCGCCCCGTGCGGATGCTCGTGCTCGTACCCGCAGCCGTGCTCGTGTTCAGCCACGTTACACCAGCTTCACGGAGCCGACGGAGTTGTGGTCGGCCTCGATGGCCTCTTCGTAGCCCTCGAGTGCGTCGTGGGCCTCGTGCAGCGCAGCCATGGCTGCCTCGAGCTTGGCGCCGATGCGCTCCATGTCAAAATTCTCGGTCGCATGCAGCAGCTGATGGCTCCACTCGTGAGCGAGCTCGATGGTGTCGTCGACCTGCTTGACGCTCATGGCAAGCTGGCTCATGTTCATTCCAACGTCATGCATGGGAAATCTCCTTTTGTATGGGGCAGTTCAGTGGTTCAGATTTTACTACGCTCGCTCTATGCGCAGCTGCATAAGAAAACGGGTACGAGTCTGTGTGACTCGCACCCGTTCACTGGGGGCTGTTTGTAACTACCATACTATCCGTGGTCGCACGCGCCGCGCCCGGCAGTCCGGCGAGCGGTGCAAAAGCGCTCATGGACGGCGGGTAAGTAACAAGCGTATTACAGATGCTTCTCCAGCAGCGCCTGCAGCCTCGCCTTGGGCAGAGCGCCAACTGAGCGGTCAATCTCCTCGCCGTTCTTAAACACAATCAGCGTGGGGATGCTCATGACGCCATACTTCATGGCCAGGTCCTGGTTGTCGTCGACGTTGCATTTGGCAACGGCAAGCTTGCCCGCCAGCTCATCGGCAACCTCGTCAACGATGGGCGAGAGGGATCGACAGGGCCCGCACCACGGTGCCCAAAAATCGACCAGCACGGGCAGGCTGTCGTTAACGATGGAATCGAAGTTCTCGGGGGTAATCTGATTAATGTCAGCCATGGTGACCTCCATAATGCGACGCGGCTCGGCCGCGTAAAACTCAGTACGACCGTGCTTATACCCAGCCGCCCGTAAAGCAACCACTCGCGGGCAGCTCTTTTATATAATGGTGGGCACGCAAACGATTGGAGAGCGCATGTCCACGTCACAAAGCCAGAAAAAAGAAGCCATCGCCCAGGCGGCCGAGCAGGAGCTCACATCGCTTGCGGTCCGTGGCGTGCGCATCGTGGGCAACGCGTGCTCACCGATCGTGCTGGTCAAAGGCGATTTGGACGAGGCCGAGCGTTCGGGTGGCGAGCTTGCCGCCGGCCCGGATGGCGCGGCGTTGCGCAAGGCGCTTGGGGCCATCGGCTACGCGCCCGAGGATTTTTGCGTGCTGGCAAGCGTCGCCGGCACAGGCGACGGAGCGGTCACGGTGGGCGAGACTCTACCGTGCGAGCTGTTCCGCGAGGCGCTTGAGGCTCTGGACCCCGAGGCGGTGCTGTTGCTCGATAACAGCGCGGCCGATGTCATGCGCGAGACCTACGCCGATATGCTCGTGGCGATCGATGACTTCGACACCGCCATGCTCAAGCCCGGCCTGGTCGCCCATGTGCAGGGCCGCCGCGTGCTCGCGCTCGACGGCTTTGAGGCGGCACTCACCGACAAGGCCGCTAAGCAGCGCATGTGGGCCTACATCAAGCAGCTGACTCCGGCGGCCGCGCCGCTGTAGCGAGCCCGCGTCGACAAACGACCCCGAGCGGGCGAGCCGTACCCGCGGAACGCAAATCCGTCGCGCCCGCGCCCTTACATCACAGCGCGCAGCTCAAACCGATCGCCGTTAATGCGGAACTGGCAGTTGCCGTTCATGCGCTCCACGGCAAGTTTGATGCTCTTGGTGCCAAAGCCGTGGCCCGCATGCCGGGTCACGGGCATGCCGTCGACCATGCGCGGCGCGCGGTCAAACGTGTTGGAAACTAACAGCAGCAGCTGGCCGTCCTCAAATCGCAGGTCAAAGTCGACGAATCGCTTTCCTTGGGGTGCGGCGCTTGCGGCGGTGATAGCGTTTTCCAAGGCATTTGAGAGCACGCTAAACAGGTCGGCGTCACCTACGTGGATCGTTTCGGGTACGGCGGCGCGCAGGTTGGCGGTAATGCCGTTTCTATTGATATCCGAGTTGAATGACGAAAGCGCGATGTTTACGGTCTCGTTGGCGCAGAAGCGGCGTACGGCGGTGCGGTCGCCGGCTTCGCAGAGTTCGTCGATGCGTTTGAGCGCCTCGTCGGTGTGGCCCTCCTCAATTAAAGCGGCCAGGCCGCGTAGGAAGTGGCGCATATCGTGGCGAAGAATCGACAGCTCGCGCCCAGATTGACGCCAAGCCTCGAGCTCTTTGATGGCGGCGCTGTCGCGGGTTTCGAGCATCCAGCGCTCTCGCTCGGCGGTTTCCTTTTCTTCGTATTCGCGCAGGTAAACGGCAAGAAACATAAGATAGAAGGCACAGAGCGCAAATGCCAAAAACTCAACCGTCACCACCGAGCCCGAGTGGAACAGCGTGGTGTAGACGTTGGTGGCATAGTCAAAGACGTAATAGACGAGCGGCAGGATTAATAGGATGCCCAGCTCGGTGGGGCTTTTAATCGCCAGGCGGGGTCCAATGTCGCCGGCCCAATGCAGCAGGACGGCAAAGACGCCGAGCGTGGTCGCGATGCGCGCCAGATAGTACGCGATCTGCGAATCGGTTGCGGCAAAGGCGGCGATGCCCATCCAGTTGCTGAACTGACAGCTCAGATAGGCGCTGGTGACGCCCAATGCCGCGAGCAGCGGGCTCAGACGGTAGCGCGCACACAGGTAGACGGTAAGCGGCAGGTGCACGACGAGCGGATAGACCTGACGGGCAAAAAGCTCTCCGCCAACGACATTGGCGATCGAAAAGGCAGCGCCGGTTGCGGCTCCGACCCCCACCAACTCGAGTGCATGGCGTCGATTGATTTCGATACCGCACAGCGCCGCCGAAGCAAAGACGCCAAAGAGTAGCGTTGTGGCGTGGTGGATTGCCCAAAGGACCATTTCGACCGAGGAGATCATCAGCGCCTCCCGCCCTCGAAGCGCACCGCAAAGTAGGCGTCTTGGAACCCCTGCTTGCTGCTGCGCGACAGCGGAATGCACACGCCGGAGCGCATGACGATGTCCGTGCGATCGAAGTGGTCGATGTTGCGCAAGTTGACCTGGTAGCTACGGTGGCATTTAAAGAAGGTGGCATTTTGCGCCAAACGGTCCTCGACGCTGCGGAACGACTCGAGTGCCTCGATATCGCGTCCGTCGCGCAGGTGGAAGACCACGTGCTTGTTGCGCGCCTCGGCATATTCGATGTCGGACAGGCGCAGGGCGTGGTAGCCAAAGGACGTTTTGATCACGAGCTCGTCGGTTGCCGCCGGGCGCATGCTCGAAAGCTCGTCGAGTAACTGCGCCAGGCGTTCGTAAGTCACGGGCTTGAGCAGATAGTCGAAGGCGCGGACCTCGTAGGACTCCAGTGCAAACTCGGGCGACGAGGTAAGGAACACCAGGCGCACGGCGGTGTCGGCCTGGCGCAATTCGCGTGCGGTGTCCATACCGTTGACGAGCGGCATGATCATGTCGAGCAGGATGATGTCGGCGCGCGACGCGGCATGGCGCGCCAGCAGGTCCTCGCCGCGCGTGACGAGCGCAACATCGACCGCCGTGCCCTTCTCGGTCGACCAACGGTCGATCATCCGGTGCAGTCTATCTAGAAAAGCGACGTCATCGTCGCAGGCAATAATCTTGAGCATTCGGGCCCCCTTAGTAGTTCGATTTTGCCACATTGGGCGCGTGCCGCTCGCGGGGGAGCGCCCGTTCGTACCTCATGGTGCGCAACTCGCGCCGAGTGGTATTGCGGTGGCGAAAGATGCCTCCTGCGCTATCGAGAGCTCGGCTATCCTCAGCTTGCCAGTTCGAAAATGGATCTGCCGCATGATTGAATCTTTATTTCAACTTTACACCTAGGTTTACAGCTGTCTTGTCAGCTGTAAACCTAGGTGTCATACTAAAGCCCCAAGATTCGCCAAAAGAGAGGGGCCTTGATGGCACAGAGCGCGAACATGGATGCATCGGAGCTTGCACGCGATATCGCGGCCGGCCTAGCATCGGCAACGACGGCAACGGAGCGCGCGGCATTGGTGCCCGCAGAGCTCGTCGAGGCCATTCAGCAACTTAAAACCCAACGTGACGCGGTGATCCTGGCACACTATTACGTGGCGCCCGAGGTCCAGGCTGTGGCCGATTACGTCGGTGACAGCTTCTATCTGGCAAAGCTTGCCAAGAGCCTGCCGCAGCAGACCATTGTGCTGTGCGGCGTGGAGTTTATGGGCGAGAGCGCCAAGCTGCTCAATCCCACCAAGACGGTGCTGCTGCCCGAGCCGGGCGCGGACTGCCCCATGGCTCATATGGTCAAGCGCGAGACGGTCGATGCGGCGCGCGCCGAGTACGGCGACGACCTGGCCGTGGTCTGCTACGTCAACTCCACGGTCGAGATCAAGAGCTGGAGCGACGTGTGCGTCACCAGCTCCAACGCCGTCAAGATCGTGTCCGAGCTGCCGCAGCAGCATATCCTGTTCATTCCCGACCAAAACCTCGGCCGCTTTGTAGCCGAGCAGGTGCCGCAAAAGCACGTCATCCTCAACAACGGCTACTGCCCGCGCCATCACATCATCACCGTCGAGCAGATCGTCGACGCGACGGAGGCCCACCCCGACGCGCTCGTGCTGGCGCACCCCGAGTGCAAGGCCGACGTCCTGGCCGAGGCCGACTACATCGGCTCCACCGCCGGCATCATCAAGTATGCCGAGGAGTCCGACGCGAGCGAGTTCATTATCGTGACGGTCCGCGGCGTGCTCTACGAGCTCGAGCGCCGCTGCCAGGGCACCGGCAAGAAGTTCTACTTCCCCGCGGTGCAACCCACCTGCGTCAACATGGACCTCATCACGCTCGAAAAGCTCGTGCGCTGCCTGCAGACGGGCGAGGGCGAGGTGCAGATCGGCGTGTCGGACGAGGCTGCCGACCAGGCCAAGCTTACGCTCGACCGCATGCTTGAGTACGCAGCGCGCTAGAACAATGTGACAAAGGGACAGTCCCTTTGTCACATCCAAGGGAAAGGATTCCTGTGGAAACCAAGCAATACCCCGATATGGAGTGCGACGTCGTCATTGCCGGCTGCGGCGTGGCGGGCCTGTACGCGGCCCTCAATTTGCCGACGAGCACGCGTGTGATCATGCTCTCCAAGGGCGCTGTCGACGAGTGCGACTCGATGCTCGCGCAGGGTGGCATCTGCGTGCTGCCCGAAGGCTCGGACTACGATGCCTTCTTTGAGGACACCATGCACGCCGGCCACTACGAGAACCGCCGTGAGAGCGTCGACATCATGATCCGCTCGAGCCGTTCGGTCATCAACGACCTGCTAGCGATGGGCGTGGATTTTGAGCGCAAGGCCGACGGCAGCCTCGACTTTACCCGCGAGGGCGCGCACAGCCGTCCGCGCATTGCCTTCCATGCCGACATTACGGGCAAGGAGATCACGACCAAGCTGCTCCAGGCCGTTCGCAAACTGGATAACGTGCAGATTTTGGAGCACGTGGCCATGACCGACATCCTGACGAGCGAGCGTGACGGCGCCACGGTGTGTGCCGGTGTCGTCGCCGTTCCCGTGGACGAGGACAACTCGGTTCGTCCCGCCGACGAGCTGGTAAATGCCGCCGAGGGCGCGCATGCCGGCGAGCCGTTTAAGATCCATGCCCGCCACACGCTGTGGGCGACGGGCGGCATCGGCGGCGTATACGACCACTCGACCAACTATCCGCAGCTCACGGGCGATGCCTGCTACATCGCTCAGGAGCATGGCATTAAGATGGAGCACCTGGACTACGTGCAGATCCACCCCACGGGACTGTTCTCGCCGCAGCCAGGCCGCACCTTCCTGATCAGCGAGAGCTGCCGCGGCGAGGGCGCGATTTTGCTCAACGCCGCCGGTGAGCGCTTTACCGACGAGCTTCAGCCGCGCGATGTGGTCGCTGCCGCTATTCGCGAGCAGATGAAGCAGGACGGTACTGAGCACGAGTGGCTGAGCTTTGCCCCCGTCGAGCGCGATGTAGTGACCGGGCACTTTGCCAACATTCGCGCACGCTGCTTGGAGGACGGCCGCGACATCTTGGACGAGCCCATCCCCGTTACGCCTACGCAGCACTACTTTATGGGCGGCGTGTGGGTCGACAAGGACGGCCGCACCTCGATGCCCGAGCTCTACGCAGCCGGTGAGACGGCCTGCAACGGCGTTCACGGCAAGAATCGCCTGGCTTCCAACAGCCTGCTCGAGTCCCTGGTTTGGGGCCGCCGTGCCGCCTGGTGCATGCGCACCGGCGAGTCGCTCGCCGTGGAGCAGGCGGGCGAGCCCGCGCTCGACGGGCGCCATCGCGCCCTGAGCGCCGACTCCCTGGCAATCGATGATTTGGCCCGTGCCGCCGGCACGCAGGCCGTGGAGGAGTAGACCATGAATCCCATTACCATGAAGCTCGTCGTCGATGATCTGATTCTGCAGGCCCTGCGCGAGGACATTACCTTTGAGGACGTGAGCACGGCGAGCGTGTGCCCCACGGCGCGTCCCGCCACGGTGGAGCTTATCGCCAAGGCCGATGGCATCATCGCGGGCTTGGATGTGTTCGCTCGCACCTTTGAGCTGCTGGATTCGCAGAGCTCGGTGCTGTTTGATGTTGCCGACGGTGACGAGGTGCACGCCGGCGACCACGTGGGCCAGGTGCGCGGCGATGCGCGCGTGCTGCTTTCGGGCGAGCGCGTGGCGCTCAACTACCTGCAGCGCATGAGCGGTATCGCTACCTATACGCACAGAATGGCAGCGGCGCTCGAGGGTACCAAGACCGTGCTCGTCGATACGCGCAAGACCACGCCGGGCATGCGCGTGTTTGAGAAGGCGGCGGTTGAGATCGGCGGCGGCAGCAACCATCGCTACAACCTGTCGACAGCCGTCATGCTCAAGGACAACCACATCGATGCCGCCGGTGGCGTGACGCGCGCGATCGAGATGGCGCGCGCCCACGCGTCGTTTACCACGACGGTCGAGATTGAGTGCGAGAACCTGAATATGGTGCGCGAGGCAGTTGAGGCCGGTGCCGATATCATCATGTTCGACAACATGACCCACGACGATATGGCTGCCGCGATTGAGCTTATCGCCGGCCGCGCCAAGACCGAGTGTTCGGGCAACGTGGACGCCAGCAATATCCGCGCGCTCGCCGACCTGGGCGTTGACTTTATTAGCTCGGGGGCATTGACGCACTCTGCGCCGATTCTCGACCTCTCGCTCAAGCACCTGCGTCTGCTGGACGGTAAATAATGGACGCCCGCGAGCGTCGCCGTGCCATCATGGCCGTGCTCGAGGGAGCCAAGGGGCCCGTATCGGGCAGCGCGCTTGCCCGCGAGGTGGGTGTGAGCCGCCAGGTTGTCGTGCAGGATATCGCCCTGCTGCGCGCCGATGGGCACGATATCGTGGCGACCAACCGCGGCTACGTGCTGCAGGAAGCCGCGAGTAGCCCCGCCGTGCCCACGCGTCTTGTTAAGGTGCGCCACAGTGTGGAGCAGGCGGGCGACGAGCTTACGAGTATCGTCGACGCGGGTGGCGCCGTGCTCAATGTGATCGTCAACCATCGTGTGTACGGCAAGATCACGGCCGACCTGGACATCCGCAACCGCCGCGATGTTGAGCGCTACCTGCACGATATCGAGAGCGGCAAGAGCTTCCCACTGCTGACGGTGACGAGCGGCTATCACTTCCATCGCATTGCGGCGGAAGACGAGCAGACCCTCGACGAGATCGAGGCCATACTCAAGGAGAAGGGCTACCTTGCCGATTTAATGCCTTACGAGGACGATCTATCGTAGCCGACGCTGCAAACGCCCCTAAGCGGCAATCTGCGGCGGTGCCATATTAGTTATCCTCACAAACAAAAGGAGGCCTCCGCGGCGATGCGGAGGCCTCCTTTTTGTGCACGGTGTACTTTTGAGTGTGCAAGTGGGGAGTTGTTACTCCTCGACGATCTCGGTGATCGCGCCAGCGGGGCAAGCGTCCTGGCAAGCGCCACAGGCGACGCAGGAGTCCTCGTCAGCGACGGTAGCGACGTCCTGGAGCTCCAGAACGCCAGCGGGGCAGGAGTCGACGCAAACGCCACAAGCGATGCACTCGTCGGCATCAATTACGGGATGAGCCATGGTAGTTTCCTCTCTGTTGACCGACGCTACAGGCGATGCGCGTCGGTTTGATTCGGGCAAAAACATACCACGGGAGCGACCGTTTGCAATACCCTCTGGCCGGCATCTTCATACCGTTCGCCGAGTATGCCAAGGTTTACTAAAAAACACGCAGGTGGGGCCGCTGAGCTGCGCAAATGTTAGCTAAAGGTGACTTGAAATATTGAGCTATTGAGCGCGCCTGCGGAAGCTGTGTCCCAGAATCGGTGCTCAAACTGGGATGTAGTTTCCGGTCGAGCCTTCAAGAGGAAACTGCGTCCCGGAATTTACGCTCAGACTGGGTCTCGCTTTCCCCGGGGTCGCCCCAAGGCTCCCTGTACGGCTTCAGGCTCGCACCTCAGCCATCTCTACATAGATCTCAATAGATCTGCCGAGAACTCAAACAGTGCATCTACCTGCGCATTTGAGAACCTAAACTCTTAGAGATAAGAAATCTTATATGAATTGACTTAGATTTTGTATATTCCGGCCCATAAGGGGATACACTACATCCTGAAAGACAAGCCGAAACACCGCGCGGCAGACCGCCGAGTCGGTGCAAACGCACAAGAGAGAGGGAATTTCTAATGGGCAAGATTCTTGGTATCGACCTTGGTACTACTAACTCCGCTATGGCCGTTCTCGAGGGCGGTTCTCCGACCATCATCGTGAACGCCGAGGGCGACCGCACCACCCCGTCAGTCGTGGGCTTCCGTGCCGACGGCGACCGCGTCGTGGGCAAGGCCGCTAAGAACCAGGCGGTCACCAACCCCAAGAACACCGTGTTCTCCATCAAGCGCTTCATGGGCCGCAAGTACTCCGAGTGCACCTCCGAGATCAAGACCGTGCCGTATGAGGTCAAGGAGGGCCAGGGTGGCCGTGCCGTCGTCGACATCGAGGGCAAGGACTACACCGCCGAGCAGGTGAGCGCCATGACGCTCGCAAAGATGAAGGCCGACGCCGAGAAGTATCTGGGCGAGACCGTCACCGACGCCGTCATCACCGTCCCGGCCTACTTCAACGACGCCCAGCGTCAGGCCACCAAGGATGCCGGTAAGATCGCCGGCCTCAACGTCAAGCGTATCGTCAACGAGCCGACCGCTGCTGCTCTGGCCTATGGCCTGGACAAGCAGGGCACCGACCAGCGCATCCTGGTCTTCGACCTGGGTGGCGGCACCTTCGACGTCTCCATCCTCGACCTCGCCGACGGCGTGTTTGAGGTTCTGTCCACCTCGGGCGACAACCACCTGGGCGGCGATGACTGGGATCAGCGCGTCATCGACTGGATGGCCGACAAGTTCCAGCAGGAGAACGGCGTCGACCTGCGCCAGGACCCCATGGCCCTGCAGCGTCTGAAGGAGGCCGCAGAGAACGCCAAGAAGGAGCTTTCCGCCGCCCAGCAGACCACCATCAACCTGCCGTTCATCACCATGAACCAGTCTGGCCCGCTGCACCTCAACTACACGCTGACCCGCGCCGAGTTCGAGAAGATCACCCGCGACCTGCTCGAGCGCTGCAAGCAGCCTGTCACCAATGCCCTGCGCGACGCTAAGCTCAAGCTCTCCGATCTGACCGAGGTCATCCTCGTCGGCGGCTCCACCCGTATGCCCGCCGTCCAGGAGCTCGTCAAGACCATGACCGGTAAGCAGCCCAACATGTCCGTGAACCCCGACGAGGTCGTTGCCGACGGCGCTGCCGTCCAGGGCGGCGTGCTCACCGGCGACGTCGAGGGCATCCTGCTGCTCGACGTTACCCCGCTGTCGCTGGGCGTCGAGACCATGGGCGGCATCATGACCAAGATGATTGACCGCAACACCACGATCCCGACCTCCAAGACCGAGGTCTACTCCACCGCTGCCGACAACCAGACCAGCGTCGAGATCAACGTGCTCCAGGGCGAGCGCGAGCTTGCCCGCGACAACAAGTCGCTCGGTAAGTTCCAGCTGACCGGTATCCCGGCTGCCCGCCGCGGCGTGCCGCAGATCGAGGTCACCTTCGACATCGACGCCAACGGCATCGTCAAGGTCTCCGCTAAGGACAAGGGCACCGGCAAGGAGCAGCAGATCACCATTTCCGGCTCCACCGCTCTGTCCGACGACGAAGTCGATCGCATGGTCAAGGACGCCGAGGCTCATGCCGAGGAGGACAAGAAGCAGAAGGAAGAGGTCGAGGTCCGCAACCAGACCGATAGCCTGTGCTACTCCACCGAGCAGACCCTCAACGAGCTGGGCGACAAGGTTTCCGCCGACGTGAAGTCCAAGGCCGAGGCCGCTATTGCCGACGCCAAGAAGGCGCTCGAGGGCTCTGACGTCGAGGCCATCAAGGCCGCTGGCGAGTCCCTGCAGTCCGTGGCCTACGAGCTGGCCCAGGTTGTCTACGCCGACGCTCAGCAGCAGACCGACGGTGCCGCCGGCGCCCAGCCTGCCGACGATGACGTGGTCGACGCCGACTACGAGGTTGTGGACGACGAGGACAAGTAATCATGTCCGCCCGTAAAGCTCGCACGGAGGCGGCTGCCGCTGGCGCCGCCCCCGTTGACTCTGAGGAGAAGGACGTGAAGATTCCCGTAGAGGCCGTCGACGATACCGAGGCCAACGAGGCCGAGGCCGCCGAGGCTGCCGAGAACCAGGTAGAGGATTCCAACAAGGAGGCGACGATGACCGAGGACGAGATGGTGGAAGCCGCTATCCGCGCCGGTGAGGAAGCCGCCGACAACGACTTTAAGCTCAAGTTCGAGCAGGCCCAAAAGGAGCTTGCCGACGTGCGTCATGAGCTCGAAGCTGCGGCAGAGGCTCAGAAGGCTGCCGAGGACAAGGCGAAGGACGCCACCGAGCGCACCGCCCGTCTGCAGGCCGACTGGGAGAACTTCCGTCGCCGCACCGCCAACGAGCGCATCGCCGAGCGCGACCGCGCGACCGAGAAGCTTGTCACCGCGCTGTTGCCGGTGATCGACGATATCGAGCGCGCGATCGACCATGCCCGCAGCCAAGAGCTTTCCGACGACTTTAAGCAGTTCGTCGATGGCGTCGATGCGGTGCATGCCAAGCTGCTCGATGTGTTTGCGCACGAGGGCGTTGAGCCCATCGATCCCAAGGGCGAGGCGTTCGATCCGCTCGAGCACCAGGCCGTGGGTCGCGTCGAGGACGCGTCGCAGTACGACGAGACCGTCAACGATGTGTACCAGAAGGGCTACCGCATGGCGGACCGCATCCTGCGTTCCGCGATGGTGACGGTGACCTACGGTGGCGAGAAGCGCCCCGCACCGGAGCCCGAAGCGGCGCCCGAGGATGCTGCGGCCGATACGGCCGAGAGCACCGAGGAGTAATTGAGAAGGGCCCCGGGGCAACACCCGGGGCCCTTTCTGGCCTAGTGCCATATGAAAGCATGAGCCGCCGCCCGCTGGGCGGCGGATGAAACAGGAGAGGAGCTACGATGGCTGCAGGCAAAACCTTCTATGACATCCTGGGCGTATCCAAGAGCGCCTCCGACAAAGAGATCAAGAGCGCGTTTCGCAAGCTCGCGCAAAAATATCACCCCGATGCCGGCGGCGACGAGGCCAAGTTTAAGGAGATCAGCGAGGCCTATGAGACGCTTTCGGACGAGAAGAAGCGCAAAGAGTACGACCAGATGCTCATGTTTGGCGGTATGCCGGGCGCGGGCGGCGCGTATGGCGGCGGCTACGGTGCCGGCGCGGGTGCCAGCGGCTG
>CABRDB010000037.1 GCA_902469555.1 uncultured Collinsella sp. | reverse complement strand
GGTCGGCGCGCAGTGCGCCGACCGCCGATGTAAGGGGTCTGATGATTTTTACCAGCTAGGGCCTCTTACTCGTCTAGGAGATCCTCTGGCATGTCGTTGCCGTCGCCTAGGTCGACTGGGGCCTCTTCGGCGTCGGTTGCGGCCTCGGCGCCTTCGCCTTCGGGCTTCTCCTTGGCGGCCGTCATGCGGGCTACGGCGCAGATGCGGTCGTTGTCGTCGACGGTCATCATCTTGACGCCCTGGGTGGCGCGGCCGGTCTGGCTGATCTCGTCGGTCTTGACGCGAATGACCGTCGCGCCCTCCGTCACGATGAACAGCTCGTGCTGCGGGCCCACCGTCTTCATGGCCGCGAGGTTACCCTTACGCTCGGTCATTTGGATAGTGTAGACGCCCTGGCCGCCGCGATTCTGCTCCGGGTAGTCCGCGACCGGCGTGCGCTTGCCGTAGCCGCGCTCGGTGATGACGAACAGATCGCCGTTGCCGTTAGTGACTTCCATGCCCAGAACGCTCACGCCGTCCTTCATACCGATACCGCGAACGCCGCTGGTATCGCGGCCGGTGGCGCGCACCTGCTCCTCGGAGAACATGATCGCCTTGCCCGCGGTGGTGGCCAGGATAATCTTGTCGCCCTCGCGCACGCGGCGCACGTTCAGCAGCGCGTCGTCGTCACGCAGGTTGATAGCGATCAGGCCGTCGCGACGGCTGCGGTCATATGCGCTCATCACGGTCTTCTTGACCATGCCGCTCTTGGTGGCAAACATCAGATACTCGTCGGCAGGGAACTCGCGGCAGCTGATGACGCTCGCGATCTTCTCGCCCTCCTCGAAGGGCAGCAGGTTGACGATCGCAGTACCGCGCGCCTGGCGCGTACCCACCGGCAGCTCGTGCACCTTCAGGCGATAGACCTTGCCCTTGCTCGAGAAGAACAGCACGTACTCGTGCGTGGACGCGATGAACATCTCGTCGATGACATCGTCCTCTTTGAGGTTGACGCCCGACACGCCCTTGCCGCCGCGTTTCTGGGCGCGGTAGGCGGCCACCGGGATGCGCTTGACATAGCCGGTGTGGGTGATGGTCACGACCATGTCCTCGTCGGCAATGAGGTCCTCGACGTCCAGGTCCTTCTCGACCTGGCTGATCTCGGTGCGGCGCTTATCGCCAAACTTCTTGGAGATCTCGCGCATCTCTTCCTTAATGACGCCCAGGATCTTCTCCTCGTGCGCCAGCAGGTCCTCGTAGTAGGCGATGGCGCGGCGCAGGCCGTCCAGCTCTTCCTGAATCTTGTCGCGCTCCAGGCCGGTCAGGCGGCGCAACTTCATCTCGAGGATGGCCGTGGTCTGCTCGGGCGTAAAGCCAAAGCGCTCGATCAGGCGGCTGCTGGCCTCAGAATCGGTCTGCGAGGAGCGGATGATGCTAATGACCTCGTCGATATGGTCGAGAGCCATCAAGTAGCCCTCGAGGATATGCGCGCGGGCCTGGGCCTTCTTAAGGTCGAAGCGAGTGCGGCGGGTGACGACGTCGACCTGGTGGTCGATATAGTGCTGCAGCATCTCGCGCAGGCTCAGGCATTTGGGAACGCCGTTGACAAGCGCCAGGTTGTTGGCGCCGAAGGTCGTCTGCAACGAGGTGTACTTATACAGGTTGTTGAGCACGACCTGCGGAATGACGCCCTTCTTGAGCTCGATGACCAGGCGGATGCCCTTCTGGTTGGACTCATCGCGCATGTCCGAGATGCCCTCGATGCGCTTGTCGTTGACGAGCTGGGCGATCTTCTCCTGCAGGGTGCCCTTGTTGACCATGTAGGGAATCTCGGTAAAGACCAGGCGGCTGCGACCGGTCTTGGTGGACTCCACATGTGCCTTGGCGCGCACGGTAATGGAGCCGCGGCCGGTCTCGTAGCTCTGCTTAATGCCGGCGCTGCCCATGATGATGGCGCCGGTGGGGAAGTCCGGACCGGGCATGATCTGCATGAGCTCGTCGACGGTGGCGTCGGGGTTGTCGATCAGGTAGCAGGTGGCCTCGATCGCCTCGGTGAGGTTATGCGGGGCGATGTTGGTGGCCATGCCGACGGCGATGCCCTGGCTGCCGTTGACCAGCAGGTTGGGGAAGCGCGCAGGCAGCGCCACGGGCTCGGCGAGCGATTCGTCGTAGTTGGGCTGCCAGTCGACGGTATCCTTCTGCAGGTCGCGCAGCAGCTCCATGGCGGGCTTTGCCAGGCGGCTCTCGGTGTAACGCATGGCCGCCGCGCCGTCGCCGTCGATGTTGCCGAAGTTGCCGTGGCCGTCGATGAGCGGCGTGCGCATGGAGAACCACTGCGCCAGGCGGACCATGGCCTCATAGACCGCGAAATCGCCATGAGGGTGGTACTTACCGATAACTTCGCCGACCGTCCAGGCCGACTTCTTGTGTGGGCGGTTGGGGTAGATGCCGCTCTCGTTCATCGCGTACAGGATGCGGCGGTGCACCGGCTTTAGGCCGTCGCGCACGTCCGGCAGGGCGCGCGCCGTGATGACCGACATCGAATACTCGATAAATGACTGCTTCATCTCGCGACCGAACTCCGAAATCTGGAGCTGGCCGCCGTTGATATCCTCGCCGGCCGAGGCGCCACGGTCGACTTCGCCAAAGCTCTCCTCGAGCTCGGCGTCGTCGTCCTCTTCCTCCTCATCATCGGCATCGGGGTTATAGGCGTCCGGATCGCCGTCCTCGCCCTGCTCAGCACGGGCAAGCAGGCGCTTCAGATCGTCGGGCATACCGGCATCGCCGGCCTCGCCCATGCCCTCGTTATTGTTGATATCGTCTGCCACGTTACCTCCTCATGGTTTGCGTGGTCCATTAGTTCCCTACCACGGAGACGGATTACCGGGAATGCCGGATAACCCTCCTAGGTTTTCCAGGTGCCCCAGGTTGCCCTGAAGGATGAGGGCGCACGCCTTGCGTGCGGCGCCCGAAATCCTGAAGGGCAAGATGGGGTGCCTGGGAAAGCTAGGCGTCTAGGAAGCGTGCGTCATGGGCGTGCTTCTCGATGTACTCGCGGCGATAGCCGACCTCGGAACCCATCAGCTCACGCACGGCGCGGTCCGCCACCACGGCGTCCTCGATCGACACACGCTGCAGGATGCGGGTCTTGGGGTCCATCGTCGTCGAGGCAAGCTGCTTGGGGTCCATCTCGCCCAGGCCCTTGTAGCGCTGGACGGTATAGCCCTTGCGCTTTTTGGTGATCTTGCCGTCCTTGGCCTTGCCGTCCTCGTCGTTATCGTCGGGGTTCAGTCCCAGACCCTGGATGGTGTCGCGCAGGATCTCGTCTTCGGGCTGGCGGCCGTTGGGATACACGTAGTGGATCTTGTTGCGCACCTTGATGCCAAAGATGGGCGGGCAGGCAACATAGACGTAGCCGGCATCGATCAGCGGACGCATGTACTTGTAGAAGAACGTCAGCAGCAGGATGCGGATATGCGCACCGTCGACGTCTGCATCGGTCATGATGATGATCTTGTGGTAGCGGGCCTTGGTGATATCGAAGTCGCCGCCGTCGCCGGCACTCGTCGTGACGCCGCAGCCGATCGCGGTGATAAGCGATTGAATGGTGTCACTCGAGAACGCGCGGTGGTCACCCACGCGCTCGACGTTCAAAATCTTGCCGCGCAGGGGCAGAATCGCCTGGATGTCTCGGCGACGGCCGTCCTTGGCCGAGCCGCCTGCCGAGTCGCCCTCTACGATGAAGAGCTCGGTCAGCTCGGCGTCGCGCACCGAACAGTCGGCGAGCTTGCCGGGCAGGGACGCCGTCTCGAGCAGGCTCTTGCGGCGGGTCGCCTCGCGCGCCTTGCGGGCGGCGTTGCGCGCCTTGCAGGCCTGTTGGGCCTTCTTGACGATCTCGCGGGCGGGCTTGGGATGCTCCTCGAGGTAATCGGCAAGGCCGTCGGTCACGACCTTGAGCGTCAGCGTGCGCATATAGGAGCTGCCGAGCTTGGCCTTGGTCTGGCCCTCAAACTGCGGATCGGGCAGTTTGACCGAGATAACGGCCGAAAGGCCCTCGCGCACATCGTCGCCGGTCAGGTTGGCGTCTTTTTCCTTGAGCAGGTTCTGTTTGCGCGCGTAGTCGTTGATCACGCGGGTGAGCGCGGTGCGGAAGCCCTCAAGGTGCATGCCGCCCTCGGGAGTGTAGATGTCGTTGGCGAACGACATGACGTTCTCGCCGTAGCCGCTATTCCACTGCAGGGAAACCTCGACCTCGCCCATCTTGGCCACGGGAGCGTCCGGGTCCGATTTGCCCTCGATGTAGATGGGCTCCTTAAAGGCCTCGGGGACGTCCTTGCCCTCGTTGAGGAACTTGACGAAGTCGATGATGCCGCCCTCGTAGCAAAACTCCTCCACGTGGGGAGTCGCCTCGCGCTCGTCGGTCAGCACGATCTTGAGGTTCTTATTGAGGAACGCCGTCTCCTGCAGACGGTTGTGCAGCGTATCGAAATCGTAGATGCAGGTCTCGAAGATCTCGTCGTCGGGCCAGAAGGTGACGGTGGTACCCGTCGAATCCGAGGTGCCCACGACCTCCATCTTCTTGACGGTCTTGCCGCGCGAGAACTCCATCTCGTAGGTGTTGCCATCGCGACGAACCTGAACGACCACGCGCTTGGACAGTGCGTTGACGACGGAGATGCCTACGCCGTGCAGGCCGCCCGAGACCTTATAGGCCGAGTTATCGAACTTACCGCCGGCGTGCAAGATCGTCATGACGACCTCGAGCGTCGGGATCTTTTTAACAGGGTGCTCGTCGACGGGGATGCCGCGCCCGTTGTCGACGACCGTGATGGAGTTGTCGGCGTGGACCGTCACCTGGATCTCGGTGCAGAAACCGGCCATGGCCTCGTCGACGGAGTTGTCAACGATCTCCCACACCAGGTGATGCAGACCGCTGGCGCTCGTCGAGCCGATATACATGCCCGGGCGCTTACGAACGGCCTCGAGACCTTCGAGAATCTTAATCTCGCCGCCATCGTAATCGTTTTCGTTTGCCACACGTCCTCCTTCAGTCAAGAAAATGTGTACAGCCTTACTAGTTTATCGTAAAAAAATACCCTCGGGACCGAGGGTATTTGGCTCTACAAGGCCACCAGATGCGATTTAAGGCTCTTTTTTGCTTTGCACGCCCTTGGCCCACTCGGCACTGGCTCTCATGGCATTCTCGAGGGCCTCGCGCAGTTTTTGGTCTTCGATGGGCGCCACCTGGCGCTCGATCTCGGTGCACTCGGCCTCACTTAGGTCGGCGT
>CABRDB010000036.1 GCA_902469555.1 uncultured Collinsella sp. | reverse complement strand
CCCGACGGGCGAGCACGTGGCAGTGGTTGCTCCGCTGGGGGGGCATAATAATGAACGGTTGGCCTGCGTCCCGTGGCGGTTGCTGCAAAGGCTCCGCTTGGGAACAGATGCAATATTGCGTCCGCACCTTCTGTTAGAATTGTTCACTAGTGTTTTATGCTGCGGTTTTCTGATCCGCCGGCATGGGCTAAGGGGTGTTTTTTGGCTGTACAGGGTAAATCAAAGGAGCGCGTTCAGGACGTTGGCGAGGTCTTCACCAACGAGTGCGAGGTGAACGCCATGCTTGACATGGTGAAATCCGAGACGGAGCGCATCGACTCCCGGTTCCTGGAGCCGCCGTACGACAACGGCAACTTCCTCGCTGAGGTGCTGCGACGCAAGCTTTCCGTGGTGGCCTCGCGCTACCGCAAGAGCGCGACCGACTGCATACACGGTGCCGTCGCGGCGAGAAAGGCTGGCGCAGAGAAGCCGAAAACCGCGGCCGACAGCGGCGCGGCCGGCGTCGAACAAGGCCCAGTTGAACGCACTGGGAGCCGGGTGCAAGGTGCGCCACAAGGCATGGGGCGCCGGCACCGTGACGAGGATAGACGGCGGCTCGATCTACGTGAGCATCGGGGGCAAGGAGCGGATGTTTCAGTTCCCGGGCGCGTTCGAGCAGGAGTTCTTGAGTTTATTGGGAGCATGCATGTCTGACAACGCAATAAACATACCGGGCAACGTGTCCTCCGATATGCAGAAAGAATCCTCCAAACCCCTTTTTACCTTGCAGAGGGGTGCAACAAGGCGTGAGGTAAACGCGGTAGAAGCCAGACATTTTGTTCAAGGCATTCTTTCCAGGTCGATTAACCTAGCCACGCTTATCGGCTCTGGCGCATCTACTCCGGCCATTCCCCTGATGGGTGAAACCTTCAGGAACTTGCGAGCGGACCTCAAGCTCAACGATCCCGATCTATCTATCCTTCTGGAAAGTCGGATAACTAAAATTGCCTGTCGAGATAACGAAGACCCTGCGAAGTACTCGAACATAGAGAACCTCCTCTCGTGGCTGAGTCAGCGCATCGAGGGCTCTCTAGATAGCGCCGATGACGACAAGAGGGTTTCCGATGCAGTTCGCAAGGCCTTTCTCGAGTCCGTCGACATCAAATACAGCGCGGAGCACTCCGACGTCCTTGATAGCTATCGTAAGTTTGTTCAGGGACTTGGCGTATCGCGACAGATCCTTGCGCGCGGTGGTCAAGCTGCCTTCGACGTCGTTAATCTCTTCACAACAAACTACGACCTATTTCATGAGATGGCCCTTGAATCGAGCGGCTACGCCTATGTGGACGGGTTCTCGAACGGGCTGATACCCACATTCAACCCGCGGGAATACCATCGCAGGCCGATTGACCTCGACGAGAGATTCAGGGATCACTACGAACCGGTGAACCCCTTCTTTCGCCTTTACAAGATGCACGGGTCCATCAACTGGAGGATTTATGACGGAAACGTCGTAAGGGTCCCCAGGTTTCCCGACATCACCGACGAGTACCAAGGCGACAGACAACTTATCGCCCCGATGACTTCCAAATACGCCTTGACCCAGGGCTCCCCCTATAGCGATATGTTCCGCGAGTTCGTAAATGCCCTCGCCGTCCCCAACACAGTCCTTCTGACTTGTGGATTCAGCTTCGCGGACTCTCACATATCAAACCTTATCAGCCAGGCTCTTGCGAGGCCCGATTTCACGCTCCTCGCCTTTATCGGCAACCCGGCAGAAGCAGATGTCGGTTCCCCTACACGTGTGTTCTACGATAAGGCAGGTGGCGCGAACACCTATTTCGTATATCCAAGTGAAAGGGAACTGGACCGCAAGCGCCCGCTATACTTCTCGGAATTTGCTGACTTTATCGGGCCCGAGATCACCTTCGGAGACGATGTGGCATCTGGATCTTTGGGGCTTGGTGACAAGAATGACTAATGAGGTTCCCAATCCGGGTTGGCTCATCGGCACCATCTGCTATATGGATCAGGAGAAGATAAGACTACGCGCATCACGTTCCGACTTTTCAGACCGGATGCTCGATGGCGAGCCAAGGCATCTAAACGGGCTCAATCAATATCTCTTTTCCTATCTCTCTATCTCGACAAAGATCATTTTTCGCGTGACTTCCGTAGAAGAGGCCGAGAGGCCGTATTCCGACCAGCCTTCGTCGAGGTTTAGCACGAGCTATATCTTCACCGCCGTCCCCATTGGAGAGATTGAAGGATCTTCCTACGTGCCCGGCGTAGTAGACCTCCCCATGGTCGGCTCCAATGTCTATGCCTGCGATGAATCAATCCTCAAGAGGGTCTTTTGCGTGCGGGAAGGAGTCGAGATTGGGTCCCTCGCTGGGTACGATTCAGTAAGACCCACTTTTGATATCGATTCCCTGTTCTCTGGTCATCTCGCTATTCTCGGTAATACCGGCTCGGGAAAGTCCTCAACCGCGCGGCTCCTGCTTGATAGGGCGGCATCGCTCTTAGATGCCGAGGACGCGCTCGATGCAGAGCCCCGATTCTTCGTCTTCGATCTGCACGGCGATTATGACTTTCTCACGCGCGGCGGTTACGGCTGCACGAGACGAATCGGCGCTGATGAGTACCACCTCGCGCCCGGAGAGTTGTCGATGGATGACTGGTCAGCTATTCTCGACCCCTCGCGACGCATCCAGAAACCTCTGCTTGAGAGGGCCGTGAGATACTCCCACCTCAACGAGGAGGGCAAGAAGAAGCTATTTGCTGCCTTTGCATATACCGCAATTCGGGACACGAGCATCGATAGCCACGCAGCGAGGAAGTTTCAGGTCTCAAAGTATTACCAGCCGATTGAGGGAGAACTTAACAAGATTCTCGAACGCGAGTCCGGACCTTTCTCTCGCCCTCAGACCGCTCATAACCTGTTAGTGTCTTTCAACCTGGAATACGGAAACATATCGAAAGATGTCGTCGAAGGGCTTGAGTCCCTTTTGAAGGAGTTCATCGAGGACGAATACATGTCCGATGGACTTCCCAATATCGAACGCATCTTATGTGAGTACGAAAAACCTAAAAGCGAGGTCTCAATCTCTGACGTCGTTGATGCGCTTGACTTCGTGTTCGACGAAGAAGAAGTGCGGGGCAACCGTCAGATAAGGTCGTATTCAGAGGGGCTGGTTACTCAGCTTAGAAACCTTAGGGAAAGGTATTCGCAAGACCTCTTCTCACTTGAGCGGGGCGAGTCAATTGCTGCCCTCTTAAACAAGGGGCATGGCATTCTTGTGCTAGACGTATCTCAGATAATCGACGAGTCAGGATTGAAGTTGTTTTCCCACTACGTTGCGCGCACCCTCTTTCAGGCTAGCCTAGATGCAGGAAGAGGCTCCTCGACACCCATCTATCTCATTTTTGACGAGGCGCATCGCTATATCAGGGATGCAGACCTGACAGACGACTCAGTGTTCAATCGAATTGCACGGGAGGGCCGTAAGTTTGGCATTTACCTTACCGCCATCAGCCAAATCCCCAGTGAGCTTTCCCGCGTCGTGCTCTCTCAGACGGGAACCTTCATAATCCACCGCATTCAGAACTCTTACGACCTCGATTACGTTCGCCGCAATATCCCTTCCATATCAAATGGCCAGGTCATGCGCCTTCCCGCATTCGCCCCGGGAACCGCGACCGCGCTGGGAAGCTCCATTACGGTGCCCCTTGAACTACAGATAGACGATGACTTTGCCGACGAGACGCCAACGATCCGGATGATGAAGAGCAATCGGATTCGATAAAGCTATTTGTGGCCGGCCCGGAGAATGCCCGCAACGGAGACGTTGTGGGCATTTCCTTTTGCCCGCTCGGGGCATGGGAGTCATACGTGCGTGAGTAGGATGGTAAGCCGCAGGGCAGCAAGGGCAGCCGGAGGAGCCGCAGGAGCAGGCGCCGCAGCTAGAGGCGGTGTCGAACTACTGCGAGCTTCTCAACCGGCGGGACGCGCGCTACGCCTAGCAACAAGCCAGAACAAGCACAGTAATTTTCAGCGCACCATACACGCACTCGCTGCTAAGGTTCGGCCCCAGCCACGGATCACCCGTCAAGAAGAACTCCAGCCAGTGCTGCATAAACAGTGCCTGCTCGCGCTTCCAACGGCGCAGCTTTTCCTCGCTGGCCTCTTCCCTGCTGCGCGAAGTGAACTCGTAGTGGTGCAGCTCAGCATAAGGTGTAAAGATGGTGCGGTAGCCCCCATACGCGCAGGCAAAAATCCGCATCGTTAAAACCGACGGCAAACTTCTCGTCGCAGCCTTCAACCCGTTCATAAACGTCGCGACGGACCATCTGGCAGGCGCCCGTAACGGCGCTGAAGTTGCCCGGGTGCACGGCACGGGCAAGATATCCCTCGCGCTTTGCCGAAAAGTCCCAGTTGGCATGGGCAAGGGCGCCGCGCACGCCGACCACAATGCCAGCTAGCTGAACCAGATGGCCAGCAAAGTAGAGCTTGGCACCCACTAAAGCCCATTACTTGCTCAGGATGACCAGGAAGGTCAAGAGAAGTAGGAGAAGGATAATCCTATCCATCTGACTACCCCCTGCCTTGTAGAACCGCGGCCCGGAATACAGCTGGCTTCGGAGAACAAGGTAGAGGACGACACACCGCCGCGTCCAGCTAAAATTTAAACAGAAATACGTACGCATGTTCGCGTTTCGTGGTACACTGTATCTACCAGAATAAGACAGAGTGAAAGTCGCTTCGGAGGCCCCCAATGGTACGAAGCGCCGGCGCCGCGGATCCCCGCTGCCCCGACCCTGGCTTAGCCGGCGCACGCGACGCCGACTGACCGGCGGGATGCCGGTTGAAGCTACGCAATACCGGCATGTTGAAACCACTCGTCCTCCGGCGTGCGGATCATAGCATGTCGACTAAACCGAAGGGGCATACATCATGGACAATTCCAACGCAAGCCAGCAGATCGCTTTGTACGAGGACCCCGACCACGCAGTCCACCTTGACGTGCGCGTCGACGGCGATACGGTCTGGCTAACCCAGCAGCAGATGGCGACGTTGTTCGGGCGCGGAGTGCCGACTATCTCCAAGCACATTCATTCCGCAGCAAAGGAAGAGCTTGCCGGAATTCGAACTATTTCATTTTTTGAAATAGTTCGCTTAGAGGGAACAAGAACGGTCAAACGTCAGGTCGAGCACTACAACCTCGACATGATCATCTCGGTTGGCTACCGCGTGAAGTCTCAGCAGGGCGTGTACTTCCGCCGGTGGGCAAATGGCGTGCTCAAGCAGCATCTACTCCAGGGATACTCCATCAACCAAAAGAGACTCGAGGCGCTCGGAACGGTCTTCAAGGTCCTCGAGAGGTCGAGTACTCCGGAACTCTCCGGTGCGGCAGAAATTCTACAGAAGTACCTTCCGAGCCTGACTCTGCTCGATGAATACGACACGGGAAGGATGAAGGCGCCCCAGGGCAACGAGCCCAACTGGGAGCTCGGTTACACCGAAGCCCTCGAAGTCGTCCGCAGCCTACCGTTCTACTCGTCGTCCACCCTGTTCGGACGAGAGCGGGACAACCAGTTCGCCGGAATCATCAGCGCCCTCTATCAGGGCTTTGGCGACCAAGACCTATATCCCTCCGTTCAAGCAAAGGCCGCCAACCTTCTCTACCTCGTAGTGAAGGACCATCCATTCTTGGATGGCAACAAGCGCTCTGCAGCGGCGCTCTTCATTCACTTCCTCGACAAGAACGGGATACTGCGCAACGGCGAAAGACTCCGCGTGGAGGGCAACGCGCTCGCGGCCATGACGCTCATGATTGCCCTCTCTGACCCAAGCGAGAAGGACTCCATGGTTACGCTGGTGGAGAATTTCATCGCGTAGCGCCTTCGCCCGAGCACCAGAATCGACGTTCCTTCATATAGCAGATGCAAACGAGGAAAGGGCCATCAAAGTAAGGCACCGTCATGGCGAGGGAGGTGCCGCAATGAGTCGTTCCATGAAAAGCCATATAAGACTACAATTGTCATCAGATGTAGGCTTATATGGCTTTCGAGGGGAGGTCGGCATGGTGATCACCTACCGGGAGGCGCTGGCTGAACTCGGGAGCAGGTACCGCGTTCGCAAGGCGGTGTCGGAAGGGACGCTCCACCCCGTCGGCCGAGGGATGTACTCGACCAACCGGGACGAGGACGCCCTCGCCGTGATCGCGAAGCGCTACCCCGGGGGCATCCTGACCGGGCAGACCGCGCTCTACGCCCACGGGCTCGTGACCGCGCCCCCCGACCGGATCGACCTGGCCACGAAGCGCGGTGGGACCAAGATACGCGACGCCGCCGTGCGCCAGCGCTTCATCCCGGAGGGATGGCTGGGCGTCGGGAGGTCGACCGTCTCGGTGGACGGGACCGAGCTTGCCGCTTACGACCCCGAGCGCATGCTCCTCGAGCTCATGCGCTCGCGCAACAAGCTGCCCTACGACCTCTACCGGGAGGCCGTCGCCTCGTTCCGCAGGCGGTCGGAGCGGCTGGACATATACAAGCTGCAGGACTACGCGGAGGCAATCCCGCACGGCGAGGCACACCTCGAGCGCGCCATGGAGGAGGTATTCTGATGGACCTGAACGAGATGAGGGCGCGCTACGAGCGCGAGGAGGGCTACTCCTGCCTCAACGCGACCGCGCGCGTCTGCCAGGACGTGATCCTCTCAAAGCTGGCGGCATCCGGCATGCGCGACCGAGTGACGGTCAAGGGAGGGGTCCTGATGTGCGCGCTGTCGGGGAGCGGGCGCCGCGCAACCCAGGACATAGACCTCGACTTCGTGCGGTACCCGATGACCGACGCCTCCATTCGCTCCTTTGTGTCCGCCCTCTCGAACCTCGGCGACGGCGTAACCGTCCGCATCGCCGGCGAGATAGAGGAGCTGTCGCAGCAGGACTACAAGGGCAGGCGCGTCAACCTCAAGGTCAGCGACGGGCGCAGCACGTTCGACACGAAGCTCGACCTGGGGGTCCACGCGAGCGCTGCGATGGAGCAGGACGAGCTGTGGTTCGACGTGGCACACCGGCAGGAGGGCGTCTGCCTGCTTGCGAACTCGAAAGAGCAGGTGTTCGCCGAGAAGCTCAAGTCCCTGCTGCGCCACGGCATCCGAACGGCCCCGGAAACTCGTTTCATGGAGCGTTTCATGGAAAATCCCCCCAATCTAGCAACGGTTCAGAGTCTACTAGATTGGGGGGACGCGAGCCAAGTCGACAAGGGCAGTTAACCGGCGGCTATTCATGCCTCGATTTAGAACCGCTCGAGAATCTCCGCGGCGTTCTCTCGCAGATAGATATCTAGGTCCGGCACGGCAAACTGCACGTAGCCCCTCTGCGGAGCTTGAATAACCTCTCTTTGAAGCAGCTTAGCCCTAATAGAGCTGACCTCATTGGTCTTTTTACCCATGCGTTTAGCAATCTCAGATGATTTGGACTGCTGCTTATCCTCGCACATGGCCAAAAGGTATTTGATATCGTTGAGTCCAAGTCCAGAAATCGCGGGCTCGTGAACAACATCGTGAAAACGAGCCTCTGCCAGCGCAATGCCTTCGGTGACGTCGCCCTCGCTCACAATGGCACTTTTGGCACGATGCAAGTTGGCGCGTTGCCAAATGGAGTAACCGACCAGTTGCACCAGATAGGCATAGCCCTTAGTGGCCTTAGCGGCTCTCGACAGAAGATTGTCCTCTATGGTCAAACCAGTCGCGACAAAGCTATCGCCCATAGAGAGCGCTACCTCCACCTGGTTGATAGGTGCCAGATCTTCGGGGAGGGCATGACGCAAGAACGTAAGCGCCTTGCCGTTAATAAGATCCATAACGCCGGCGGGTAAGCCGGCAAAGGCAAGTGCGATATCTACTTATATCGGATAATATCGAGTTATATAAGACTGTATAAACTTATCGCGGAAGTATCGAGCTTTCGTAATTTGTCTTAGCAAGTAGTACAACCTTGCTTTCTTCCAAGCTCATAGCGAAAGAAAGTTAAGGACTTCCTGAAAACCATTGCCTTAGACCGAGAAGTACTCGCTCTCAGCGGATAAGTTCGGCCCCAACCACGGATCGCCCGTCAAGAAGAACTCCGGCCAGTGCTGCATGAACAGCGCCTGTTCGCGCTTCCAGCGGCGCAGCTTTTCCTCGTTGGCCTCTTCCCTGCCGCGCGAGGTGAACTCGAAGTGGTACAGCTCGGCATAGGGCGTAAAGATGGTACGGTAGCCGGCCTCCCACACGCGAAGGCAAAAGTCAGCGTCGTTAAAACCGACGGCGAATTCCTCGTTATAACCGCCGACCTGCTCAAATACGTCGCGTCGCACCATCTGACAGGCGCCCGTCACGGCACTAAAGTTGCCCGGGCGCACAGCGCGGGCAAGATAGCCCTCGCGCTTTGCCGAGAAGTCCTGGTTGGCATGGGCAAGTGCGCCACGCACGCCAACCACAATGCCAGCGTGCTGCACCAGATGATCGGCAAAGTAGAGCTTGGCGCCCACCACGCCCGCATCGGGACGTTGCAGATACCCCATCATCTCTTCGATAAAATCGGGGCTTATGACCTCGGTGTCGTTGTTGAGCAGCAGCAAGTAGTCGCCCTTGGCGTGCTCCACACCAAAATTGATGATCTTGGAGTAATTGAACTCACCCGGCCAGTGCACAACGCGCGCGATGCCCTTGCCTTCGGATACTGCAGCCACGCGTTCCAGCAGGGTTTCGTAATACGCAAACGTCTCCGGGGCCTCACTGTTGTTCTCCACCAAGACGATCTCGTAGTTGGCATACGTGGCTTTCTGGGCGATCGACGTTACACAGGCATCGAGCGTCTCAATGTGATCCTTGGTAGGAATCACAATACTCACCAGTGGCGCAGGCTCCGGCAGCACATAGCGCATGCGGTAGACAAACGGCGTCTCGGTCTCCTCGACTGTTCCGCATACATTCAGCGCGTCAAAGTGGCGCTGCAACGCAAGGCGGCCGGCCTCAATGGCATACGGCTTGCTATCGGCAGAGCCATCGGCAGTTGAACCGGGATGCACGCGCCAGTGATACAGCACATGCGCAACGTGCTCAAAGCGCGCGCCGGCTGCAAGGCAGCGAAGCGTCAGGTCGTAATCCTGGGCACCCGCAACGTCTTCTGGGGACGTACCGATGTGATCGATGATTGCCTTCTCCACCATAAGGAAATGCGTCACGCAGTTATGGCTATAGAGCAGGTCGACGTTGAGCTTAGTCTTAAAGACCGGCTGGCCCCACTCCCCTGCTTTCTGGAACATGTCCTCGTCGCAGAACAGGACCTGGGGACGCTCGCCCTCGGCAGCCTTGTTCAGCGCGGCAACATAGTGGAATAACGCGTCCAGTTCCAGAATGTCGTCATGGTCCAAGAACGCGATGTAGTCGCCCGTCGCTTGCTCGATACCCGCGTTGGTGTTGACCACAATGCCGCCGTTGCCGGGCAACTCGATGCGGCGAACGCGCTCGTCATTGGCGTCGGCCGCAAGATTGGCCACCGCATCCCATTCGGGTGAGGCGTCCATAAGGAGCAGTTCCCAGTTGTCATAGCTCTGGGCCAGCACCGAGTCCAGCAGCTCGCGCAGGTAGACCCGATCAGTCTTGTAGCACGGCACCACAATGCTCACGAGCGGTCTATAGGCAAAGGCCGCCGAAGCGACACGCTGGCATGCCAAATCGCCCGGCTTTGCGCGATGCTGCTCAAACCAACGTCGATAAGCTGCGTCGTCTGCACGCGCGTCCTTCATACGGTTCCAGCTGTCGTCGACCATGCCGTTGTACAGGCGACCGTCCATAGCGCAAAACCCGCTCTGGATCTGCTCCGTGGAATCGCTCACAATCGCGACAAAATCTCGTATATCCTGAGGCATCTCAACGCTCAGATACGTTTTATTGACGTGGCAACCGTTGCGCTGCGGCACATCGAACTGCGATTCAAACACATGCACGGTGGCATCGATGGCGTTCATATGCGTATCGAAGATCAGGAGCTCAGGTGCGCACTGGGGGTCTCCCGCCCAGGTAACCTCATAGCGCCACACCGCGCCGGCGTCTGCCGGCAAATAGCGAATGGCATCGATCTCGTAGAGGCCGCAGTGTTCGCCACGCTGCGCATCGCGGATAAGCGCACACAGCGCAGGCTTAGCTTTGTAGTTAATCTTGGATTCCAGCTTGGCCACGCGGCTATCGAGGCGAATGGAGCCCAACCTCTGGTCACCGGATGCAAATGTGACGTCAATCGTAGAGCCGTCCAAAAAGGGAAGCACCAAGACGGCGAGCCCGCGCTCGTAATCGGAAACGGAAGGGCAAAGCGCCAGTACACGGCCATGATCGACCGGGAACGCCAGCGACGGCACAGAAGAACCGCTCGTCGTCGCATGGGCAAACGCTTGAGAACCCTCCCGCTCAATAAGCGCGGCGACATCCTGACCGGCAAAACGAAGCAGCACAAACAGACGGCCCTGGCTGCGGCAAAGTGCCAAACGCTTGATACTCATCTACACTTCTCGCTTTCCCAGGGCGTTCGCAGCCATGCGTTTGCAGGCACCCAGGCGCCCAAACCTCAAGACGTCGTAATCGAACATGAGCTTTTTGCACTCACGGGCATTGGGGGCCTTGCTGGTAAGCGCCGCGCGCACCATAGCGGCAACAGAAGGAGCGCATTGTGCGAGCGCAGCATCGCTGCCCACGGCAGAACCGGCAAGCGCCGTGGCAACGGCGGCAAACACCTTGCCGCAGTCCGAACCCAGCAACCTGAGCGCATCGTACAGCACCAGATCGCAGAGGAAGTACGCCAGGTCATCGGCATGCTGAGCATCGAGACCGTCGCGCTGCCAGTCAGTCAGCACCGCGGAGTAAATCTTCACGTGCTCCAGCAGTCGCGTCTCGTCGTCATAGCGCATGGTGTCCATAAGCGAGCCCTTACGCGCGACACGGTAGTCATACAGCTTGTTCGAGATAAGCGCGGTCTTGCGCGAACGACCGTACACGGCAAAATCGAAGACCTGGTCCTCGCCATACTTGACGGTTTCGTCGAACACGATCCCGTTACCCAGCAAAAACTCACGCTTGCAGGCGGTGCGCCATGCAAAGGGGCGAGACGCTTCCTTAAACAGCAAGTCGGAGCTATAGCCTTCAAACGACACATCGCGCGGGCTCAGCACATAGTTAAGCCACGGATACCCCGCCTCGAGCGGATACGGATTCGCGCCAAAGGTCAAAACGTCGCAGTGCTCACGCTCAAACGTATCGACGATCACGCGGCATGCATCGGGCGTAAACCGGTCGTCGGAATCCAAAAATGCGACGATAGGCGCCGTGGACGCAGCAACGCCCGCATTGCGCGCGCTCGACAGGCCGCCGTTCTCCTTATCGACCAGCGTAAAGCGCGCGTCCTTTTCGCAATAAGCAGCCGCAATATCGCGCGAACCGTCCGGCGAGCCATCGTTGACCAGCACGCCTTCCCAATCGGGCATGTCCTGCGCAAGCAGGGAGTCCAGGCACCAGGCCAAGCACTCCTCCACGTTATAGATGGGAACGACAACGGAAATCTTGGGGGTAGCCATAGTCACTCGCTCCTACTGTGCTGCTGGAACGTCGTCAGGGTGCGGGTTGTCGCCGTAAGTGCGCTGATACGTCAGCACGCGCCAGACCAGCGGCAGGCCGCCGATCTTAAAGTAGTGCTTAAACGTATTGAGCTTGCCCGGCTTCTTAAAGTCAAAACGCGAATCGATATAGGCGCGGGGCGACTTGACCATCAGGCGCAAGTCGGTCTCGCCACGCGGATCGAACAGCGACAGGTCAAAGCGACCGGCATCCCAATCGGACTTGAGCTCGGGAGAGGCCTTCTCCCAAAACTGCTCGCGCAACTCATCGACCAGGCGCTCATCATTCCAACGGTACGTATCGACCTTCATGCGCATTAAAATGCCCTGAAGCTGAGCCTTAAGCTCGGGGCGTTCATCCAAAAAGCGCTGCATCTCGGCATATTCGTTGCACACGCAAAACACCTTGTTGGGCGAATTAACGGAGCTCTTCTCGTTATCCTGGCGATAGCACAAAATGGGGTCCGCAATAAACGCGGCACGCTCGGCGCAAGCCCAAACCTTAAAGTTAAAGCCTGCGTCCTGATACGAGGCACCCGGCGTGGGAAGGAACCGAATCTGATTGTCGATGAGGAACTCGCGCCGATAGATAGCCGACCAAATGGAAGGTTTGCGGTAGAAGATGCCCGGGCGATCGACGGGGCGATACGCGGCGCCCGTCATATGCTCGTCGACAATCCCAAACAGCTCACGGCGCTCGCTGGGCGTGGACCAATACAGGTAAAAGTCGCCCTTTACCACATCGGCATGTTCAGCATCGGCCTTGGCGACCAGCTTTTGGAGCGAATCCTCAAACATAAAGTCGTCGGATTCAAGGATGCCCACGTACTCACCGCGCGCCATCTCCAGGCCGCGGTTCATCGAGTCGCCGTAGCCGCTGTTGGCTTTGTCAATCATCTTTACACGGGGGTCGCGCTCCATGTACTCGCGGATGATATCTGGCGAGCTATCGATGGAGCCGTCGTTGATGCAGATGATCTCGATGTCCTTGAGCGTCTGCGCCACGGTGGAATCGAGGCACTCACGCAGGTAGCGTTCGACATTGCAGATGGGAACAAGCAGCGAAACTTTAGGGGTATCAGAGTTCTGCAAGAGAACCTCCTGTTGAATAGCGTGTAACAGGGTTATTTTAGCAGCCGAGTTGCGGCGGGCGGCAGCGCTTGAAATTAGAGAAAGCGCTCCAGGCAGGCTTTGAGACCGCGAGTCGAAAGATAGAACAGCGTGGCGTCTGCCATCGAAACGCCCGCGGTCGCCGCAACGAGCTTGTGGGCAACACGGCGAACGGCGCCCTTAGCAGGCATATCCGCCCACTCCGTTCCCAAAAACGTCGTGAGGTCCATGTTGACGCGAGCCGCCACGCGATGGAAGTCATCGGCATCCAAGCGCGCCAGGTCGAACACAATGAGGTCCAAAAACCAAGTTATCAGCTCGCCGGGACACAGGTCCAAAAGACCGTAGGCCGCCCAGTCCTCCAAGACCTCCTCGAGCATACTCATGTGGGCGTCAAGCTTTTTGGCGCGAGCCTCGGCACTGTTGAACTCGTGCGTCGCCGATTCGCTCTCCATCACGTAGTGGTAGAACTTGTCCGGCATGACGACGATCTTGCGGGCAAGCGCATAAGCCGCAAATTGGAAGACGACGTCCTCGCCCAAAGCCAAACCGGGGGCGAAGCGAATACCTTTGCGATTGAGCAGCTCGCGCGAAAAAGCCGCACGGCAGGCATACGGCTGCGCATTCGCATGGAACAGCAGTTGAGGATCGCAGGCGCCGAAGGTACCAGCTTTGGGGCTCATGAGTTGCTGGACGCGTTTGGGGGCAGCATCGGCAGGTTCACAGACGCCGCCAAAAACGGCGGCCTCGGCATCTGCAGACTCCATGGCATGCAGTACGCGCTCGACCGTCTGGGCATCGATATAATCGTCGGCGTCCACAAAAAAGACGGTCTCGCCCTCGGCGGCATCGATACCGGCATTTCGAGCACACGAGACACCCGCATTTTCCTGGTCAATCACCAGTACGCGATCGTCGGCCCGCACAATCTGGCGCAACACGTTCAACGAATCATCAGTCGAACCGTCGTTGACGCAGACAACCTGAATCGAGCGCTCGGACTGGGCCAACAGCGAATCAACGCATCGCTGAATGGAACACGCAGAGTTGTAAACGGGGACGACAATGGTAGCTTTAGGACACGAGGCCTCTCCCATGCCGACCTACCCCCTCAGCGATTCGATGAGGAAGGCTGCGACCACACCTGGGCCTCCAACCGAGGCGTAATACTTAGCACGCCCCAAGGCACCATCCGTCGCAAAACTCGGATGCTCGTCAACCCAGCCCTCAGGATCTTTGAGGATGGCAGCGAGATTCGCGCGCTTCCACGGCTTGAGGTCGTCAAGCGAAAAGTCCCCGGCGTCCAAGGCCGCTTGGAATTCCTTTGCCATCTGCACCAGGAACTCCTTATAGAACTTAGGCGCCAGGCGCACGTAGTTCCACATGTACGAATCGTACTTAATGAGCTGATTGAACTTGAGCATGCGCGCGACATCGCCGCTTGCGTGGTCGCGGGCATAATCCTCTCGAATCCAACGCTCAATCTCGGCATACTCGGTATTGACGCAAAAGACCTTAGCCGAAGAATTGACCGAGGAATTCTCGTTGTCTTGGCGATACGACAACACGGCATCATGCAGGTAAACAGCCTTATCGGCGCACGCGATCACCTTAAAGGCAAACGACGTGTCCTGAAAGGACGCCCCCGGAGTCGGCAGGAACGTAATGCCGTTGCGCTCAAGAAAATCGCGACGGTACACGGCCGACCAAATCGACGGCTTTTGCTTAAAGAACTGCGTCGTATCGCTCGGGTGCACCGGCTTGCCACAGTCCTTGGCTTTAAACATCTCGTGCAGCGAACGGCGCTCCTCGGGCTTAGACCAGTAGAAATCAAAGTTCGCCTTCGCAAAGTCGGCATTATTGGTGTCGGCGGCCGAGACAAGCTTTTCGAGTGCGTCGGGCGCCATAAAGTCATCGGACTCCAGGATGCCAACGTACTTGCCACGCGCCATCTCCAGACCGTGGTTCATCGAGTCGCCGTAGCCGCTGTTGGCTTTGTCGATCATCTTGACGCGCCCATCGCGCTCCATATACTCGCGGATAATCGCCGGCGAGTTGTCGGTCGACCCATCGTTAATGCAGATGATCTCAATATCCTTGAGCGTCTGCGCCAAGGCGGAATTGAGACACTCGCGCAGGTAGCGCTGAACATTGTAAATGGGAATAAGCAGCGACAGAACAGGGCTGCCAGAGGCGTTAGTAGACAAATGTGCTCCTTAGGAAATACCTGTCGTTTCATGGTATCAAAGGGTCAGCGCGCCAGCGGGCGTTTATATAATCTATGGAGCCCAACCTACGAAAGGACGCCATGCAGCCCAAAGCCGCACGCAATATATCCATCGAAGCGCTGCGCTTAATCGCGGTCGCCTGTATCGCGGTGTTCCACACCTTTCAGTGGACCTTCCAAGCCACCTGCGTCGGCTTGCCGGAATACGCGCCGCTTGCCACCTTCCCCTATTCCGGCGTGCTCGGTTTTATTAACTTGCTGGGCTGCTGGGCCAACGAGGTCTTCTTTATGATCTCGGGCTATTTTATCATCGCTTCGGCCGCGCGTGCTTGGGACGGTGGGGCAACGTGGAAGTCGCAAATGCAACGGACGGCGCGGCGCCAAGGCAAGGTCATTATGCCCACTGCGTTTTATTGCCTCGTGGCGCTCGCGTGGTCCACGGTCGTCTCCCCCCATTCCCGATGTTGCCCTCAGCACGCACTACTGGTACACGCTAGGCCTTGAGTTTATCTGGGTCTATGCCGTCACGGTCTTCATGGCGCCATGGTTTGGACTGGCTAAGAGTCGACTCTTCCAGAAGAGCTACACGACGACGGTCATCGTCGTTGGCATCCTCGCATTTATTGTTAACGGGTATTTAGCCGCCATGAGTGCGACAAGCGCCGGCGAGTTTTCTTGGCTCCAGAAGCTCATGAGCGCTGCCACGTACGTAATCGCGTTTTTGATCGGCGGACTGCTCCGCGACGTTACCGATGTCATGGATTCGGACAGGGTGGGCGCCCTGGGCATGCGCTCGCTCGTAACGGTTTTGGTGCTCACCATCATCCTGGAAGGAGCACTCTCCTTCACCGACAACCTCACAGCGATGACAATCCTCTCCTACAAATCGACCTCGCTGATCTCGTTTGCCCTCGCTGCCGCCTCCCTGCTCTTTGCGGCTACCCGACGCAGTGCCTCAGGCAATTCGCGGACTGCATGTGCCATCGTCACCTTATCGACCGCCACGCTCGGTTTCTATGTGATGCAGTCGCTCACCAATAGCCTGTGGCGTCCCGTCTTCAATACGTTGCTCGCAAACATACTGGTCAGCCAAAACAGCCCGGCAGTTATTTGTATCGTCACGGGTACCGTCATTAGCATCGTCTTTGCCCTGACGCTTCTCACCATCGACGCAGCTAGAAGCCCTATCGCTCGCAAGCCCAAGCGGCAATAGACACGCTGCCGTCAGACCCTAAAGCCGCTACAGCCATGGCAGGTTCCTGCGTTTTATTCAAAGCTTGCCGCCAAGGTGCGCCGAGCCTTTACAATAGGACAGTCCCAAGGACGTATTCGATAGCTTCCGCGCAGCACTCGCCCGCCGCGCGTGAAAGGATATATTGCCCCATGCCTTCAATCCTCCCCGCTCCCATCGACAAGCTTGCCATCGTCGTCGTTACGTACAAGCGCCAGGAACTCCTGGCCAACTTGTTCGACTCTATGACCGAGCTCACGGCAACGCCCTGGCGCATCGTGATTGTCGATAACGAGAATTCGCGCGAGACCGAGGCCATGTGCGCCGCATTCAACGAGCGCCTGGCCAACCTGTGGGGCATCGACACCGAGCAGCCTGACGCGCAGGGCGGCACCGACCGTGTCATCTACGCCCCGCAGCTCGAAAACGGCGGCGGTGCGGGCGGCTTCTCCGCCGGCACTAAATGCGCCTACGACCTGGGCGCCCAGTGGTTCTGGGTGATGGACGACGATGTGCTCGTCATCCCCGAAGGCATCGAGCGTCTTGCCAAGTGGACCGACCGCTACGACGTCATCCAGGGTTCGCGCCTGGACTTTGACGGCGGCGCCTTCTTTTGGCAATACCAACTCATCCTTTCGCTCGGCATTCCCAACCCTGTCGCCAAGTGGGACCTGGGACCCGAGGGCTACCGTGCCATGAACCAGCTATGCTTTGAGGGCGGCATGTTCTCGCGCCGCGTGGTCGACAAGATCGGCCTGCCCGATGCGCGATTCTTCATCTACGGCGACGATGCCTGCTATGGTTACGTGGCCAGCCAGCACTTCCCCGCCGCCGTTGTGGCCGACCTGGTGCTCAAGCGCGCCCGCGCCGTCTCTAACTGGGATATCGCCGGCAAGCGCCAGCTCAACTCTACGAGCGACACCAACCGTTACTACATCATGCGCAACCGAGGCTTCCTCGCTCGCTATATGCAGATCTACGGTGACTACCACCCCATGCTGTTCCGCCTGGGCAATGCCGCGACCTTCTGCAAGGAATTTATTCGCCTGGCCGCCGTTGACAAGTGCTTTAAGACCGGAATTCCGGCGCTGCGCCGCGGCATGAAGGACGCCCGCAAGATCATCAAGGACCCCAACTGGAAGCCCATGCCGCCCATGAAGGACACCGAGTAACGGAAGCCGGAAACACCTCGGCGCTTAAAGCCGCTGGCACACCGTAGCCACATGCTGCCCATCAAAACCGAACCCCCAGCGCATGCGACCCACGCCGGGGCGTGGCACACGGATTTCGTCGATGCCGTCGCGCTCTATGTCGAGTAGCGACTGCACGGCCAGCAATTCCAGGCCCAGCGCATCCACATCGGGGTCATACATCAAGTTAATCGTTATCAGCGGGCGCTCGTCCAGCATGCCAATCGTATCTGCTACGTCGAACACGGCACCCGTAGGGAAAACCTGGATGTCCCAGCGACCCGCGCCACACTTTCGCCTCGAGGCAGGATTGGCATAACCCGGCAAGCCAAAGCAGAGCCCCTGCAAGAGCAGATGATATGGCAGCGGCTTATCTGGGTCGGTCTCACCGATTCCAGCATCCCCCAGGATGCGGCTTAGCGCCCGCCTCACGGTATCCTCGTTCCCACGGCACAGCCCGTCGCGAAACGCATCGACGTCTCGAATGTCTTCGGCAGCGCACTCAAACCACTCAATAATCACTAGACGCAAGGCCTGGCGAAGCTCGTTATTGGGCAATCGCAAAGCACGGAGGCGATCGCCATGCTCTGGCTCCTCAGTCATATCCGTCGTGAGAAAACCGGACAGATACAGCGCTGTCCACATGCCATCGTCAGGCGAGACATCTGGCTCTGCAGTGCCCAAACAAAGCGGGACCTCAGCGCACCCATGGGCCTCGAGCAAATCGAACAAGACCGAAAGGCGGTCGAGATTCCACCCGGCAACTACCCTACTCAAGCAATCCGCATACCCATACAGATCGGCGCGCACAGGCGCCGTGCAGCCTCGGTCCAGAAAACCGATCACGCGCGCCGGACTCGAGCAATAGGCCCTGCCAAACCGATATCCCTCGAGCCATTCACGCGCATCCTCCAGGTATTCCTCGCGCCCAGCATGATTCAACAGAGCCTGGACCTCGGCATCCGAAAAGCCGAAACAACGGTCACACCAGGTCGAAAGCGGCGTCGTCAGACAATACGAGCAGCCATGCAAAGAAAGCGCCGCTTCGGCAGGGCCGGGACATTCCCCCATCAGACACGTCAGCCGCAACGAATCGCGCGCAGTGGCAATGACCTCGAAAAGCACGCGATCAAATATCCCTGCCGGATCGGCGCCGGAAGCGACCCTCGCGCTCGCACGGCCCAACCACGCCGCGTCGTACCCATCAACGAGCAATACAACCTGCTCATCGCAGGCCATCTCCAGCAGCTCAATGAGCACGCCAAGCACCGAGGCGACCTCGTCCTCGCTCGCCGCGCCACGCGCAACACGTTCGATGTGACGCACCTTGTCTCGAGCTAAATCCGGAGCCTCCAAAAGCGCCAGCAGGCGGGCGCACTCGTCCGAAAGAGCATCGCGCACGACGTCGGCAATAGCGGCGCCACGCCTCGCAGCGCCAGAAAAATCCAGCGATATCACCGGATAGCAAGCGTACTCATCCCGATAGCGCCCGCCGTTCGCATCCCAAATCTGAGCATCGGCAAACAAACGCTGACCAGAGCGACCGACCGCTGGACGCTCCAGAAAAGCCCTGAGCATCGACAAGTTCATGCTCTTGCCAAAACCCTCGGGTCGACAGCACACCACAACGGACGCGTCGCAGTCCAACACATCGGCAATAAACATGGTCTTGTCAACCAGCATGCAGCAACCAAGGGCCTCCGCATAGTCGTGCATGCCAATGGGCAAAACCGCATCGTCGGCACAGCCGATCAAGCGCACGCCAAAGCCAGCAGCACAATCAACATTTGCCTGTTCAGACACCAAAACGTTCCCCCTAAATCGCTGCACGATGCCAATTGTAATGACCGCCTCGCGCGTACCGACGACGCCGCGCGAACATATCGGGCAACGGTAGCAACAAGAGGTGTGAGGGGGCATAACTAATCGTTGCACAACAAAACGGGGCCCGATGCATTCGCACCGGACCCCGTCCCAACTCTTTAGTTATCTAGCAACCAAGAGGCTACTCCTCCGAGCCGTCCTCCCCAGAAGCCTTCTTCTGCTGATCGAGCTTATGCTTACCACTTACGATAGACGTAGCGCCCAGCGTGGCCAAGCTTGCACTGGCAAGGCTCGCCATCACAATCAGATCGCCCGTCTTGGGCATGTTGCCACCCGAGGACTTGGTAGTTGTAGTCGTCGTGGTCGTGGTGGTCACCGTTTTGGAGTCATTTTGCTCCTGGACCTGGTTGTCAGCACCGCTCTTGTCGTCGTCTTCGGACTGTTTCTTTTCGCCCTCGGTCTTGCTCTCGTCCTTCTTCTGACCGGACTTGTCGCCCTTCTCATCAGAGCTAGAACCCTTATCGGATTCGGTCTTCTCGGAAGCCTTGTCCTTTGAGTCGCCCTTTGCGGCCTCGGTCTTTTCCATGGAAACCTGATCAGAGTTGTCCTTGTTCTGAGTCGAGCCATTATTGACGCCAGCCATCAGCGAAGAGCCCAGCGTAGAACCAAGCTGCACGGAGAAAGAAGGCTTCTTGTCCGGTGAAGCAACGGGGGCGTCCGGCACCTTATTCGAGTCGTCCTTGGAAGCATCGGAATCAGGGGCTGCGTCAGAGCCGGAGCCGTTGTTAGAGCCGGTGTCAACGGACGAATCGCTCGAGCCGGTGGATGAGTTAGAGGTGTCAGCGCCGGTCGAACCAGAAGCGTCGCTGTCCGTATTGCCGGCAGAGCTTGAAGACGAATCGCCCGCAGCAGAGCCGTTCGAATCGGAGCCGTTCGAGGTAGAGCCGTCGTTGGTAGTGCCGCCAGCAGAGCCATTACCGTCAGCATCGGTCGAGGGCGCATCCATCCTGTCATCGTTGACATCGTCACTCGAGCCGTCATTCGAATCAGGTGTCGGCGAGGGCGCCGGCGTAGGCTCGGGCTGCTCGGGCTTGTTGTCCTTCGCAGCGGCAGCCTCATCCTCGGCGATAAAAACCAAGCAGTCCTTCAGCTCATTCTTATAACGATTCTTCCAGCCCTCATGATACTGGGGCTGACTTGAAAACTTGGTGGCGACATTGTTGACCACGCTATTGGAGAGCGCCGTCACAAACTCGCGGTCGGACATATCGTTGGAAAGATTCGCCCAGCGGAAGAAGTCTCTGCAGCCACCGGTGCCGCACATGTTGGTGATGCTCCACACCATGCCCTTGACGCAATCGGCGCGGCCGGAGATGTCAATGCCGAGAGCGCTCTTAAGCCACGCCTCGGTCACCGCATAGTACGAGTTGTACGCATACGCATCCTGCAGAGCCGAAAACTCAGCAGGATCGGTGTTATAAGCACCCTGGAAGGCATCCTGCGCGATATGGCCCAGCTCGGTGAGCTGGCCGTTCTCGTACATGGCATTGCTCGTGTTGGAAATCTCGTTGCCGCGATCAATCGCATCCTTGAGCATGCAGTATTTTTCGGGGTTGTAGTTGTAGGCCTGCTTCATAAACGGGATGAGCGACCAACGACGGTCGAACTGGTAATAACCCAGCGCGTTGTAGCCGTCGCCATACGAAAAGCCCTGGTTGTAGTTGCCATGGCTCTCGTACTTGGTAAAGTACTTCATCTCGGGAGTCACGTTGACAAACGAAACGCCCTGGACCGACCTCAGCACGCCCGAGAAGGACTGCTGGGTGTAGAGACCTTTGTCGATATCGGTGGCATCCGAGGCAACGCCCGGCGTGGGCTCCTCGGCGGCGGCGGGCGCGGGTGCGGTAACGGCGCCAAACGAAAGCGCCAGCGTCAGGCCCGCGACAATAGCAGAATGCTTGGGCTGCATAAGATCCTCCCTGCATTGGTGTAGTTAAAGTGCGGTTTGCAAAGATAGAATTAAGTATTGCAGCTCACCCGTTGTTGCACAACAACCCCTCGGTAAACGGCAACAACCCTCCGCGAAATCTTAAGGAATTGCGCTCAACCTACAGCTTAAGGTCAAAGTTGATCTCGGGGACGGCGGCTAGGTCGGCCAACGTCACGCCGTCGACGTACTTTTCAATCACGTCGTCCAGACCGCGCCAGAACTTGACCGTTGAGCACAGATCACTACGGGTGCAGCTGTTGTCGATGCCGTCGCACGCCACTGGAGCCGTGCTGCCCTCGACGGCACGCAGGATGTCGCCGGCGCGCACCTCGGCCGGATCCTTGGCCATCATGTAGCCGCCGCCCTTACCGCGTACGCTCTTAAGCAGGCCCGCTTTCATAAGCGGACGAACCAGCTGCTCCAGATACTTTTGTGAGATATGCTCGCGGTCGGCGACCTCGCGCAGGGCGATCTTGCCCTCGGCATCACCAAGCGCTGCGATATAGATCATCAGTCGGAGGGCATAGCGGCCCTTAGAGGAAATGAGCATACCTACCCTCCCATCGTTGCTGGGACAACATAACCAGGTTTGTTGTCCCAAATTTAAAGCAAGTGGGACAAACACAACAGGTTATTTTGTCCCAGAATTTGAAAAGTCGAGTGGATTAGTCGGGTTTTCCCTTGACTAACGCCGAACCCATAGTAACTTTATTCCGAGAAGATTCCTAGGGTTTAGTACACCTATGAGTACACCATATACAGAGAGGGACAGCATGAGCGCAAATCCGCTGCTTTCCATCGAAGGTCTGACCGCCTCCGTGGACGAGAAGACCATCCTCCACAACGTCAACCTTAACGTCGCCGCCGGCGAGACCCATGTGCTGATGGGGCCCAACGGCGCCGGCAAGTCCACCCTCGGCCACCTGGTCATGGGCGACCCCGTTTACACGGTCAACGACGGCCGCATCGTCTTTGACGGCCAGGATATCACCGAGCTCACCACCGACAAGCGTTCGCGCGCCGGCCTGTTCCTGAGCTTCCAGGCTCCGGTCGAGATCCCGGGCGTGCCGCTGTCGAGCTTTTTGCGCGCCAGCATCGCCGGCCGCCCCGGCCTGGAGATGAAGGGCAAGGAATTCCGCCGTCGCGTCAAGGAGCTCGCGGCCGAGCTCAACATGGATACCGCCTACCTCAACCGCGAGCTGGGCGTAGGTTTCTCGGGCGGCGAGAAAAAGAAGGTCGAGATGCTCCAGCTCCTGCTGCTGCAGCCCAAGCTCGCCATCCTGGACGAAACCGACTCCGGCCTGGACGTCGACGCCCTGTCCACCGTCAGCCACGGCATGGACGCGTATCGCAAGAGCTGCGACGGCTCCATGCTCATCATCACGCACAACACGCGCATCCTGGAGCACCTAGATGTCGACCGCGTCCACGTTATGGTCAAGGGCCACATCGTGCGCGAGGACGACGCCTCGCTGATCCCCTGGATCGACAAGAACGGCTTTGAGACCTTCGAGCGCGAGGCAGCCGAGCAGCGCGCCCAGGCCGAGGCCGCCGCTGCCGAGCAGCAGGCGTAAAGGGGCGACGCAATGACCAAGAACCGCACCGAGGTCGCGGACATCGACCGCAGCCTCTACGACTTCACCTATGGCGAGGAGGGATTCGAGCGCCTCGACGCCGGCATCACGCCCGACATCGTGCGCGAGATCAGCGCCAAGAAGGACGAGCCGCAGTGGATGCTCGACCTGCGCCTCAAGTCCCTCGAGATCTTCAACCGCTTCCCGGATCCGACGTGGGGCCCCTCCATCGAGGGCCTGGACATGGACAACATCGTCACCTACGTCAAGCCCAACACCGACCAAAAGCACGACTGGGAGTCGGTGCCCGACGACATCAAGAACACCTTTGAGCGCCTGGGCATCCCCGAGGCCGAGCGCAGCTATCTGGCGGGCGTCGGCGCGCAGTACGACTCCGAGCTCGTCTACCACAACATGCAGGACACCGCGTCCAAGATGGGCATCGTCTACTCCGGCATTGAGGAGGCCCTGCACGACCCGCAGTGGGAGCCGCTCATCCACGAGAAGTTCATGACGCTCATCCCGCCCACCGATCACAAGTTTGCAGCCCTGCACGGCGCCGTGTGGTCGGGCGGCTCGTTTGTCTACGTGCCCAAGGGCACCAAGCTCGACTTCCCGCTGCAGAGCTACTTCCGCCTCAACGCTAAGGGTGCCGGCCAGTTTGAGCACACGCTCATCATTGTCGAGGACGACGCTGACCTGCACTTTATCGAGGGCTGCTCCGCGCCCAAGTACAACGTGGCCAACCTCCACGCCGGCGCCGTCGAGCTCTTTGTGGGCAAGCGTGCGCACCTGCGCTACTCGACCATCGAGAACTGGTCCAAGAACATGTACAACCTCAACACCAAGCGTGCGCGCGTGGACGAGGACGGCGACATCGAGTGGATCAGCGGCTCCTTCGGCAGCCACGTGGGCTACCTCTACCCCATGAGCGTGCTCAACGGCCGCCGCGCCCGCTCGAGCTTTACCGGCATCACCTTTGCCGGCGCCGGCCAGAACCTCGATACCGGCTGCAAGGTCGTGCTCAACGCGCCCGATACCTCGGCGACCGTCGAGACCAAGGGCATCTCCAAGAGCGGCGGCATCCAGACCTTCCGCAGCTCCATCGTGGCCACGCCCAAGGCCGAGGGTTCCAAGGCAACCGTGAGCTGCCAGTCGCTCATGCTCGACGACCAGAGCCGCTCCGACACCATCCCCGCCATGGACATCCGCGCCAAGAACGTCGACATCGGCCACGAGGCCACCATCGGCCGCATCGGCGACGACAAGGTGTTCTACCTGATGAGCCGCGGGATCTCGGAGGAAGAGGCCCGCACCATGATCGTTAACGGTTTTGCCAACCCGGTCTCCAAGGAACTGCCGCTTGAGTACGCCGTCGAGATGAACAACCTGATCAAGCTCGAGATGGAAGGAGCGATCGGATAATGAAACAGGAAACCAACACCGCTGCTACCACGCTCGAGCAGGTCAACGCTATGCCGGCCGCCACTTGGGGCTGGCTCAAGATGAACCAGACCAAGCTCGAGCTTTCGGACGAGCTTGCCCTCGCCCCCGCCGAAGCCGTTGAGGTTGAGGGCCTGGACGAGCAGTTCTCCGGCGCGGCTGATGCCTTCGAAGCCGCCATGGACGCCATGGCCGAGCGCTTCCCCGAGCGCCGCGCCTCTGCCCCCGGTGATGCAGCCGACCGCGCCCGCATCACGCCCGAGACCGAGCTCGACGTGCCCGCCACCTCCATCTACCAGGCCGGCGCCATCAAGCTCGAGGAGGAGCTCTCTCCTGCCGAGGCCTTCGAGACTGGCATGGGCGAGGCTGCCTACACCTACCTGGCCGACCACGCCACCAAGCGCGTCGTCATCGATGTGCCCGCATACAAGCACGCCACGGTTACCGTGCGCGTGAGCGGTGTCGATGCAGCCGCGGCCATCGCCGCCATCGACGTCGTCGCCCGTCCGCAGGCAACGCTCGACCTGCGCATAGCCCTGGACTCCCCCGTTGCCGGCCAAGGCGTCGTGGGCTCCGCGCTACGCGTGTGCGCCCACGAGTATTCCACCGTCAACGTGACCTGCACGCAGACGCTCGACGATAGCTGGATCGCGCTCGATGACACCGGCCTGTTCCTGGACGAGGGCGCGCGCGTCAACGTGCAGCACACCGTCCTGGGCGCCGGCGCCAGCGCCACCGGTCTTGCCGGCGACCTGCTGGGCGATACTGCCAAGGTCACCATCGATACTGACTACCTGGGCGCCCGCGAGCAGGTACGCGACTTTAACTATGAGCTGCGCCACCGCGGTCGCAAGACCGAATGCGAAATCGACGCCAACGGCGTGCTAACCGGCACGTCCAAGAAGGTCTACCGCGGCACCATCGACCTCGTACACGGCTGCAAGGGTGCAACCGGCACCGAGCGCGAGACGGTGCTTTTGGCCAACAAGGGCGTCGACAACAAGACCGTCCCCGTCATCCTGTGCGACGAGGACGACGTCGCCGGTAACCACGGCGCCACGATCGGCCACGTCCGCGACGAGCAGCTGTTCTATCTCGCCTGCCGCGGCCTTGACCAAAATGCCGCCGAGGACCTGTTCATCCGCGCCAAGCTGGAGGACGCCGCGCTTTCCGCCACCGACGAGCGCACCCGCGCAGCCGTCGTCCGCCTGGGCAACAACCTGATCGACAACTTTGAAGAGGAGCTCGCATGATCGACACCGAGCACGTTAAATGCGACACCTGTACCGCCCCCGAGCCCATGGAGCTCGACGCCAGCGACGAGGCTTCGCGCGGCTGGCCTACCGTAGATATCGAGACCAACCCCTACAAGGGCCAGTTCCCGCTGTTTCAGCAGCACCCCGAGATCGCCTTCCTCGATAGCGCCGCCACCGCGCAGCGCCCCGCCTGCGTGCTCGACGCCGAGCGTGACTTCTATCAGCGCATGAACGCCAACCCCCTGCGCGGCCTGTACTCGCTGTCCGTCGAGGCCACCGACGCCATCGCGAAGGTGCGCCAGCAGATCGCTGACCTCATCGGCGCTTCCCAGGCCAACGAGGTCGTCTTCACCCGCAACACGAGCGAGTCGCTCAATCTGGTCGCCAAGAGCTTTGCACCCACAGTGCTCGAACCGGGCGACGAGGTCGTCATCACCATCATGGAGCACCACTCCAACCTGATCCCGTGGCAGCAGGTCTGCCGCGAGACCGGCGCCAAGCTCGTCTACCTCTACCCCACCAAGACCGGCCAGCTCACCACCGAGGAGGTTCTTGCCAAGGTGGGTCCCAAGACCAAGATTCTGGCCGTGGGTCAGGTCTCCAACGTCCTGGGCGTCGAGAATCCGGTCAAGAACCTCGGCAAGCTCGTGCACAAGTACGGCGGCTATCTGGTCGTCGACGGCGCGCAGTCGCTGCCGCACATGCCGGTCAACGTGGCCGATCTGGGAGCCGACTTCTTTGCCTTTAGCGCGCACAAGGCCATGGGCCCCATGGGCATCGGCGTGCTGTGGGGCAAGATGGACCTGCTCAACGCCATGCCGCCCATGCTCACCGGCGGCGAGATGATCGACTCGGTCACCGAACAGGACGCCGTCTGGGCTCCCGTCCCCGAGAAGTTCGAGGCCGGCACGCAGGACGCCGCCGGCATCTTCGCCACAGGCGCGGCACTTGACTACCTGGTCAACACGGTGGGCTACGAGAACATCCAGGCCCGCGAGCAGGCACTCGTCCACTATCTGATGGGCGAACTCATGCAGCTCGACTTTGTCCAAATCATCGGTTCCATCTACTGGGACAACCACCACGGCGTTGTGAGCTTTAACGTCAAGGGAATTCACCCGCACGACGTCGCGAGCATCATGGACATGGACGGCGTCTGCATCCGCGCCGGCCACCACTGCGCACAGCCGCTGCTCACCTGGCTGGGCGTCGAGAACCTTGCCTGCTGCCGCGCCAGCGTGGCCTTCTACAACGACAAGGCCGACATCGACAAGTTCATCGCCGGCCTGCATCACGTTTGGAGCACGTTCAATGGGTAATCTGTACACCTCCACCACGTTTATGGAGCACAACTCGCACCCAGACTATAAGTACGAGATGGATGCTCCCACGCACGAGCACGACGGTATCAACCCCAGCTGCGGTGACGAGCTCACCTTGCAGCTACGAGTCGAGAACAACGTGATCGAGGAAGCCTCCTTTACCGGCCACGGCTGCGCCATCAGCCAGGCCAGCGCCGATATCATGGCCGACCTCATCACCGGCGAGACGGTCGAGGAGGCACGCCGCCTGGCCGGGCTCTTCCTGGCCATGATCCGCGGCGAGCAGCTCTCAGAGGAGGACCTGGAAGATCTGGACGAGGCCGCCCAGCTCCAGGACATCTCGCACATGCCCGCCCGCGTCAAGTGCGCCGAGCTCGCCTGGCGCACCCTCGACGGTATGCTCGAGGGGCAAGCTAACCAGTAGCGGATGCCCCAAATCCAAGGATTTTGATTGCCGAGCCGCCCGATACGGGCGGCTCGGCTTTTTCATAACGAGCGCACACGCAGCCCATGCGTCCGACGCCCCGTCTGTCATTTATCGCACGGCCAACCACGAACACGAGCGTTTTCCACCGTACTAAAACTTGTGACAGGACCACGGGCACGCCAGGCAATGTCCCAAGCCTCGTCTTACTGGGCTCCGGCTCGCCTCACGCCTGCCGCAGACAGGTCCCCTAGGGTGCGGCGTGCATTTTTGCGAGTATTCAGCACGCCAAGCCGTGTGTATACGCATTGGAAGCGTTACTCAACATCTCCAGTGGCCTTTATATTGCGTTTTAGAACAAGCATCGTGGTCTCAGGGGCGCAAACATGAGCTTCGGGAGCGCATCGGCAGGCATAAATAGCTTCAGAGCCCATATGTTGCAAAATTGCGGCGGTGCCGACAGTACCACGATGCAGAAAACTCCGCTTTTTGCACGGCGCAGACGGGGGTAGGTACGGGCAAAACCGAGCTAAGGCGTTATTTTATGCATAACGGCGTCTGTTCTATGCAAATTAAGAAGTGCAGTTACCGTACCCGAGCTTTTAGAACAATAGCTGTGGCGTATGGGCGACCCCAGCTGCGGTGCACCGGCGGCCCTACACCACGTTTCCGCCAGTCCGCACCGCCGCTCGCGCACGGGCGCGCACAATACGAGAAACGGTACTTTTGCCAATCCCCGTATACCGCTCAATCTGGCGCACCGTAAAGCCGGCATTGTTCAATCCAACAATAACGGTATCGCGCTGCGCCGTCGGTGCAGTTTTAACCCCGTTGAGCGGCACGCCCAGGCGCTTCGCCATCTTGTCGGCAAAGGCGTGGCGTTCCCACTCTGTCTCTTTCATATCGCGCAGCGCCGGTTCGCCGCCGTCGGGCGTCGAAAGCGAATAGGCAATAAAGCCCTCGGCAGAACCAAAAAGCTCAAGCACGCAAGAAGGATCAGAAAATCCCCTCGCGACATCGGCCGCGTCACCGTCGTAAGCGCACAAATGCTCCGGAAAGCTGCTCCAGGGATAACGCTCAATAAGACTGATGCCCGCCTCCTGCGGATCGGCGTGAACGGAGCGAATAGCCTCCATCACCTGCCAGTCGGTATCGAGCGAGCGCCGGTCAAAACGGTTCTGGAACAGATGCCCTGTGCGCCCCGTGCGTTTATTGAACCGCCGCGCGTACGTCAAAAGCAGCCGGTGCATCGCCGCGCTCATCGCATCCTCGTAATCTGCAAGCACCAGACGCACGTGATTGCCCATAAGGCACCAGGCGATAACCGTCACGCCCGCCTTGCGGCAGCACTCACGCATCAGCTCCAAGAACTCCCACCGGTCTTCATCGCCCTCAAAGATGAGCTGCTTGCCCGTACCGCGGGCACAGACATGGTAAAAGCCGGTAACCGTTCTCCAAACGCGCTGCATGGCGCTCCCTTCGCCGGGATCTGCTTGCCATCCAATACAGCACGATTGAAGCGTGCCATCAAAACATTCACGCAAAACAATTCGCTCGCGCGGCCAAAGGCAGTAAACAGGCGGCGAACGGCACCGTTGCAACAGGTCAACCCCTGCAACGCTTACAAAAGCTGACCAAAAGCTTGCCCAAGACGGACCCCCTCTACGGAAGTGCACGACCACAGAATATAGAGTTAAACCGTTTCAATTGAAAGTTCCGCGCATCTCGCTACGAAAACTGAGCCGTTCGCCGAATATTCCGTGCATTTCGCGGTATTATAGGGGCTGCATGTCATGTCCCTTTCGAAGGGTCGCCCGGCAATCGCCAGCCACGGCCCCCAGACGGGACGCCAACACGATAGAGAGGAGAGGCATGCAGTACTCACAGGAAGTGGAGAACATGTGCCCCGTTGCCAAGGGTGCATACCACGGCCCCGCACCCATCCCCGAGGAGGGCAAGTGGGTCCAGGCTAAGGAGATTTCCGACATCTCCGGTCTTACGCACGGTGTGGGTTGGTGCGCACCTCAGCAGGGCGCCTGCAAGCTCACGCTGAACGTCAAGGACGGCATCATCGAGGAGGCCCTCGTTGAGACCATCGGCTGCTCGGGCATGACCCACTCTGCCGCCATGGCTTCCGAGATCCTTCCCGGTAAGACCATCCTCGAGGCCCTCAACACCGACCTCGTCTGCGACGCCATCAACGTTGCTATGCGCGAGATCTTCCTGCAGATCGTTTACGGCCGCAGCCAGACCGCGTTCTCCGAGGGCGGCCTGCCCGTGGGCGCCTCCCTCGACGACCTCGGCAAGGGCCTTCGCTCTCAGGTCGGCACCATGTTCGGCACCAAGGCCAAGGGCGCTCGTTACCTCGAGCTCGCTCAGGGCTACGTCACCCGCATGGCTCTCAACGACAAGAACGAGATCATCGCATTCGAGTTCCTGAACCTCGGCAAGTTCACCGACGCCGTCAAGGCCGGCAAGACCCCCGAGGAGGCCATCGCTGGCGCTATGGGCCACTATGGTCAGTGGGAGAACGCTGCCAAGTACATCGACCCGCGCACCGACGAGGAGACTCACTCCGTCGCCAGCGTGTTCCCGGTTCACGAGTAGAAAGGGAGGGAAATAACTATGACTGTTACGTTCGAAGGTTACGAGCGCCGCGCTGACAAGATCAACAAGTGCCTCGCCGACAACGGCATCGCCTCCCTCGAGGAAGCTCTGCAGATCTGCACCGACAAGGGCTTCAACCCGCGTGAGATCGTCAACAACACCCAGTCCATCGCCTTCCAGAATGCCGAGTGGGCCTACACCCTCGGTTGCGCTCTCGCTGTCAAGCGTGGCGCCAAGTCCGCTTCTGAGGCTGCCGCCATCATCGGCGAGGGCATCCAGGCCTTCACCGTTCCCGGCTCCGTCGCCGAGGACCGCAAGGTCGGTCTGGGCCACGGCAACCTGGGCGCTATGCTGCTCTCCGACGACACCGAGTGCTTCGCCTTCCTGGCCGGTCACGAGTCCTTCGCTGCCGCTGAGGGTGCTATCGGCCTGGCTCTGAACGCCAACAAGGCTCGCAAGAAGCCGCTGCGCGTCATCCTCAACGGTCTGGGCAAGGACGCTGCTCAGATCATCGCCCGCATCAACGGCTTCACCTACGTGAAGACCCAGTTCGACTACTTCACGGGCGAGCTCAAGGTCGTCGAGACCATCCCCTACTCCGATGGTCCCCGCGCCGCCGTCAACTGCTACGGCGCCGACGACGTCCGCGAGGGCGTTGCCATCATGTGGCACGAGAACGTCGACATCTCGATCACCGGTAACTCCACCAACCCCACGCGCTTCCAGCACCCCGTCGCTGGCACCTACAAGAAGGAGCGCCTCGAGGCTGGCAAGAAGTACTTCTCCGTCGCTTCTGGTGGCGGCACTGGCCGTACCCTGCACCCGGACAACATGGGCGCCGGCCCTGCCTCTTACGGCATGACCGACACCATGGGCCGTATGCACTCCGACGCCCAGTTCGCCGGTTCTTCCTCCGTGCCTGCGCACGTCGACATGATGGGTCTCATCGGCATGGGCAACAACCCCATGGTCGGTGCCACCGTCGCCTGCGCTGTCGCCGTCGAGGAGGCCCTCAAGGCCTAATCGCGCCCGCGCGATGCTCATATAGTTGAGCTTTGGAGCCGCTACCCACCCGGGTAGCGGCTCTTTTTGTTTGCGCTGTCGCAGGGTAGCTAATGCCGATATATCAGCTGGGGCGAAATACAAGATGTGATGAGATGGAGCGTCAGAGCGTCCATGACACCCACCTGCCATATTTGCCCTTTACCGATTTGCCGGGTCTTTGCGGCCCCATTGCCGATCACCCGTGCGACAATGCGCCGGACGAGAAAGGAATCCGATGGAATCGACTGATGTACTGGTAATTGGATCTGGCATTGCGGGCCTTTGTGCCGCCATCGAAGCGGCACGCACGGGTGCAACCGTCACTGTGGCAAGCGCCGGCAAGACCATGAGTGGATCGAGCTTCTTCCCGGGTACCTGGGGCCTCGGCCTCATCGGTCCCGTCGACGAAGACGACGAGCAGGACCTCATCGACACCATCCTGGCCGTCGGCGGCGGCGTTGCCGACCCCGAACTCGTCCAAACGTTCGTCCACGGCATTCCCCAAGCGATTGACTGGCTCGAGCAAGACCTGGGCGTTGAGCTCCAGCGTCCGCAAAGCGCCAAGAGTGCTCAACAAAAGCAATTTATCCCCTGCTTTGACCACAAGACGCGCATGTGGCGCGGCCTCACCCGCAAGCCCCTTGAGGACGCTCTGACGACCAGGATCGAGTCGCTCGGCATTCGCCTGCTCCCCCGCCATGAGCTTATTGACCTTGTTGAGGACACGAACGGCAGAGTAACCGGAACCGTGCTCTACGACCTCACCAAAAATCGAATCGTGCCCTTTGCTGCCAAGGCCACGATCATCGCAGCCGGTGGCACTGGCGGCCTGTTCGAGCGCAGCCTTACGTCGGCTGATGTGCTCAGCTCCTCGCAGGCCATCGCACTCGCGCACGGCGCAACACTTACTAATATAGAGTTCATGCAGATGATGCCCGGCTTCATCGAGCCCAAGCGTAACTTGGTCTTCAACGAGAAAACCTGGCGCTACGTACATGTAGACCAGCCAGTAGATATTGCCGACGACAAGCTGGACGACCTGCTCGAGCAGCGCTCTGGATATGGTCCCTTCACGTCACGCTTGACCTCCCGCGCTATCGATCTCGTCATTGATCAGGCAGGTGCCGAAGGTCTGGCACTCCACTACGACTTCCCCCGCGAGGATGTCCCAGAGTTTGTGCAGACCTTTGCCACCTGGCTGCAAGACGAGCACGGCATCGCTCCGACTGACGAGATGCGCGTTGCGATGTATGCCCACGCCGCTAATGGCGGCATCAAGATCGATAAGACCGCGTACACGGGCGTTGAGGGTCTCTACGCTTGCGGCGAGGCGACAGGCGGCATGCACGGAGCCGACCGCATTGGTGGCTTGTCAAGCGCCAACGGCATCGTGTTCGGGCGCATCGCAGGCGCATCGGCAGCCCTTGCAGCGCAGAAAGAGCCTAAGACAGCCCTGAAGGCGGATATCACCCTCCCCCAGTACGGCATTGCCACAACAGATGCCGAACGCCTGACACACAGCCTTAGGCACACGATGAGCACCTTTTGCATGATCAACAGGACCGAAACAGGCCTATCCGAGGCCCTGCAACAGCTTGAAAGCCTGCAAGACAAGGCCATGGCGCTGAGCAAGCCGCATGCCGATGACAGCGAGATCGCAGCCCTCGCCCGCCCACAGTCGCAGATTCAGCTGGCGATGGAGATGGCCAAAGCCATGCGCAAGCGAACTGAAAGCCTGGGTTCGCACTATCGAGCAGACTAAATCGATTCTCACTTTGAGTTTGATCACAACTTCTCAACATGCATCGAGCCCCGTAAGCATGATTCCCCTAAGGAGAACACGCCTACGGGGCTTTAGCCGTGTTTCCCTAAGGGAATCACGGTGCAGATTACTCAGCTCCGCGCCCTTTCGGGTTCGACCCCATGCGTGGTCAACAAAAAAACGACCAGCCTGAGCCAGTCGCTTTAACAATCTTTGGGTGGGCCGTCAGGGGGTCAGCCCGCTGCGCAGGCGGTCGCTGCGGCGCTCCGCGCCCCGACGGGTTCGACCCCATGTGAGGTTAACAAAAAAGCGACCAGCCTAAGCCAGTCGCTTTACCATGCTTTGGGTGGGCCGTCAGGGGGTCGAACCCTGGACCTTGGGATTAAGAGTCTTGAACGTGATGTTATGGAGTGCCTTGTAGCAGCAAAATCGCAGGTAGTTATGTTTCCACACTCTCTCACCGCACTGAAACTGCATTGCAGAACGGATATTGACGGATACCCGGCAATGCATAAAGCCCCTCCCCGTCAGTTCATGCCGGGGAGGGGCTGCATCTATCAATTTCTAAAGTCTTTTTGGCTGCCGACGCGCACGATTGCCCATCCGAGAAGACCGGTCAGCAGTCCTGCAGCAGCGCCGACAATAAAACAGATATCAAACGGATTCATATGCACACCTATCGATAGAGTTGCTTGACGAGCGCTTGGCCGATGGCGACGTTGGTGTCGCGGCCCTGGTATCCGTCCGCACCCGATGATCCGCACGAGATACCTTGAGCGATAAGCCACTGCTGGTGTTTGAAGACCGTTCCCGAACCCATCTGTCGCGCCTGAACACCGCCGACCACGGGATAGACTTTGCATCCGACCTTGTCCTGCAGGGCGCGGACGGCATTCGAGCCAACCCCGCCCTTGACGTACTCGATTACGCCGCGGTCGCATGCCCAAAGGTATCGCTCATTCGCCGGCCATTGACCGGAGATCACGCCATCGGCAGTCGTGCCGAGCTGGCGTTGCAGCTCCTTGGCCATCTTCGGGCCGAAATATCGCGTGTCTCCGAGGCTCGGGACCGTATTGTCCGCGACTTCCGTATTTGACCCATTCAGTGTCTTGCCGTCGCCAAGCCAGTAGAGCGTGCCGTCCCATGGGTAGCTGTAGTACGCCTTGATGTTGGACTCGCGCCCGGTCTGGTCGCCCTTGGTGCCGGTGACGGTCCCCTTTTCAGAAATGGAGAATTGGGCCAAGAGGTCGCCGCGAGCTGATCCATAGGGAGAGACGCACACGGCGGTGTGGCACTTCTCGTTGAGGTAGATGTCTCCACGCTGGGCGGACTTGACGCCCATCTTACGCCAGCCGAAAAGACCCGTCTTGAGCAGCTGCTCCCGCATGTTTCCGGTATACGAGGCTCCGAAGGTATTGACGCCGACCGCGCGGAGGGCGGTCACTACGGCCGAGGAACAGTCGCGATCGCCACCGGCAATAGTGACGGTGGTGCCGTCGGACAGACAAATCGTCTCGGTCGTTCCGTCCCCCATGCGGTTGGCCTGCGAGTATCCGTGACCGCCGCCCCCATCATGGGAGACGAGGTGTTCCATGACCTGCGCGAAGGCCTCGCGCTGTGTGATGGCCATGGCCTACTCAACCGCCTTGGCGTCATATGCGGCATGGGGCTCGCTGTACGACATGGCACGCTTCGAGTCCGACGCGCCCTTGGTGGTCGGATCGACGATCACGCCGAAGCCGGCGAGAACGGTCAGGATGATTCCGACGAGCTGGATGAGCGACCCCTGAGAGATAGGCGCCACGACTCCGAGGATTCCGAGCACCTGATAGGCTGCGCTGATTACGGTGGCGGCCAATGCCGCGAGCGTCTGCTTATTCTTGAAGCGAAGGGCCCAGTTGATTTTCATTTTTCAGCTCCTAATCTGACCCGCCGATACCGTGATGCAGGTCGTAATTCTTCTCGACGCGGTCGAGCCGGTTGAACAAGGTGATGACCTGTTGCTCGACTTTCGTGAGGCGCTCGCCGTGGTCGTCGAGCTTGCGGTTGATCTCCTTGACGCCGTCCTTGATCTCGCTCGTGTCGCCGCAAAGGCTGTCGAGCTTGTCTTCGGTCCGCTGCTCCTTGGCAGACGATGTTTTGGATACGGAGACGCGCCCGATGAAGAACGTGACAATCACAACGGCGGCCGAGAGGACCGACGTTGCCTCCCCGATGCTCAGCGCCGGCACCCTAAACCTCCTCCGCGTACTCTTCTCCGACGATCTCCTCATATTCGTCGCATGTGATCCACTTGCAGTCCACGGCTCGATGCACCATGGCCTTGGTCCAGAGGCCGCGCTCGTAGTAGCGCCTCACCTTGTCATAGTTCTTCGAGTGCGCCACCGTGGTTGCAGCCTTGACGCGTACCGCCATTACTGTTCACCCCCGACCGTCATCATCAGGTAGTCGATGTTTGCCGTGTTGGTCTCGGTTTGGCTGGGCTCGGCGACCTTCTCGCGCATCTGCTCAAGCAGCTTGTCCACGTCCGGGGCCTCACCCTTTCCGTAGGCGGCGACGGCCGCGGTGTAGGCGAGCTTTCGCGCCTTCCGCTCAACGTACTCGTCATCGTCGATAACGCCCGCGTCGTGCGCCGCGTCGGGGTCGCCGATCTGCGACAGCAGATCGCGCAGGGCGTTGACCTTGGCCATGGTGCCGTCTTGAAGCTCGTTGGGGCGCGGCATGTCTTCCTCAGTGTCCATGCGGACTCCTCTCTTGTCGGGGAATGTGTCGCCATCGTATTGGCGCCGTGAGATTGCCGGGCCGCTTCGATGGGCGCAAAGAAAGAAGGCGCGCCGCGGCACGCCTTCGATGCTTCTGTTATTTCGCGGCCGCTTCGCTTAGGCCGCTGCTTTGAGTTGCCGGTTCTCCGCTATTGCGAGGGCTTGCCTCCGCTTGAATCGTCCCTCGGGTTGGCCTGCATTGAGCACCCCCCCCCTCCCGCGCGAGATTTTCGAACAGGCTGCGGTACAGCGCGTCCATGGCCCGCACGCTGCGGTGCGCGTCCAGCCGCTTCATGCCGCCGCGCCAGTTCTGGTAGCTCCGCTCAACCTGCTCGGGGGTCATGATGCCATCGGCGACCATGCGGGCCATCTTCTTGAGCTTGCGGCGCTCCCGCGTTATGGAGTCTCGGCACGGCTTCACGACT
>CABRDB010000035.1 GCA_902469555.1 uncultured Collinsella sp. | reverse complement strand
GGTCTGGCGACGGCGTTCTTCCTGACGCGCGCCGGCGTGCCCGTCACCATCTTTGAGGCCCGCGATTCGCTCGGCGGCGTGGTCCGTCACGTGATCCCCGAGTTCCGTATCGCCAGCGACGATATCTCCCACGATGCCGAGCTCTGCCTGGCCTTTGGCGCCAAGGTTCAGCTCAACGCCCACGTGGAGTCCATTGACGAGCTCAAGGCCCAGGGCTTTACCGACGTGGTCGTGGCCACCGGTGCCTGGATGCCCGGCTCTGCGGGCCTGGGCGAGGGCGCCGAGCTCGATGTGCTGGAGTTCCTCGAGGCAGCCAAGAAGGGCGAGAAGCTCGAGCTGGGCGAGGACGTCGTGGTCATTGGCGCCGGCAACACCGCCATGGACGCCGCCCGCGTGGCCAAGCGCCTGGCTGGCGTGAAGAACGTACGCCTGGTGTATCGCCGCACCAAGAAGCAGATGCCCGCCGACGAGGAAGAGCTCGATCTTGCTCTTGCCGACGGCGTTGAGTTCTGCGAGCTGCTGGCGCCCAAGGCACTCAACGGCGCCGTGCTGACCTGCGACGTTATGGAGCTTGGCGAGCCGGATGCAAGCGGCCGTCGCAGCCCCGTCGCCACGGGCGAGACCGTCGAGCTTTCCGCCACCACGGTGATCTGCGCCGTGGGCGAGGGCATCGATGCCAGCCTGTACGATGCCGCGGGCGTCGAGCATGACCGTCGTGGCCGTCTTGCCGCCACCTCCACCGGCGTCGAGGGCGTCTGGGCTGCCGGCGACTGCCGCCGCGGTCCGGCCACCGTGGTCGAGGCTATTGCCGACGCCGCCGAGGTCGCCCGTGCCATCGCCGGTGTGGACTTTAACAAGTACACCGACCAGAATGCTCAGGCCGGCCGCGAGGACACCTGCTATGAGCGCAAGGGGTCGCTGTGCCGCGACAAACGCAACTGCACCAAGACTCGCTGCCTGGGCTGCGGCTCGGTGTGTGAGGTCTGCTGCGACGTGTGCCCCAACCGCGCCAACGTTGCCATTAAGGTGCCGGGCCTGGCCAAGCATCAGGTGGTACATGTCGATGGTATGTGCAACGAGTGCGGCAACTGCGCCGTGTTCTGCCCCTACCAGGAGGGTCGTCCCTACAAGGACAAGCTCACCCTGTTCTGGAGCGAGCAGGACATGGAGAACTCCGAGAACGAGGGCTTCCTGGCCGTGGACGAGGATCACTTTAAGGTCCGTGTTGCCGGCACGGTCCGTACCGTCTCGGTCGATGCCGTCAACACCGGTCTGCCCGAGGCCGTTCGCCTGACCATCAAGGCCGTGCGCGACAGCTATCCGTACCTTCTTAAGAAATAGGCGAGTCTCTTATGGCCAAATCCATTCAACATAACGTGGCCTACGTTGCCTGCGGAAGCGGTTGCGCCTCCGCAGGCGGCGATGCCCGCTGCAGCGAAGGCTGCATTGGCTGTGGCGCCTGCGTCACGGCCTGCCCCCACGGCGCCATTGCGCTGGTCGATGGCATCGCCCGCGTGGATCGCTCAAAGTGCACGGGCTGTGGCCTGTGCGGCATGGCGTGCCCGCAGCGCGTGATTGCCTTCGTTCCCGGCTACCAGAACATCCTGGTGCGCTGCAACAACACCGATAAGGGCGCCATTGCTCGCAAGATCTGCGACACGAGCTGCATCGGTTGCGGCATGTGCGCCAAAAAGTGCCCCGCCGGCGCTATCCGCATCGAGGACAACTGCGCCCATATCGACGGCGCGGACTGCCTGTCGTGCGGCATGTGTGCCGTCGTCTGCCCGCATGGCGCCATCCACGACCGCACCGGCATCGCCGCCGGCGTGTAGAAGGGAATCACCATGGCACAGGAATTCACTTTTACCGTTAACGGCGTCGAGCGCACGACGACCCAAAACAAACCGCTGCTGCGCTACCTGCGCGACGACCTGCACATTCACTCCGCCAAGGACGGCTGCTCCGAGGGCGCTTGCGGCACCTGCACCATTCATGTGGACGGTGCGGCCGTCAAGGCCTGCGTGCTGACCACCGCCCTTGCCGCCGGCCGCAACATCGTGACTGTCGAGGGCCTGCCCGAGGACGTGCGCGAGGCCTTTGTGTACGCCTTTGGCGCCGTGGGCGCCGTGCAGTGCGGTTTTTGCATCCCCGGTATGGTCATGGCAGGCGCGGCGCTGATCGCCGAGGACCCCGAGCCCACCGAGGAGCAGATCAAGTACGCCATCCGCGGCAACGTCTGCCGCTGCACCGGCTACAAGAAGATTATTGAGGGCATTTCGCTGGCCGCTGCGGTGCTCCGCGGCGAAAAGCAGATCGACGAGGACCTGGAGCGCGGCGACGACTACGGCGTGGGCAAGCGCGCCTTCCGTATCGACGTGCGCAAGAAGGTACTCGGCGAGGGCAAGTACCCCGATGACATCGACGAGCTCGATCAGCCGGGCCTGACCTATGCCAGCGCCGTGCGCTCCAAGTATCCGCGCGCCCGTGTGCTTTCCATCGACACCTCCAAGGCCGAGGCCCTGCCCGGTGTGGTGGGCATCCTGCGCGCCGAGGATGTGCCGGTCAACCAGGTCGGCCACCTTATCCAGGATTGGGACGTCATGATCGCCCAGGGCGATATCACCCGCTGCGTGGGCGATGCCATTGTGCTGGTGGTTGCCGAGGACGAGGCGACGCTCGAGAAGGCCAAGAAGCTCGTAAAGATCGATTACGAGCCGCTGGAGCCCGTGCGTAACATTGTCGAGGCCAGGGCTGCCGACGCCCCGCGCCTGCACGACAGTTTCTTTGCCTTTGGCAACACGGTGGAGCTCAAGGACAACGTGTGCCAGAGCCGTCACGTGACGCGCGGCGACGCCGCCAAGGCGCTGGCAGAGAGCGCGTTCACCGTGACGCAGCGCTTTACCACGCCCTTTACCGAGCATGCCTTCTTGGAGCCCGAGTGCGCCGTCGCCTTCCCGTACAAGAACGGCGTCAAGGTGCAGTCGACCGACCAGGGTGCCTACGACACGCGCAAAGAGTGTGCCCACATGTTTGGCTGGGACAATGAGCCCGAGCGCGTGGTCGTCGAGACCATGCTCGTGGGCGGCGGCTTTGGCGGTAAGGAGGACGTTTCGGTCCAGCACCTGGCCGCGCTCGCCGCCTATAAGCTCCAGCGTCCTGTGAAGTGCAAGCTCACGCGTGCCGAGTCGCTCGCGTTCCATCCCAAGCGCCACGCCATGGACGGCACCTTTACGCTGGGCTGCGACGCCGAGGGCAACTTTACCGGTCTGGACTGCGAGATCAACTTTGATACCGGCGCCTACGCGTCGCTGTGCGGCCCGGTGCTCGAGCGCGCCTGCACGCATGCCGTCGGCCCCTACAAGTACCAGAACACCGACATCCGCGGCTTTGGCTACTACACCAACAACCCGCCCGCCGGCGCGTACCGAGGCTTTGGCGTTTGCCAGTCCGAGTTTGCACTCGAGAGCCTGATTGACCTGCTGGCAGAGAAGGTCGGCCTGGACCCGTGGGAGATTCGTTACCGTAATGCCATCGAGCCGGGCGAGGTTTTGCCCAACGGCCAGATTGCCGACTGCTCCACGGCACTTAAGGAGACGCTGCTCGAGGTCAAGGATGCCTACTACGCGCATCCCGGCCACGCCGGCATTGCCTGCGCCATGAAGAACGCAGGCGTGGGCGTGGGCCTGCCCGATGCCGGTCGCTGCAAGATTCGTATCGAGAACGGCGTGGCCGTGGTCTACGCCGCCACGTCCGACATCGGCCAGGGCTGCAACACCGTCTTTTTGCAGGACGTTGCCGAGGCGTGCGGTCTGCCGCTGAGCTGCATCGCCAACGGCGAGTGCTCTACCGAGAACGCTCCCGACTCCGGCACCACGTCTGGCTCGCGTCAGACGGTCGTGACCGGCGAGGCCGTGCGCGGCGCCGCCTTCCTGCTGCGCGATGCCATGCTTGGCGTCGAGGCCGGCAAGCCTGCGCCTACCGCCCCGGTGAGCGCCCATGGTGACGGCGTCAAGATCGAGTACGACGACGGTCGCGCCTATCAGCTACGCACACAGGAGCTCGTCGCCGGCCAGGGCATGCATCCTCAGGATCCCGCGGCCGCCATCAAGGCGCTCGAGGGATGCGAGTTTGGCTACGTGTATCTGGAGCCGACCGACAAACTGGGCGCCGACGTCCCCAATCCCAAGAGCCACATCTGCTACGGCTTTGCCACGCACGTGGTCATTCTGGACGATGACGGCCGCGTGAGCGAGGTCTATGCCGCGCACGATTCCGGCAAGGTGGTCAACCCCATCTCGATCCAAGGTCAGATTGAAGGCGGCGTGCTCATGGGTATGGGCTATGCGCTCACCGAGGACTGGCCGCTTAAGGACTGCGTACCCCAGGCAAGGTACGGCACGCTCGGGCTGTTCCGTGCGCCCGAGATTCCGGATATCCACGCCATCTACGTGGAGAAGGACGAACTGCTGCCCGTGGCATACGGCGGCAAGGGCATCGGCGAGATCGCAACGATCCCCACGGCGCCCGCCGTGCAGAACGCCTACCGCGCATTCGACGGCAAGCTGCGTCCGGATCTGCCCATGGTGGATACGCCGTACAGCCGCGCTCGTCACCGCGGGTAGAGTAGAGCGCGGACGGCCATTGCTGACGGGCTGTTCGCGCTCAACACCAACTGCATATGCTGCACCTTTGGCCCCAGCTCCATCGCGAGCCGGGGCCTTTTGTTTGGAGTGGAAACTGCGTCCCGGATTTGGCGCTCAGAACGGGACACGCTTTCCGGATGGGATGCTTGGCGGAAACTACGGCCCAGTTTTTGGCTCCAGAACGGGATGCATTTTCCGGAACGGTCCACGTGCGGTGGTGTACCGCCCCTTTCGTGTGCGCCGCTTGTCGAATTACGTTATAGCTAGCTATATTATAGTAAGGTATAATATAGCTAGCTATAACGTAAAGGAAGGATGGTCTATGTTTGTCGGAAGAACAGCGGAAATGTCCGAGCTCAATCGACTGTATGGCACGGACTCCTTTGAGATGCCTGTGATTTACGGCCGCCGTCGTGTGGGTAAAACGCGCCTTATCACAGAGTTTATCCAAGGCAAGAAGGCAATTTACTTTCAAGCTCGTCGCACCAATGCAGAGGCAAACCTGCATGGCTTTAGCCAGGCGATACTTGCGGGCTCCGTTGGTGTTGCTGGCGTGTCGTTTCGTAGTTTTGACGAGGCGTTCGATGCATTGGCTACCATGGCTCGTACGGAACGTTTGATTGTCGTGATCGACGAGTATCCTTATCTCGCCCAATCGAATCCCGAGATCAGCTCGTTGCTGCAAGACAAGATCGATCACTTGTACAAAGAGACCAAGCTTATGCTTATCCTGTGCGGGTCGTCGCTTTCGTTTATGGAAGAGCAGGTGTTGGGCTACGAGAGTCCGCTATACGGTAGGCGTACGGCCCAGTTTAAGATCATGCCGCTCGATTTTATGACGACCCTCGGCCTGTGGCAGAGCATGGGTCGCGAAGACGCTGCAGTTTGCTATGGCATGACGGGTGGCATTCCTGCATATATCGAGAAAGTCGATCCTGCCGCACCGCTCAAGGACAACATCAAACGTCTTTTTCTTACTCCTACGGGCTATCTCTTTGAGGAGCCGAGTAACCTGCTATTGCAGGAGTGCCGCAATCCCGAGCAATATGATGCGATCGTGCAAGCAATTGCCCAGGGGCGCTCGAAGATCTCGGAGATTGCGAGCTCTACGGGAATCCCTGCGAGCAACGTAAAGAGCTATGTGGATAAGCTGGCGTCGCTTGGGATTGTCGAGCGCGAGCTGCCCCTAAACGAGACGAGCAATAAGCGAGCCGTGTATCTGCTGAGCGATCAGATGTTTAGGTTCTGGTACAAGTTTGTTCCGCAGAACATCGGGCTGATTCAAAACGATATGGCCGAGATGGCGTATGAGCGCATTGAGCCGCACGTATCGGATTACATGGGTACGGTCTTTGAGCTTATATGCAGACAATACGTGTACGAACTCGCGCGGGCGGGCCAGCTTGATGTGGTTCCGGCAAGCGTTGGGCGCTGGTGGGGGACGGATAATCGCACGCATACGCAGGAAGAAATCGACTTGATTGTTGACGATGGCGAGGGCACTGCGCTGTTTGCGGAATGCAAATGGCGCAATGAACCGGTGGGCGAAGACGTGCTGCAAAAGCTCGTGCATCGAAGCGAGCTCTTTAGGCGGCAGCACAAAAGCTATGCGATCTTCTCGAAGCGAGGCTTTACGCAAGGATGTCAGGAAGCTGCGGCGAGCAGGGGAGATGCCAAGCTGATTTCGTTTGCCGAGATGTGCGAGCGGAGATAACCAAGCACGCTCTGATGTGATGCTCGGAATGGGTCGCGCTAAGGATGCCAAGCGTAAAACCTTCAATGAAAATGGCGTAAAAACTACATCTGTCATGGCGTAAAAACTACATTGAAAGTAGCGTAAAATCAGCATTGAGAATGGCGTAATTTCGCATATCGCGTGATAGAGAGGGACGGCCGTCTATGGATGCACCAAAGAGATTGACCCAAAAGGGATATAGGCCCCGGCTCATAGAGGAGCGCCTCGACACCCTTATGCGGGCGTTTGGCTGTGTGGAGATCAACGGCCCCAAATGGTGCGGCAAGACCTGGACGGCGCTCTCTCGCTCGGCGAGCGTCTCCAGGCTCGATGAGCCTGCGCAGCGTGCGGCGGCAGAGGTCGACCCAAGCCTGGCGCTCATCGGCGATGCGCCACACCTGGTCGATGAATGGCAGGAGGTGCCCGAGGTTTGGGATGCCGCCCGGCGTTTCGTGGACGCGAGCGGCAACGAACGGGGGACACTTTTGCTCACGGGCTCGACCGCGCTCAAAAGCGAGGAGCGCAGCCATGTTCGTCATTCCGGCACGGGTAGGATCGCCCGTCTGTCAATGCGCCCCATGGCCCTGTGTGAGTCGGGCGACGGCGAGCCGCTCGTGTCACTGGCAAGCCTCTTTAAGGGCGAGGATTTTGCCCCTCAGCGTCGCGAGAGCACGGTGGATGACGTCGCCCGCTGGTGCTGCAGGGGCGGTTGGCCTGCAAATCTTGGGCTTTCGGAAGATCTTGCGCGAGAGACGGCAAGCCAGTACGTGCACTCGGTGCTCGACGTCAACGTGCTGGACGAGGGCATGTCGCCTGAGCTTGCACACGGCCTTTTGCGAGCTCTTGCCATGAACGAGAGCCAGGCTGTCACGTACAAGACGCTCGTAAAGGACGCCTCGTACGGTGAGGCGGGCCCCGACGAGAGGACCATCGCTGCGTACTTGGACCTCTTCAACAGGCTCAAGCTGACCGAGGACCTGTGCGGATGGGAGCCGCCCATGCGCTCGAAGGCCCGCGTTCGCGTGCGCCCCAAGCGCTACTTCTGTGACCCGTCACTTGCGGCGGCGTTGCTGGGGGCTACCCCTGAGCGGCTGCTTGGCGATATGCAAACGCTGGGGATGCTCTTTGAGAATCTCGTCCTGCGCGACGTGCGCGTGTTCCTTTCCACCTACGGCGGTGTCGACAACAGTGTCCATTATTTCCGAGATGAGAAGGGCCTTGAGGTCGATCTGATCGTTGAGCACGACGGGCGCTGGGGAGCCATCGAGGTCAAGCTGAGTGATGCGAAAGCAGACGATGGAGCGAGAAATCTCAAGGCGCTGGAGAGGAAAGTGCTCTCCAATCCTGCCGCCCAGAATGCCACGCCGGCGTTTTTGGCGGTCGTGGTTGGAAAGGGGAGCATTGCCTACACACGCGACGACGGCGTGGCGGTGATTCCCATGGCGGCACTTGGGGCGTAGTGGTTTTGCGGGCGTGCCGTGCTTCCTTTACCGAAAATCCATTTGGTAAACCAGATGCTCGCGGATAGAATAAAGTTGACGGCAGCCCAAGGGTGATAGCTGGGCAGCGCCGTTGCTTGGTCAAGAGGTCAGTGCCTTAATGGCAGCGACTTGTTATGCTTCGAATGCTGCTTGAGTGCCTCGGAAAGTTCGATAAGCGCCGTGAAGAGCGAGACCAAAGCAACCAAGAGCTCTGTGAGCTCTGATGGGCCCGGGATGACCTCTGATTCAAGTCACCGGGCCTCAATCTTTTTCATGCATTTGAATAGAGCGGGCGACTCTCTTGGGGCCGTCTGCATGGCGTGTGCTTGGCGCATGGTATTGCGCCCCGCTTTCATGTCCGCGCGGGCGCCTATCCTTACGGCAATGTAGCCGCCTATGTAGCAAGCGGCAGTTGACGGAGAAAGGCCATGACCGTGTCAGCTGAAAAGACGCCGGGTATCTCGGCTATCGACACGACGAACTTTGCGCGCCAGATTGTGCTGGACTTTGAGTTTGCGCCGGTGCCAAAGCAGCGCCAGCGCCGTGGACTGCGCAATGAGATTATCGAGGTCGGCGCCGTCAAGCTCGATTACCACGGCAACGTTATGGGCGAGTTCTCGCAGTTTGTGCAGACGGAATTTACCGAAGGCGTTGCGTTTCCCGTCCGCGAGCTCACAGGTATATCGGCCGTGGACACCGCGATGGCCGACCCACTCTACATGGTGATCAAAAGGCTCAGCGATTGGATCGGCCGCTACTCCGCCCAGATAGTTTGCTGGAGCGGGACGGACCGTCGACAGCTTATGACCGAGTGCCAGGCAAAGCAAATCGACCTTGCCGCATTTCCTACGGACTGGGCCGATCTGCAGGCGTTTTACACCTCGATCATGGACGTGGGCAGCCACGAGTGCGTCTCTTTGAATGACGCGGCGACGTGGTTTGGCATCGAGTTTGACGAGTCGACGGGTCACGCCCACAGTGCCCTAGCCGACGCGCGCGTGACCGCCAAGTTGCTCAAGCAGGTGATGGACGGGGACTATCGCGTGAGTCCGCGTGCTCAGGAGATCCGCCAGCGGTGGAGGATGGGCGATCGAGCCCAGATGCGCCTTTCCAACAAGTGCCCCGAGCTGGGCGACCTGCTGCTGAAGCTGAAGGCGGAGGGGAGGTAGGCGGGGCTCCGGGAATGACCTCTGACTCAAGTCAACGGGGCTCATTTTGCTTTCTTTGGAGCTTTCTCACGGGGCTGACTTTACTTCGTCTCATTTAGTATAAAGCGGCTGCTAGATTGCATAGTGATGATAAAATTAATCAACTCAACATCAATAGCTGTCGCTTTGCGCAATGAGGGGTTCCGAGACGTATGAACGAGTCTGACACACGGCTTAAACTCATTGATCCTGCGATTATGAAGTCGTGGGATCGCAATACCCAAGTCTTCACTGAGTATTTCTTTACCAGTGGCGAGATTGTTGTGCGCGGAAGTATGGTCACCCGTAAAGACAAGAAGAAGGCTGACTACCTTCTGATGTATGCTCCGGGCATCCCTATCGCAATCGTCGAGGCTAAGGATACGGAGCACACCGTTGATGCCGGTCTCCAACAGGGGATGGGATATGCCCAGCTGCTCGATATTCCGTTTGCGTACAGCTCAAACGGAAAGGGTTTTGTTGAGCACGATTTTCTTACCGGGAAAGAGCGCGCTCTTGCCATGGACGAGTTTCCCACTCCGGCGGAACTTTGGACACGATACTCAAAAGCTAAGGGGCTTGAACATCCGTATAGCCAGGAGATTGTGACCGCTCCGTATTACCAGGAGCACGGCGGCAATCATCCTCGCTACTATCAGTGCATCGCCATCAATCGTACGCTTGAAGCTATTGCGCGAGGTAAGAATCGCATCTTGCTCGTTATGGCAACGGGAACGGGAAAGACTTTTACGGCTTTTCAAATCGTTCATCGCTTGCGACAGACTACCGAGGTTCGTAAGGTTCTCTATCTGGCGGACCGCAATATTCTCGTCGATCAGACCATAGACGGCGATTTCAAGCCTCTCAAGAGGGTTACAACCAAGGTCGTAGGTCGAAAGCTCGATTCTGCTTACGAGGTCTATTTCTCGCTCTACCAACAGCTTGTTGGAGAAAACGGTGAAGAAATATTCCGCGAGTTCGACTCGGAATTCTTCGATTTGATTATCGTCGACGAGTGCCATCGCGGAAGCGCCGCGGCGGACTCCGCATGGCGTAAGGTACTTGAGTATTTCAATTGTGCAATTCAAATCGGTATGACGGCTACGCCAAAGGAGACTGAAGAGGTTTCAAACATTACCTACTTCGGCGAACCTGTCTACACCTACTCCCTTAAACAGGGAATCGAGGATGGCTTTCTCGCCCCGTATAAAGTTATTCGTCCTAAGCTGAACGTCGACATTTACGGATACCGTACTGAGGAAGGCACCATAGATGATCGCGGCGAAGCTCTGCCCAAACGTGTTTTCGAGAAGCAAGACTTCGACAGCGAGATTGTCATCAAAGAGCGCTACGAGGAAGTTGCCAAGCGGATAACTCAATTTCTAAAGGAGACGGATCGTTACTCCAAGACCATAGTCTTTTGCGTTGACATCGAGCATGCCGAAAATATGCGACGTGCCCTTGTAAACGAGAACGCCGATATCGTAAGAGATCACCCCACCTACATCATGAAGATTACGGGTGACGACAGGGAAGGTAAGGCTCAGTTAGATAACTTCATCGACCCCGACGAGAAATACCCGACCATCGTTACGACTTCGAAGCTTCTCACCACTGGTGTTAATTGCAAGACGTGTAAGGTAGTCGTGCTCGACAACAAGTTCGGTGAGCACGGAATGACGGAGTTCAAGCAGATTATCGGCCGCGGAACCCGTATCTGTGAGGACTACGACAAACTCTATTTCACCATCCTCGATTTTCGTGACGCATCGCGTTTGTTTGCAGATCCCGAGTTTGATGGCGAACCTGTTGTTGTGTTTGAGCCTAATCCGGGTGACCCCATTGCGGATCCGGGTCCCGGCGGCAATGGCGGCAGTCCCGTTCCGCCTCCGTCTCCGATCGTAGACCCACCCGTATTGCCGCCGGACGATCCGTCCTCCCATGTGAAATATCACGTTCATGGGGCCGACGTCTATGTAGTGTCGGAGATGGTGCAGTATTACTCCTCCGATGGCCTTCTTGTAACTGAGAGCCTTAAGGACTATACGCGAAAAAACATTCTCGGCGAATACGACACTCTTGACCACTTCCTAGCGGCGTGGAACTCTGAACATAAGAAACAAGCGATTATCGATGAGCTGCGCGCGCGTGGCGTATTCCTGGATGAGCTGCGGCTCGAGACTGGACAGGAGCAAATGAGCGACTTTGACCTCATTTGCCACATTGCTTACGACCAGAGACCTCTTACGCGCAGCGAGAGAGCCAATAGTGTCAAGAAAAAGGGCGTGCTCTATGAGTATGCCGGCGTCGCGCGTGAGGTCCTTGAAGCGCTTCTCGACAAATATGCGACGTCGAACCTCGTAGACTTGGACGACACCCACGTCCTCGACCTCGAGGAATTCCGTCGGTTTGGCAGCCCAATGAAGATCGTCGCCGCATTCGGCGGCAAACAACAGTACATTCAGGCAGCGCAGATGCTCGAGGACGAGCTCTACATCGCATAGAGAAAGGTAACGATAGCAAATGGCACTGGGATCTCTCGTAAAGACCCTGCAGAACATCATGCGCAAAGACGCCGGCATCAATGGCGATGCGCAGCGCATTGAGCAGATGACTTGGCTTTTCTTCCTCAAGATTTACGATGCCAAGGAGCAGGAGTGGGAGTTTCACGATGACTCCTATCAGTCCATCATCCCCGAGCGCCTGCGCTGGTATAGCTGGGCGCACGATGCGAAAGACGGCAAGGCGCTTACTGGCGATGAGCTTCTCGACTTTGTGAACAATGATCTATTCAAGACTCTTGAGAGTCTTGAGCTTGCACCTGATGCGCCTTTGCGACACGTCGTCGTCAAGGCTGCTTTTACTGACGCCAACAACTACATGAAGGATGGGATTCTACTTCGTCAAGTCATCAACGAGATTGACGAGTCGGTTGATTTTACCGAGTACAAAGAGCGCCACGCCTTCGGTGAAATTTACGAGACCATCCTGAAAGACTTACAGTCCGCGGGTAATGCCGGCGAGTTTTACACGCCCCGAGCGGTGACTGACTTTATGGCCCAGGCACTTGCGCCCAAGCTCGGCGAGACTGTGGCTGACTTCGCGTGTGGCACGGGCGGCTTTTTGACGAGCGCCCTCAAGATTCTCGACTCCCAGGTTCAGACTCCAGCCGATCGTGAACTCTATGCAAGATCGGTCTACGGCATCGAGAAGAAGCAGCTCCCTTACCTGCTGTGCGTGACCAACATGCTGTTGCACGATATCGATAATCCTGAAGTCTTTCACGATAACTCTCTCGAGAAGGATGTTCGCGAGTGGAAGCACAAGCCTGACGGCCAGTTTGACGTCGTACTTATGAACCCGCCCTATGGCGGGTCCGAGAGTGCATCGGTGCAAAACAACTTCCCTGTTGCACTCCGTAGCTCCGAGACCGCAGATCTATTCCTTGGACTCATTCTTTATCGTCTTAAGCGAGGCGGCCGCGCTGCTGTTATCATTCCGGATGGTTTTCTCTTTGGCCAGGATAGTGCAAAGACGGAGATCAAGCGTCGCCTGCTTGAGGACATGAACTTGCATACTGTCTTGCGCCTTCCACAGAGTGTTTTCGCTCCGTACACGAGCATCACTACTAACGTTCTGTTCTTCGATAATACGGGGGCCTCTGAGGGCGTTTGGTTCTATCGCATGGACATGCCCGAGGGGTATAAACACTTCTCTAAGACCAAGCCCATTAGGATCGAACATTTTGCACCTGTAAAGGAATGGTGGGAGAACCGTCGGGATATCGAGGAAGACGGCAATCCCAAGGCCAAGTACTATACGGTTGACGAGTTGCGAGACGGCGGTTTTAACTTTGACGTGTGCGGCTATCCTCACGAGGAAGAGGAGATCTTACCGCCTGACGAACTGATCAGGAACTACAAAGAAGAGCGCGCTAAGCTCGATGCCGAGATTGACCAGAAGCTTGCTCGTATTTGCGAGATTCTTGGGATTGAGGCGTAGATGAAGGCAAAAGACCTGAAGAACTCAATCCTGCAAATGGCGATTGAGGGAAAGCTCGTTCCACAAGACCCGAGTGATGAGCCTGCAAGCGTCCTGCTTGAGCGTATTCGTGAAGAGAAGCATAAGCTTATTGCTGAGGGTAAGGCTAAATTCCCGAAGGGCGGGGAGAGCATTATCTATATCGGTTCCGATGGCTCCCCCTATGAGAAGAAGGTGGATGCCAAGGGTCGCGTGACTAGCGATAAGTGCATCGCGAACGAAGTGCCGTTTGAGGAGCTGCCCGAGGGGTGGGCTTGGGCAAGGCTGGAAACCGTATATAACTTCATTGATTACAGGGGTAAAACACCTCACAAATCACCTTCAGGTGTTCGACTAATGACTGCGAGCAACATTCGCCAAGGCTATATTGATTACACACGCGAGGAGTATATTTCAGAAGACGAATATGCAACACGCTTGTCTCGCGGAGAGACCCACCGTGGCGATTTGCTGTTTACAACCGAAGCCCCGATGGGGTATTGCGCGATATGCGAAATGAAACGTTGCAGCTGTGGACAGCGTGTCATTACCCTTCAGAATTACGGCACAGTTGGTCCAGACAATGCCCTGTTCTGCCAAATAATTCTATCTCCACTGTTCCAAATTCAAGTTAAGGATCATGCCACGGGGACGACCGCAAAAGGAATCAAAGCAGCAGTGCTAAAAGAGCTATTTCTTCCGATTCCGCCTCTCGCCGAGCAGCGCCGCATCGTCGAGCGGGTGAACGAGCTCATGCCCCTGGTCGAGGAGTACGGTGAGCTCGAGGACGCCCGCGAGGAGC